>JAQGNJ010000333.1 GCA_028291885.1 Ramlibacter sp. | reverse complement strand
CGATCAGGTTGAAGAACGCCGCGAACACCACCGCCTGGCCCGGCTTCAGCACGCCGGTAGAGACGACGGTGGCGATGGAATTGGCCGCGTCGTGGAAGCCGTTCATGAAATCGAACAGCAGCGCGATGACGACCAGCATGATCACGACCCAGAGGGCCGCCTGCGTGACTTCCATGCCGGATCCTCAGGAATTCTCGAGGACGATGCCCTCGACGACGTTGGCCACGTCTTCGCACTTGTCCGTGATCGTCTCCAGCAGTTCGTAGATCGCCTTGAGCTTGATCACCTCGCGCACGTCCGGCTCCTCGCGAAACAGCTTGGACAGCGCGGCGCGCATGACGCGGTCCGCGTCCGACTCGAGCTTGTCGATTTCCTCGCAGGTCTTGAGCGCGGCTTCGGCGCTGTTCTGCTCGGACAGCTTGCCGATCAGGCGCACCGCTTCCTGCACGCGCTCGCAGCAGCGCACGGACACGTCGGTCAGGCGAACGATCTCGTCCGTCATGTGGCGGATGTCATACAGCGACATGGTCTCGGCCGAATCCTGGATCAGGTCGGCGACGTCGTCCATCGTGTTGATCAGCGTGTGGATCTGGTCGCGGTCGATCGGCGTGATGAAGGTCTGGTGGATCATCCGGTTGACGTCGTGCGTCACCCGGTCGGCCGCCCGCTCGGCGTTGTCGACGTCGCGGTTGTACTGCTCGCGCAGGTGCGGGTCGTTGTAGTTGGCCACCAGTTGCGAGAAGGCGCGGGCAGCTTCGACGATGCGGTCGGCATGCTGGTTGAACATTTCGAAGAAATTACCTTCGCGCGGCAGCAACTTGCCAAACAGCATCCTGGCTCCTGGTCTGACTTTGGGGGAATGCGGCGAGTGTAACTGCGGCTGTTATGTCAGCCGTTGCGGAATATGAAATAGGCGGCGCCCACCATGCACAGCGCAGCCCAGAGGTAATCGAGCTTGAGCGGCTCGTCGAGGTAGAACACCGCGAACGGCACGAACACCGCGAGCGTGATCACTTCCTGCATGATCTTGAGCTGGCCGACCGAAAAGCCCGCTTGCTGGAAGCCGATCCGGTTGGCCGGCACCTGCAGCAGGTATTCGGCCAGCGCAATGCCCCAACTGATCAACGCCGCCGCGTACCACGGCGCCGTCGCGAGGTTCTTCAGGTGGCCGTACCAGGCCATCGTCATGAACAGGTTGGAGCCCACCAGCAGCAGGATGGTCTGCAACGGGAACGGAATGGAAGCTAAAGCAGTCATGCGGGAATTATCCGGAGAGGCGGCCATTTGCGTGGTCCACGCGGACCAGGATTTGCTGGTGCTCGACAAGCCATCCGGTTTGCTGAGCGTCCCGGGACGCGGCGCCGACAAGGCCGACTGCCTCTCGGCCCGGGTCCAGGCGCGCTATGCGGGTGCACTCGTCGTCCACCGGCTCGACATGGCGACCTCGGGCCTGATCCTGATGGCGCGAGGTGCGCAGATGCAGCGCCGACTCAGCCAGGCATTTGCCGGCCGCGAAGTGGGCAAGCGCTACGAAGCGGTGGTCGCGGGCCTGCTTGCCGCGCCGGCGACCAGCGATGGCTGGGGCGAGATCGACCTGCCGATCGCCGCCGACTGGCCGAACCGGCCGCTGCGCATCGTCGATCCCGAGCGCGGCCAGTCCAGCGTCACTCGCTGGCGGGTGCTAGGCCACGAAGGCGGCAACACGCGGGTGGAACTCGAACCCGTCACCGGGCGCTCGCACCAGTTGCGGGTGCACCTGAAGGCGCTCGGCCACCCGATCCTGGGCGACGCGCTGTATGCACCGCCAGGGACTGCAGGCGCGGCGCCCCGCCTGCTGCTGCACGCCCGCCAATTGCGCCTCTTTCACCCAGGCAGCGGCGCGCAGCTGGAATTTTCCAGCCCCACACCCTTCTAAACCGGACCGCCAAGGAGAATCGCATGCACCCCAGGACCATCCAGAGACGCCAGGTCGCCGCAGCCTTGGTGTTCGCACCCATCGTCTGGCGCAGCGCCCGGGCGCAGAACGCCGCGCAGCGCATGGCGACGCCGCCGCAGACCGAAGGCCCGTTCTATCCGGTCTCGCTGCCACGCGATTCCGACTACGACCTGCTGCGCAATGGCGCGATGACATACGGCCGCGGCCAGCCGGCGTGGGTCGACGGCAGCGTGTCCGACACCTCGGGCAAGCCCGTGGCCGGCGCGCAAGTGGAGATCTGGCAATGCGACGAGGCAGGCCACTACCACCATCCCGGCGACGGCGGGCGCGCCGACCCGGCCTTCCAGGGCTTCGGCCGCGTGACCGTCGGCGCCGACGGCCGCTACCGCTTTCGCACCATCCGCCCGGTTCCCTACTCCGGCCGCACGCCCCACATCCACGTCAAGGTCAAGCTGGGCGGTCGCGAATTGCTGACGACGCAGCTCTATGTCGCGGGTGATCCGAACAACGAGCGCGACTTCCTCTGGCGCAGGATGCCGGACCCGGCCCGGGCGGCGGTGACGGTCCCCTTCGTTGCAGGCAGCGACGGCCTGCAGGCGACGTTTCCCATCGTCGTGGCCGCATGAAGCCCTGCGCCTGAGTACCATCGGGCATGACCTCCTCCCACCTCACCATCCTGACCGGCGCGTCGCGCGGCATGGGCCATGCGATGGCCGAACAGCTGATCGCCGCCGGACACGACCTGCTGTGCATCTCGCGCAAGACCGACGACGCGTTGTCGGGGCAGGCGTCGCGCCGGGGTGTCGCCTGCGAGCAGTGGCCGCACGACCTGGCACGGCCCGAAAGCGCCGCAGCCAAGCTGGAGACATGGTTGTCGCGTCGCGACGGCGCGGGCCTGGAGTCGATCACGCTGATCAACAACGCCGGCCTGCTGCCGCGAATCGCACCGCTGGGCGACATCCCGGCGCGCGACCTGTCCGACGCCTTGCGGGTGGACCTGGAAGCACCGATGCTGCTGACCGGCGCGTTCCTGCGCGCCACGGCCAGCTGGAAGGCGCAGCGCCGGATCCTGAACATCTCCTCCGGTCTGGGCCGGCGCGCGATGGCCTCGCAGGCCGCCTACTGCGCCGCGAAGGCCGGCATGGACCATTTCAGCCGCTGCGTCGCCCTCGAGGAAGCGGATCGCGCCAACGGCGCCAGGATCTGCTCGCTCGCGCCCGGCGTGATCGACACCGACATGCAGGTCCACCTGCGCAGCGCCGACAGCGGCCATTTCCCCGACGTCGGCACCTTCATCGGCCTGAAAGACAAGGGCGTTCTCGCCTCACCCGAGCAAGCCGCCGCCAGCGTCCTCGCCTTCCTGGCCCGCCCCGACTTCGGCGCCAGTCCCGTCGCCGACATTCGCGACTGAGCCGGTTCTCAAGCGCCCTGGAAACCGCCGGCGCGCAGAGTGACGACGAGCGTGTCGCGATGGCCGCTCGGTTCGAGAGGCTGGATCGGGGTGGTCTCGTGGATGACGCGCTCGTCGTCCAGCAGCAGCAGGCTCCAGGGCTCGGTGAGCGTGAATCGCTGGCCGCCGGGGCCGTCGGATTCGAACACCCGGGTCTCGCCACCCTTGATGCCTTCGCGCTCCACCAGGAACACGGCGACCACGTCGACGCCGTCCCGGTGCGCCCCCTCGGGCGTGGGACGGCCGATGCCGTCGGTGGTGTCGATGCGGAACTGGTGCGCTTCCACGAACCACGGCCGCGCGCCCTTGAGATCGGAGCTCACCGTCGCCAGCGCGCCGATCAGCTTGCTCCAGGCCTGCGCCGAGACGGTGCCGGCATCCATGGGCTCGAACCAGCGCTGCATGCCGCCATGCAGCGCGTTGTATTCGACCGGCTGCCAATGGGCGCGGTGCGGTACGGGTGACAGCGCGCCGGCGTCGGCGACGAAGCAGGAATGGCGGCGGCGCCTGTAGCGTCCGCCGTCCTTCAGGTAGGCGTCGGGCGGCAGCTCGTTCCAGCCGGGGCGCAGCGCATCGAGATCGGCCAGTTGCACGCCGGCGAGATCGGCGACCGACTGCGGGCTCAGCACCGCATAGCCACGCGAGCGAAGCTGCTCCTGCAGCCCCTCGGGCGCGGTGAATGGCGGCGAAAAATTCATGCGGCGAGCTTAGCAAAGCCCGCCTGCCCTACTTCAGCGGCTGCAGCTTGCCCAGCACGAAGGGCAGGAATTCGCTCACCGTCGGATGGATCGGCAGCGCCTGCTCCAGCACGCGGTAGCTCGCGCCCGTCGCCATGAAGTTGCTGAGCACCTGGATCACCTCGTCCCCGTTCAGCCCCAGCACCGTCGCGCCGGCGATGCGCTCGTCCTGCGCATCGACCAGCAGCTTGATCAGGCCCGCGGTCTCGCCTTCCTCGCGGGCGCGGCTGACGTTCTTCATCGGCCAGTTCACCATCAGCATGGGCCGGCCCGACTTGCGCGCTTCGGTTTCCGACATGCCGACGCGCCCGAGCGGCGGATCGGTGAACATCGCGTAGGTGGGCACGCGGCCGTCCGCCGTGCGCGAGCCGCCGTCGTGGTTGGCCAGCACGATCTGGTGGTCCTGGTAGCTGGTGTGGGTGAAGGCGCCGCGCTTGTTGATGTCGCCGAGCGCCCAGATGCCGGGGACATTGGTCTGCAGTTTTCCATCGGTCGGGACGAAGCCACGCTCGTCGGTCTCGACGCCGACGGCTGGCAGGTTCAGCCGCTCCGTGTTCGGCAGCCGTCCGGTTGCGACCAGCAGGTGCGAACCCTCGACGCGCGCTGCGCCCACGTGCACCACGACGCCCGCGGCCGAAGGCTCGACGCGGTCGACCGGCTTGCCGGCGAGCAGCTCGACGCCCTCCTCGCGCAAGAACGCCGCGATCGCCTCCGACACGTCGGCATCTTCGCGGCTGGCGATGCGCGGGCCGGTCTCGATCACCGTCACTTCGCTGCCGAGGCGGCGAAAGATCTGTCCCATCTCCAGGCCGATGTAGCTGCCGCCGATCACGACCAGGTGCGCCGGACGGCTTCGCAGTTGCAGCAGGCCGACGTTGTCGAGCGCCTGCACACTGTCGATGCCGGGAATGGGCGGGATCAAGGCCCGGGTTCCGGTGTTGAGATAGACCCGCTTCGCGCGCACCGGCCGATCACCGGCCATGAGCTCGAATGCGCCTTGCTTGCCGCCGGTGAACGCACCCCAGGCGCGCAGCAGGGTGATGTTCGGCTCGCCGGCAATCCAGCGCTCCAGGTCGCCGCGGGCGCCGTCGACCCGCTCCTGCATCCGGCGCATCGCAGCGGCGAAGTCGACCTCGATCTTGCCGACGTCGACGCCGAATTGCGCCGCGTTGCGCGCGAGGTGCGCGACGCGCGCACTCTTGCGCAGGGTCTTGGTGGGCGTGCAGCCGGCGTTGACACACGAGCCGCCGACGAGGCCGCCCTCGATCAGCGCGACCTTTTCGCCGCGCCGGGCAAGCGCGACCGCCAGCGATGGCGCAGCCTGTCCGGTGCCGACGACGGCGGCATCGACCTCCAATGCTTGTGGCACGGATGGCTCCGCTCAGGCCTCGACCTTGACGCCCTTCCAGAACGCCACCCGGCCTTTCACCATCTCGGCTTCGGGCCTCGGGTCGGCGTAGTACCAGGCCGCGTCCGCGTTCATCTCGCCGTCCACGATCAGCGAGTAGTAGCTGGCCTGGCCCTTCCAGGGACAGCTGGTCTTGTGGTTGCTGAAGGTGACGTAGTCGCGGTTCAACGCGCTGTCGGGGAAGTAGTGGTTGCCCTCGACAACCACCGTGTCGTCGCTCTGCGCGATCACCTTGCCATTCCAGGTCGCTTTCATGATGTGCCTCTGTCGCGTCGAAAACAAAAATCAGGCCGGCGCGTGCAGCCAGTGCAGGCTGAACATGCGCCGCGGATCGGTCCACACCGGGCCGGGACGGAAGCCCGCGCGCGCGGCCAGCGCGCGCAGGCCCTCGATGGTGAACTTGTATGAGTTCTCCGTGTGCAGCGTATCGCCTTCTTCGAACCCATGCGATTGCCCCGCCAGCTTCACCTGCTGCCTGCAGCGGCTGACCAGGTGCATCTCGATGCGCTGCAGCGGGGCGTTGTAGAACGCGCTGTGCGCGAACTGCTCGGGCACGAAATCGGCGCCCAGTTCGCGGTTCGCGCGTGCCAGCAGGTTGAGGTTGAAGGCCGCCGTCACGCCCTGCGCGTCGTTGTACGCGGCGTGCAGCGCGGCCGGGTCCTTGATCAGGTCGGCCCCCAGCAGCAGGGCTCCGCCGCGCAGCACCTGGCCGGCGACCTGCAGGAAATGCAGGGCCTCGGCCGGCGTGAAGTTGCCGATGGTCGAGCCCGGGAAAAAGCCGACGCGCTGCCCGTCGCCCGAGACCGGGGCCGGCAACAGAAGCCGCCGCGTGTAGTCGGCGACCACCGGCTGCACGTCGAGTTCCGGATACTGTGCACGCAGCTGCGCCGCCGATGCAGCCAGGTGCTGGCCCGAAATGTCGATCGGCAGGTAGCGCGCCGGCCGGTCCATCGCGTCGAGTAAGAGCCCGACCTTGACGCAGGAGCCGGCGCCGAACTCGACGATCTCGGCCCGAGGGCCCATCTGGCGCGCGATCTCGTCCGCGTGGTCGCTCAGGATCGCCAGCTCGGTGCGCGTGGGGTAGTACTCCGGCAGTTCGCAGATGCGGTCGAACAGCTGCGAGCCGCGGGCGTCGTAGAAATACTTGGGTGAGATGCTGCGCGGCCTCGTGGCCAAAGCCCGCGCGAGGTCGGCCGCGAAGCCGCTCTGGCCAGCTTCGTGCGGCGCCTGCTGCCCGGCGGCCGCAGCGGCGCCTTCGTGGCCGGCGAGCGATCGGTTCAGCATGCACCGTCCTTGGCGAGCCGCAGGCCCGAGAACTGCCAGCGCGCCGCCGGCGGGAAAAAGTTGCGGTAGGTCGGCCGCGCGTGCCCCGGCGGCGTGGCGCTGCTGCTGCCGCGAAGCACGATCTGTCCGACCATGAACTTGCCGTTGTATTCGCCAACCGCGCCGCACAAAGGCCGGAAGCCCGGATAGGGATCGTAGGAAGAACGGGTCCATTGCCAGACCTGTCCCGTCATCTGCGAAATGCCGGGCGCATCGAAGGCCGCCTCCCATTCGAACTCCGTGGGCAGGCGGGCGCCGGCCCACTCGGCATAGGCGGCCGCTTCGTAGAAGCTCAGGTGCGACACCGGCGCCGCGTCGTCGAGCGGACGCACGCCCGCCAGGCCGTACACCTGCCAGTGGCCGGCGGGCGCACGCGGATCGTCGGGCGCGATCCAGTAAGCCGGGTGCTGCCAGTTGCCGGCCTGCACGGCGGCCCAGCCGTCCGATAGCCAGAGGGCGGGATTGCGGTAGCCGCCGTCGGCGATGAACTGCGCGTAGTCGCCGCAGCTCACCAGCCGGTCGGCGATGCGGTAGGGCTGCAGCAGCACCGGATGGCGCCGCGTCTCGTTGTCGAAGGCAAAGCCGTCGCCGCAATGGCCGACGTGCACCACGCCGCCGTCGCGCTCCAGCCAGTTCAGCCCCGGTGTCGGCGTCGCCAGCCGCAAGGCCGGCGCCTCCTGCGGCGCATAGGCGGGCAGCAGCGGATTGCACGACAGCGCGTGCAGGATGTCGGTGAGGATCAGCTCCTGGTGCTGCTGCTCGTGGTTCAGGCCCAGTTCCACCAGTGCGGCGGCCGGCTGCCACGCCGCATCGTCGGCGCCGGCGCCGGCGAAGAAACGCTGCATCGCCTCGTCGACGTGCTCGCGATAGGCATGGACCTCGTCCAGCGACGGGCGCGTCAGCAGCCCGCGTTGCGGGCGCGGATGGCGCGGGCCGAGCGACTCGTAGTAGGAATTGAAGAGGCGGGAAAAGCGATCGTCGAAGGGCCGGTAGCCGATCGCGTGCGGCTGCAGCACGACGGCCTCGAAGAACCAGCTGGTGTGGGCCAGATGCCATTTGGTCGGGCTGGCGTCGGGCATCGACTGCACGCCCTGGTCCTCCGCCGAGAGCGGCGCCGCCAGCGCCAGGCTGTGCGCCCGCACGCCGGCATAGCGGCTGGCGAGCGCGGAGCGCCAGGCGCTGCCTGCGGCACAGGCAGAAGAAGACGGTGTCACGGACATTCGGCGGGATTCCTTTTTCTCTGGATGATCTGGCCGGCGCAGCCCTGTCATGCGCGACCCGGACACGGTGGGATGTCTCCTCCGCGATCATTACAGCACAAGCAAATGGCCGCGGGGGCAGCCCGGCTGCAGGTTCGATGCGCCTGGCAGCGGCCCGCCGCAACTCTTCCATGCTCTGGTTTCGATAGCATGGTCGCCTTGACGGTGCAGCCCGTCGCCGGGTGCTGTCACTTGCGCACCGACGGACGCGGCGCAGCTGGCTGGCATGGCGAAAGCTCCAGGAGAACCTCGGCAAGCTCGTCTTGCGGGTGCGCAAGACTGATCCGCCGCCGTCACTAGTCGCGAAAGCCCGGCGGGCCGCCCATGGTGCGCAGCGCCATGTCCGTGTCCCGCGCCGCGAACTCGCTGCGGCTCTTCCACTTGCCCAGCTTGCTCGGGCTGTTGTCCATTCGCACGAAGTACACGGGCAGGTCGCAAGCCTGGTACTTGCCGCAATGCCTGGGCCATTTGCGGATCTGGCCGGGCGGCACGTAGAGGTAGACCGGCTTCACGCCGTTCGGCACGATGGCCCGGGATGCGATCACCGGCCTGGCGTAGATCACCGGCGGCGGCGGCGCCTTCTTGACGGCCTCGATGCGGCCGTACACGCCAGGCCGCAAGGGACCGCCTGCGGTCGTATTGACATAGCTCGCACCCGCTTCGCCGGCGAGCGCCAGGCCGAGCACGGCCAGCATGAGGGATTTGGGATCGCTTGTCGTTGACGGCATGGCAGTCTCCTGGAACTGCCCCGGTTGTAGCTGCTGAGCCTGCGGCGGCCGTGTAGGCGCGCTGGAATTCGACAGTGGAAAAAAGCTCGCCGCGGCGTAGGAATGCGCTGACAAAGCTGCGTCAGCACGAGCAACTACCAGAGTGAGCGCTCAGGCTCGTCGGTCCCTGCTCAAGATTGCGCACCGGGATAGTAGGTCCGGCCGACGCCTACACGCCGCCCCTGGGGTGCGTGGGATCGACCCACAGCACCTGCTCGGGCTTCTCCACCGGCTCGATGTCGAGGTTGACCGCCACAGCTTCGCCGTCGCTGCGGCAAAGCACGCATTCCAGCGGCTCCGTCCGGCTCGCGTTGATCTCCTGGTGCGGCACGTAGGGCGGCACATAGATGAAGTCGCCCGGCCCGGCTTCGGCCGTGAACTGCAGCCGCTCGCCCCAGCGCATCCGCGCCCGGCCCCTGACGATGTAGATCACGCTTTCGAGGTGGCCGTGGTGGTGCGCCCCGGTCTTCGCGTCGGCGTGGATGGTGACGGTGCCGGCCCAGAGCTTCTGCGCGCCGACGCGGGCGAAATTGATCGCGGCCTTGCGGTCCATGCCGGGCGTCTGCGCCGTGTTGGGGTCCAGCTGGTTGCCCGGCACGACGCGCACGCCATCGAACTTCCACGCGATCGCGCCGCCCAGCGCGTGCTCGTGGGCGCCTGCGTCCGGGTGCTCGCGCCAGCCGGAAGGATGGTCGTTGGTGCTGGTGTTCATGCCGACGAGACTACACCGAAGCGCCTGTCAGTCAAGCGCGCCGTACACCAGCTGGCGAAAGAGATTGCGAAAGAAGATGCGCTGGCCCGGCGCCTGCGTCAGCAGCATCGCGAACAGGTCTTCGGCCGGGTCGACGAAGAACGACGTGCCGCCGATCCCGGTCCAGAAATACGTGCCGACCGAGCCCGCCTGCGGCGCCAGTCCCGCGTGCGTGCGCACCGCGAAGCCCAGGCCGAAGCCATGGCCGGGGATCAGCATGTCGCCGTCGCCCGGGATCGAACCGAGGTGGTCGGCCGTCATCCATTCCACCGTCTTGCGCGAGACCAGGCGTGCGCCGTCGAGCGTGCCGCGGTTTCGCATCAGCTGCAGGAAGCGCGCGTAGTCGGCTGCGCTCGAGAGCAACCCGCCGCCGCCCGATTCGAAGCGCGGCACGACGCGGCCGTCCATCATCACGACGTCCTTGCCCGTGTCCGGGTCCTGCGCGAACGGCTCGGCCATGCGCGACTGCTGCGAGGGCGGCACGGCAAAACCCGTGTCCTTCATGCCCAGCGGACCGAAGATCGTCTCTTGCAGCAACACGCCCAGGGGCTGGCCGCTTACCACTTCGAGCAGCGCGCCGAGCACGTCCGTCGCCCGGCTGTAGTGCCAGCAGCTGCCCGGCTGGTGCGCCAGCGGAATCCTCGCCAGCACGGCGCAGAACTCGGCGTTGCTGCGATCGCGCGCGGCGATGTCGACCTCGCGGTACTGCATCTGCACGGGGCCGTCGCCGAGGAACTCGTAGCTGAAGCCGGCCGTGTGGCGCAGCAGGTCCTGCACCGTCGCCTCGCGCCGCACCGGCACCAGTTGCAGCTTGCCGCCCTCCTGGACCGCGACTTTCTGGCCGGCGAAGACGGGCAGGTACTTCGCCACGGGGTCGACCACTTGCAGCCGGCCCTGCTCGACCAGCATCAGGGCCGCCAGCGAAACGATGGGCTTGGTCATCGAATAGATGCGGAAGATCGAGTCCGGCTGCATCGCCGTGCCGGACTGCGGATCCTGCTTGCCCAGCGCGGCGAAGAACTCGGTCTGGCCGCCGATCGCGACCATCGCCACCGCGCCTGGAATGCGGCCGCGCTCGATGTGGTCCTGCAGCACATCGCGCATCCGGGCCGCGGCAGGCGGATTGAGCCGTGCCGTCAAGCGTACCTCCGGCGCGCCAGCTCGGCGCCCTGCGCCAGCGCCTGCAGCTTCGCGAGCGCCAGCTCGCGGTTCATCGGCGCGAGGCCGCAATTGGTGCAGGGGAACAGGCGATCCTTCGCCACGAATTGCAGTGCGCGGCCGATCGTGTCCGCCACCTGTTCCGGCGTCTCGATCTCGTCGCTGGCGACGTCGATCACGCCGACCATCACGTCCTTGGCCGGGCCGCCGGGCGACGCGGACGGCCCCGCCAGCGCTGCGCGATTCAACGAGCCGGTCGGGCTTGCGATCGACGGCGCGGGCAACCTGTACGTGGCCGACCAATACAACGCCCTGGTGCGCAAGATCACGCCGGACGGCATGGTCAGCACGGTCGCCGGACAGCGCGGCTTGAGAGGCGTCGCGGCCGGCCCGCTGCCCGCCAGTCTCTACCAGCCGTTCGGCCTGTTGCTGGGCAAGCAAGGCGAGCTGTACGTCACGGACGTCAGCGACGGTGTGATCGTCAAGGTCACACTGCCCTGAGCGCAGGGTGGGCCGGCTCCTGGGAGTTGACCAAGCCGCCGCGCTCAGCGGCCGGTGATGTCGATCGCCTCCGGCACGATGCCGATCACCTCGCGGCGGGCGTTGAGCACCGGCCGCAGCGAGAGGTCGAACCTGCGCCGGCCGACCGGAAGATCGAGCTCGATCACCTGCTGCACGCGCTGGCCGCCGGCTGCCGTCTGCACCGCGCGATGGACTTCCTCCGCGATGCCGGGCGTGCCGTGGAACCAGGGGGTGTCCCAGAAGGGGCGGCCCACCACCTCGTCGAGCCGGGACCGGATCACCTCCAGCGACGCCGCATTGGCGTCGAGCAGCGTGCCGCCTGGGCTCATGAAACCCTGGAAGATGAAGCTGGTCTCGAACATGGCGCGCAGCCGGTCGATCATGGCGCGCTGCTCGGCCATCGCCGTCGAGAGTTCGGTTGTGCGTGCCGCCACCAACGCCTCCAGGTTCTGGTTCAGCAGATGTAGCGAGCGCTGCGCCCGCTGCTCGGCCTCGACCAGGACGGCGAGCCGCGCGCGCTCTTCGCCCAGCTGCCAGGCGCTGGTCCGCAGCGAGGCCTCGGCCCGCGCGCGGTCGGTCACGTCGGTGGCCTGGACGAAGATCGATTCCACCCGGCCCGCGTTGTCCAGCACCGGCTGGCACACGAAGTCCAGGATCCGGTCCTCGGGCGCGGCGTCGGCGCTGCGCTGGAGCTTGACGTTTGCCGCCGTGCCGACGTAAGGCTGGCCGCTGCTGTAGACGCGGTCGAGGATGGCGAAAAAGCCCTGCGATTCGATCTCGGGCAAGGCCTCACGCACCGGCTTGCCGACGACGTCGCGCAGCCCGACCAGCCGCAGGTAGGCGTCGTTGGCGAACTCGAAGACGTGGGCCGGGCCGTGCAGCAGCGCGACCGGTGCCGGCGCCTGGCGGAACAGCTCGCGCCAGCGCTCGATCTCCACCTGGCGCTGGCGCCTCCCCAGCACCAGCTCGGTCGTGTCGTTGCCCTGGTTGAAGACGCCGCCGACAGCCCCGTCCACATGACGGATCGCCGTGAAGCTGTAGTTCCACCACGTCTCGCGCGGCTTGCCGCCCCGCTCCATGGGCAGCAGCTGCTCGTACAGGGCGAGCCCCTCGCCGGTGGTGAGCACATGGCGCAACTGGCCTTCGATGATGTGCCAGATGTCGGGCCAGACTTCGGCGGCGGTGCGGCCCAGCGCCCCGGGGTGCTTTTCCGCCGGGATCACCGACCAGGCGTCGTTGTAGAGCAGGTGCATGTCCTGGCCCCAGTAGATCGCGGTGGGGAAGCTGGAATTCAGGCACAGGCTGACCGCCATCTGCAGCGCCGTCGGCCATTGCGCCGGCGGCCCCAGGGGATGCTCGTGCCAGGGGAAGCGGCGGATCCGCTCCCCCATCTCGCCCCCGCCGCCCAGGAAGGCAGGGACGGGATCGTTGGCGGAAGCGAGGGAGATGCTCATGCGCGGGGGCGAAAATCTGCGCGCCATCATAGGCCGAAATCCCGCGCCAGCAGCTCGTAGGAGCGGCGCTGCGCCGCAGGGTCCCAGGTCCAGGTGATGACGACGATCTCTTGCACTTCCAGCTGCTGCGCAAGCGCCTCCAGCTTGTCCTTCACCTGCGCCGCCGTCCCCACCAGCGCCTGGTGCCGCAGCTGCGCGATGTAGGCCAGCTCGCTCTCGCTGTACTCGCGCCGCGCCTCCCCGGGCGGCAGCAGCGGTCCCAGCCGACCGATGTTGCGGTCGACACGGGTGCGCTCGCGGCTGGCGAACAGCCGCCACGCTTCCTCCTCGGTGTCCGCCGCCAGGGCCCAGACGCAGACCGTCGCTTGCAGCTGCTGCAGCAGGCCGGGCCGGAAGCTGCTGCGGTACAGGTCCAGCGCCACCTGCGCGCCCTCGCCCTCGGTGATGAAGTACGCGAAGGCATAGGGCATGCCGTAGTGCGCGGCAAGCTGGGCGCCGTAACCGGAACTGCCCAGCACCCAGAGCTGCGGTGAGGTCGCGCCGCGCGGCACCGCCGGGATGCCGTGGCCGGGGTGGCCGGGGGGCAGCTCGTTGCCGCTCACCCAGGCCTGCAGTTCCAGCACCTGCTGCGGGAAGTTGGCGGCTGCCCGGGGATCGGGATTGAGCAGCAGCGAGGTGCGCTGGTCGCTGCCCGGCGCGCGGCCGACGCCCAGGTCGATGCGGCCCGGCGCCAGCGCGTCGAGCACGCGGAACTGCTCGGCGACCTTGTACGGCGAGTAGTGCGGCAGCATCACGCCGGCGCTGCCGATGCGGATGCGTTGCGTGCGCGCCGCGATCGCAGCCATCAACACCTCGGGCGCGCTGCCGACGATCGTTGCCGAGGCGTGGTGCTCGCTGAGCCAGAAGCGGTGGTAGCCGAGCGCCTCGCAATGTTGCGCCAGTGCCAGCGTGTTGCGGATGGCTTCGTCCTGCGGCCGGCCGGCGCGGGCCACGGATTGGTCGAGGACGGACAGACGCAAGGAGTTGGTCATCGACCGAGCCGGCCACAGCCCAAGGTTGTTACGACGGATCTCTCACCAGCTGAACGAAGCCTGGGAGGCTGCGCGCCAGGCAGGCGTTGCTGCCGACTTCGAAATCGATCGTGGCAGCGGCGCCGTTGCCGCACGGTGTCGAGGCCCAGTAGACCGAGCCAGCGACGGGGGGGAATGCATCCGGATCCCTCGCCGGCGAGCGCCGGTCGGGATCGGCCAGGCTGATCAATTCCTTGGCGTTGGGCAACCGCCAGGCCTGGCCCGTTGCCGCTGCGGTTGCGGTGGCAAGTTGCAGCGCCTGTTCGTGCGTCGCGATGCCGGGCGATCCCGTGCAGGTGCCACCCACATAGCTCGTGCCCTCGGTGCAGCGGCGCCACACCAGGCCCGTCTGCAGGTCGGTGACTTCCTGGTTGTCGGCGGAAACAGAGAATCGCGACTTCGCCGGCAGGACGGTGCCGCCACCGCGAACCAGGCGGACACCATAGTGCTCGGAGCGGTCGCCGGGCTGGATCAGGAAGCCGCGTGGATTGAACTGCACCCACTTCACCCGCGAGAACTGGCCCCCCTGCGGCGAGATCACGGTGGACGTCCAATAGTGGGGCTGGCTCGTATTCGGAAACCAGGTCGCGTCGATCCAGGGCGCTGCCACCGTCATCGCTCCGTAATCCAGCAGGCTGTGCAGTTCCTGCATCGTCGGCAGCCGCCAGTCCGAGAATCCGCACAGGGAAGAGGCATTGACCAGGTCGACGAATTCGCTGGCATCGCCGGCACGCCGGTCGCCATAGTTGGTGTAAGTCCGCGTATGGTCCCGCAAGCCCCCGTCGGCCGGCTTCGGTTCCCAGATCAGGCCGGTGACCTCATCGCGAACGCAGCCGCCGAACATGGCCGAGAACTGGAAGCCCAGCTTGCCGTCGCTGCCCGTGTTCGTGGCAGCCGACGCGTCGCGTCCCAATGCGCCATCCTGCAACGGGCTCAAGGCGCGCGCCGGCGCGCTGTCACATGCGACCAGCGCTTCGCTGCCGGCCGCGAAGCACTGGCCAACTGAGACTCCGGTGTCGTTCAATTTCGCCAGCACCGTTGGTGGGGGCGCGCCACCGCCGGAGTCGCCCGAGCCGCCACCGCAGCCAACGAGCAGCGCAGCGAGGGCGGTGCAAAAGAGGAAATGGCGGACGCGGCCTGTACGCGGCTCGAGCAGGTGTTTCGTACGCATGGCTCTATCATCGCGCAAATGCCACCGACCATCAGTCCCCGCCCCCGCGTCGTCATCGTCGGCTGCGGCTTCGGCGGCCTCGAAGCGGCGCGCGCGCTGTACGATGCGCAGGTCGAGATCACCGTGGTCGAGCGCACCAACCACCACCTGTTCCAGCCGCTGCTCTACCAGGTGGCGACCGCCGGTCTTTCCGCGCCGGCGATCGCCGCGCCGGCGCGCCACCTGTTCCGCAAGCAGGCCAACGTGACGACCCTGCTCGGCCAGGTGACGCGCATCGACGTGCAGGCGCGGCAGGTGCTGCTGGAAGACGGCATGAGCATCGGCTACGACCACCTGATCGTCGCCGCCGGCGCCACCCACAGCTACTTCGGTCGGAACGAGTGGGCGCCGTTCGCGCCGGGCCTGAAGACCCTCGACGACGCCTTCGAGATCCGGCGCCGCATCCTGCTGGCCTTCGAGCAGGCGGAAAAGGAAGCGGATCCCGCGGCGCGCGATGCCTGGCTCACCTTCACCGTCATCGGCGGCGGCCCCACGGGCGTCGAGATGGCCGGCACGCTGGCCGAGATCGCCCACTACACCCTGCCGGGGGAGTTCCGGCGCATCGACCCGGCCAGCGCCAAGGTCCTGCTGATCGAGGGCAGCTCGCGCGTTCTCCAGGCCATGCCGCAGGACCTCAGCCAGCGCGCCCACGAGCAGCTGACCAAGCTGGGGGTCGAGGTGCGGCTCGATTCGCGCGTCACGGCCATCGATGCGGCCGGGCTGGAGGTGATGCAGACCGACTCCGCATCCGGTTCCGGCGACAGCTACCGCATCGCCAGCCGCTGCGTGATCTGGGCCGCCGGCGTGGCCGCCTCGCCCCTGGGCGCGCAGCTGGCGCAAGCCACCGGCGCCAAGGTCGACCGCGCCGGCCGGGTGCAGGTGGAGCCCGATCTGAGCGTGCCCGGCCATCCGGAGATCAGCGTGGTGGGCGACCTGGCCGCCGCGCAAAGCTATCTCGCCGGACATGAGCCGCGCGCCGTCCCCGGCGTCTCGCCAGGCGCCAAGCAGATGGGGCGCGCCGCGGCCGCCAACATCCTGCGCCGGCTCGCGGGCCAGCCGACGCTGCCGTTCCGCTATCGCGACTACGGCAACCTCGCCACCATCGGCCGCAACGCGGCGGTCGTCGACCTGGTCTCGCCGCTCGGTCACTTCAAGTTCAGCGGCTACTTCGCCTGGCTGTTCTGGCTGTTCGCCCACATCTACTTCCTGATCGGCTTTCGCAACCGCATCGTCGTGCTGCTGGACTGGGGCGGCGCCTACTGGAGCAAGCAGCGCTATGCGCGGGTAGTGACCGACATCGGCGCGCCGCCGCGCAAGCCGGGCGCATAGCGCAGGAGCGGCAGATGGCGATCCGCATCGTCCGCCTGGGAACGCCCCGCGCCGAGGGCGAAGGGCCGCGCCTGGGAACGGTGCGGCGGCCGCCGCGCGGCGTGCCCAAGGCGCAATTCGCCAGCCGCGACTTCTACGACGTCTGGCTGCCCAACCTGGCGCCGAGCGCCGCGCTGGTCGCGCAAGCCCTGGCCGCCGAAGACGAAAAACAGTGGGCGGCCTTCAGCCGCAAGTACCGGGCCGAGATGAACCAGCCCGATGCCGCGCACCTGCTCGACACGCTGGCCGCGCTGTCGCACCAGTCGTCCTTCTCGATGGGCTGCTACTGCGAGGACGAGAGCCGCTGCCACCGCTCGCTGCTGCGCGAGCTGCTGGCGCAGCGCGGGGCGTCGATCGCCGGCGATTAGGGCCTGTTCACGCTATTTCCGGGGGACGCGTTGCTCGTTGGCCGCAACCCCGCAGGGGAACAAGCCCAATCGGGCGCCACTCGTCGTTACCCGCCTGCCCGCATGTCGATGCGGGCGGCGGCGTGCGCCTAGATTGACGCCCGATTGAGCGCGTTCGCGCCCCCGGAAATAGCGTGAACAGGCCCTAGCGGGAGCTTTTGCCCAGCACGTGGCGCGACATCGCATCGGCCAGTTCCTGCTCGCCGACGAAGACCTTGCTTGCCAGTTCGGCCTCGAGCATCCGCGCTTCCGCTTCGTTGTGCGAGCGCACGACGATCTCGATCTGCGGATTGAGCGCCTTGGCGCAGGCCGCCATCTGCCGCACCACCAGCGTTTCCGGCGTGGCGACCACCAGCACCCGGGCCCGGGCGATGTGGGCCTGGACCAGCACCTCGGGCAACGCCGCGTCGCCCGACACGGCCGGGACACCATCGGCGCGCAGCTGCTCGACCAATTCGCGGTTCTGCTCGGCGACCACAAAGGGCACGGCTTGCGCGCTCAGGGCTGAGGCGATATGACGTCCGACCCGGCCGTAGCCGACCAGGACCACGTGGCCGGAAAGGAACTTGGGGTCGGTCGTCATCGGCAGCTCGGCGAGCGGATCGTCGCGGCTGGCGAGATGGCGCGCGTGCGGCGAGCGCGCCAGCAGCCAGCGCTGCAGCGGCTGCACCGCCTTGAAGACGAAGGGATTGACCG
>JAQGNJ010000321.1 GCA_028291885.1 Ramlibacter sp. | reverse complement strand
TGATCTCCTCCGGCTGGTACTCGGCGTCGCTGAACAACCCGGACAACAAGAAGTTTGCCGCCGCGATGAACCGCGACTACCAGCAGGATCCGGGCTACTACTCCGTGGGCGCTTACGGCGCTGCGCTGATGCTGGAGCAGGCGCTCAAGGACGTGAACGGCCGCATCGAGGAGAAGGCCGCCTTCATGGGGGCGTTGCGCAAGATGCAGCTGGCCAACGACCCGCGCGGCAAGGTCAAGCTCGACGCGCTGGGCAACCCGGTGATGGACATCTACGTGCGCAAGGTGGAGCGCGTCGGCGGCAAGCTGACCAACACGGTCGTGAAGACCTATCCGGCCGTCACCCAGTTCTGGACCTACACGATGAGGGACTTCCTGGCCAACCCGGTCTACAGCCGCGACTACCCGCCGGCCAACAACATCGAGAAGTAAGCCGGTCCGCCAGCCCCGATGTCGTTCTGGTTGATCCAGAGCCTGAACAGCCTCGCGCTGGGCGGCGTGCTGTTCACCCTCGCGGCCGGCTTTTCGCTGATCTTCGGGCTGATGCGCATCGCCAACCTGTCGCACGGCGCCTACTTCATGTTCGGCGCCTACATCGGCATCACCGTGCTCGAACGCGGCCACGGTTTCTGGATGGCGGTGCTCGCGGCCGGACTCGGCGTCGGCATCCTGGGCGGCATCGTCGAGCGCGTCGTGCTGCGGCGGCTCGGCGGCAACAGCCTGTCGCAGGTCCTGGCCACGCTGGGAGTCGCCTTCGTCATCGCCGATGCCAGCCTGTGGCTCTGGGGCGGCGACCCGCGCCCGGTCTCGGCCCCGCCCTATCTCTCCGGCGGCGTGCAGCTGTTCGGGCTGACCTTTCCGCTGTACCGGCTGGCGGTGCTGGCGTTCAGCGTCCTGATCGGCCTGGGCCTGTGGCTGCTGCTGGAACGCACGCGCCTGGGCGTGATGATCCGCGCCAGCGTCGACGACAGGCAGATGGCGCAGGGCATCGGCGTTCCGGCCTCGAAACTCTTCACCGTGGTGTTCTGCCTCGGAGCGGCGCTGGCCGGCATCGGCGGCGTGATCGCCGCGCCCATCCTCTCGGTGTACCCGGGCCTGGACGCCGACATGCTGCCGCTGGCGCTGGTCGTCGTCATCCTCGGCGGCCTCGGCAGCCTGGCGGGCGCCTTCATCGGCAGCTTCGTCATCGGCTTCATCTACAGCTTCGGCCAGGTGCTGTTCCCCGACCTGGCCTACATCGTCCTGTTCCTGCCGATGGTGGTGATCCTGGCGCTGCGCCCGCGCGGCCTGTTCGGAAGGATAGTCGCGTGAAACGTGGGCTGCTGGCGGCCATGCTCGCCGTGCTGCTGGCGCTCCCGTGGTGGACCGGCGGCATCTACTACACCAACCTCGCCAGCCAGATCCTGATCGCGGCGATGTTCGCCCTCAGCCTGAACCTGCTGGTCGGCTACGCCGGCCTGACCTCGCTCGGACACGCCGGCTATCTGGGCATCTCGGCCTATGCCAGCGGCTGGCTGACGACGCACCTGGGCTGGGGCCAGCTGCCGTCGGCGGCGGTTGCGCTCGCGTCGGCAACCGTGCTGGCCGGCGTGTTCGGCCTGATCGCGCTGCGCGCCACCGGCATCAGCTTCCTGATGATCACGCTGGCGCTCGGACAGGTGCTCTGGGGCCTGGCCTACCGCTGGACCAGCGTCACCGGCGGCGACAACGGCATCTCGGGCCTGAAGCGGCCCAGCCCCCTGGGCATCAACCTGGGCGACCCGGACAACTTCTACCTCTTCACCCTGCTGGTCTTCCTCCTGCTCTGGGGAGCGATCGCCGTCTGGGTGCGGTCGCCGTTCGGCGCCAGCATCCGCGCCAGCCGGGACCAGCCGCGCCGCATGCTCGCCCTGGGCTACAACGTCTGGCTGATCCGCTGGATCACCTTCGTCGCCAGCGGCGTGCTGGGCTCGGTCGCCGGCCTGATGTACGTCTACTACCACCAGTTCATCAGCCCGCACAGCCTGTCGCTGGCGAATTCGGCGGAGATGCTGCTGATGGTGATCGCCGGCGGCGCCGGCACGCTCACCGGTCCGGTGGTTGGCGCCGCGCTCGTCGTGCTGCTCAAGAACGTTGCGAGCGCCTATGTCGACCGCTGGACCATGCTGCTGGGCGTGGTCTTCATCCTGATCGTGATGTTCGTGCCGGGCGGCATCGTCGCCGGCATCGCCAGGCTGCGCCGGCGGCGCACGCGGAAGGCGGCATGAGCCGCCGGGCCGCCCCAAGGCGAATCCCGCAGCGCGTAGCGCGGAGGGTAGTCCAGTGAGCGCCGCCGCCGTCGAAGTCTCGGGCCTGTGCAAGTCGTTCGGCGGCCTGCAGGTCACGCGCTCGGTCGACCTGCGGGTCGAGCAGGGCGAACGCCACCTGCTGATCGGCCCCAATGGCGCCGGCAAGACGACGCTGTTCAACCTGATCTCCGGCGACCTGCAGGCGAGTTCGGGCAGCGTCACCATCCTGGGCAGGGAGGTCACGCGCGCTTCCACCGTGGCCCGGGCGCAGCTCGGGCTGGCGCGGACCTACCAGATCGTCACGCTGTTCGGACGCGACAACCTGCTGCACAACGTCAAGCTGGCGCTGCTGGGGAGGTCGCCCCTGCGGTGGCGGCACTGGGGCTCGTTCGACGCCGACGAGGGCCTGTCCGCGCAAGCCCTGGCGGTCCTGCAGACCGTGGGCCTGGGGCACAAGGCGCACCTGCCGCTGGAACAGACCTCGTACGGCGAGAAGCGACGGCTCGAGATCGCGATGGCGCTGGCGCAAAAGCCGCAGGTGCTGCTGCTGGACGAGCCGCTGGCGGGCCTGTCCTCGGAGGAGAGGCGGACCGTCACTGCCTTGCTGCGCTCCATCGACCGGGCGATCACCGTCATCATGATCGAGCACGACATGGAGGTGGCGCTGGGACTGGCGGACCGGGTCACGCTGCTGCACTACGGCGAGGTGATCACCGCCGGCACGCGGCAGGAAGTGGTCGCCGATCCGCGCACCCGGGAGATCTACCTTGGCCACTAGCCTGCTCTCGCTGGACCGCGTCAACGCCTACTACGGCGAAAGCCACGTGCTGCACGACGTCAGCCTGCAGCTGCGCGAGGGCCGCCTGCTCGCGCTGCTGGGGCGCAACGGCGCCGGCAAGACGACCTGCATCAGCTCCATCATCGGCTTCCTGCCGCCGCGCTCCGGCCAGATCACGCTGGCCGGCATGCCGATCGCGCGGCTGGCGCCCGAGGACATCTGCCGCGCCGGCGTCGGCCTCGTGCCGCAGGGACGCCGCGTCTTCGCCAGCCTCAGCGTCAAGGAGAACCTCGACGTCGCCGCGCGGCCGGCCGCCGCCGGCAGCAAGCGCGCCTGGAACCGCGACGCCGTCTGCGAGATCTTTCCCCGGCTCAAGGAGCGGCAGCAGCAGCTGGCCGGCAGCCTGTCGGGCGGCGAGCAGCAGATGCTCGCGATCGGCCGCGCGCTGATGACCAATCCGCGCCTGCTGCTGCTCGACGAGCCCTCGGAAGGACTGGCGCCGCAGATCGTGCGCGAGGTCGGCCAGGTGCTCGCCTCGCTCAAGGAGCAGGTCTCGATCCTGCTGGTGGAGCAGAACCTCGGGCTGGCGCTCACCGTGGCGGACGACGTCGTGCTGCTCAAGACCGGCCGCGTGGTGTTCGCCGGCACGTGCGAGGCGTTCCTGGGCCAGCAGGACGAGTTGAACAGCCATCTGGGCGTTCTCGAGGAGCCGACAAGGGAGTCCCCATGAACGATGTCCTCCAGCTTGCCAGCGTCGGCCGCTACCAGCTGCGCTACCTCGACACCGGGACCGGTCCGCCGGTGGTGCTGATCCACGGCCTGGCGGGCGATTACAGCGCCTGGCTGGCCCAGATCGAGGTGCTGCGGGCGAATCACCGGGTGCTTGCCTTCGACAACCGTGGCGCGGGCGGCAGCACCCAGGTGGACGAACCGGTCGGCACGCAGGACCTGGCGAACGACACCCTGGCGCTGATGGACCATTGCGGGATCGAGCGGGCGCACGTGGTGGGCCGGTCCATGGGCGGGGCCGTCGCCCAGCACATGGCGCTGCTGGCGCCGCAGCGGGTGAGCTCTTTAGTGCTATGCGCCTCCTTCGCCCGGCTGGACCCGCTGGGACGGCGCGTTCTGCTCAATATGCGCGAGGCGCTGGAATGGCGGATGAACTGGGCCGACCATGCGCGCCACTCGGTGCAGAACTTCGTTTCCGCCGGCTTCTTCAACCGCTACCCCGAGCGCGTGGCCGCCATCGAAAAGCTGATCGGCGGCGAGAGCCGGCTGCCGGCCTGCTATATCCGCCAGAACGAGGCCTGCCAGCAGCACGACACCCTGCCCCACCTGCCCCGTATCCGGCAGCCGACGCTGGTGATGGCCGGCGACAGCGATCCGATCTGCTCGCTGACGGCGACGCAGGCCCTCAGCCAGGGCCTGCCGAACGTGCGCACCGAAATCTTCGCCCAGGCCAGCCACTTCTTCCTGATCGAGCAGCCCGAAAAATTCATCGGCCTGCTCGCGGCCTGGCTGGCATCCGGCCACGCGTCAACGGCCGAGCCAGCTCGGGCGTTGTAACCGGGCAGGCCCATCCGGGCCGCAATTCCAGAGACACCTCACTTCGGGAAACCACATGACCAAGCTCCTCGCCATCCTCGCCGCCACGTTCTTCGCCGCTTCCTCCTTCGCCGCGTCCCACGCCGGCGCCCCCATGGCTGGCGCCTCGGCTGCCACCGCCACGACCAAGGCCGAAGTGAAGGCCGAAGGCAAGGCCGACGAAAAGGCCGCCAAGGCCACCGCCGCTGCCGAAAAGAAGAAGGCAAAGGCCGACGCCAAGGCTGCCAAGAAGGCCGCCGACGCCAAGAAGAAGGCCGACAAGGCCGCCGCTGCCGCCACCGCCACGTCGACGAAGGTCGGCGCCGAAGCCAGCAAGGACAAGGCTGTCGCCAACGCCAACGCCAAGGAAGTCAAGGCTGTCGGCGCCGCCAACGCCAAGGAAGTCAAGGCCGAAGCCAAGGTCGACGCCAAGGCCGACGCCAAGAAGTAATTCTTAGGCGCTCTCCGCAAAACGCCCGCAGCCGCGGGCGTTTTGCTTTTCCGGCGCTTCAGCGGAACTGCATGGACGCGAACGACCAGGCCATGCGCGAGGCGTCCGGCCCCAGGGCGTCGCCATAGGGATGCCTGGCCGCCCCGCCGCTCCAGGCGTGGGCCAGTTCGGGCACTTCGACCAGGGTCGCGACGGCGCTGCCCGCCGCCCGGAACTGCGTGACCTGCATCGGGTGGCGCTTGCCGCGCTTCATGCTGCGCGCCGGCTCCGCGGCGGCGCCGGCGGCCTCGGCCCACACCCGCACCGCTGCGTGGGCGTTGCCGGGCGCAACCGTCCGGTCGCGGCCGCCGTGGATCACCAGCAGCGGCGGCCAGGAAGCGGCCGCCGTCGTCGTGGGCAGCGCTGCGGCGACGCGGCGGCCTCGCATCGCCGCCAGAGCCGTCGTCGCCGAATCGGCGCTGCCCGGCGGAACGCCGGAATGCATCACCAGCGCCCGGAAGCGATCGGGATGGCGCGTGACCAGCAGCGCCGCCATGCTGGCGCCGGCCGAGAGTCCGGCCACCGCGATGCGTGCCCGGTCCACCGCGTAGAGCAGGCAGACCTGCTCGATGGCTTTCATGATCAACTGCGCCTCGGCCGCGGCGCGTCCGCCTCGCGCGTCGAACCAGTTCCAGCAGCCCTGGGCATTGGCCAGCCTGTCCTGCTCGGGATAGAGCACCAGGAAGCGCTCGCGTGCCGCGACGCGGTTCATGCGGGTGCTCTGCGCGAAGCCCTTGGCATCCTGGCCGCAGCCGTGAAGCATCACCATCAGCGGCAGGCGCTCGCCCGATTGCATCGCAGGCGGCCGGTAGAGGCGATAGCGCCGGGCGCCCGCAGCGGACATGGCGATGCCCGGGATCCAGTCGCCTTCACCGGGCGGCGGCTTGCTCCTTTCGCGCTGGGTGTCCAGCCCGAACCTGGCGGCCCGGGCGCCGGCGCGCAGGTTGCTGCGCGTGATGCTTTCCAGGCTGCGCCCGATGGCCCGAGCCCAGGCCGTGGCGGGTTTGACGCGCTTCATGTTCGCCTTCAGAGCTGTCGACCGACGATGCGGCGCCGTCCGGCTGCAAGCTGCCATCGGCACGCCTGAGCCAGTGTGGGGTGGCTCCTACGCAAAGCCAGCTGCAACAGCGCCGCCCTCCAGCTGATCAACGCCGATCCGCGCACGCGGCGGGCGAACCGACGAAGTTTCAGGCCCGATTCCTACAGCCGGGCTCACATCTGAAACACACAATGACAACATCATCAACCCAGAAGGGAGAAACCATGTTCCGCACCACTCTTGCCATCGCTGTCGTTTCCATTGGCGCCCTCGGCCTGACCGCCTGCGACGTCAAGAAGACCCAGGAAGGCAACGTCACCGCGCCCAAGTTCGAGGTCAACAAGACCAAGGAAGGCGACGTGACGCTGCCCAAGTACGACGTCACCGCGCCCAGCGTCAACGTGACGACGACCGAAAAGACCATCACCGTCCCGACCGTCAAGACCGAGGAAAAGACGGTGGAGCTGCCCAAGGTCGAAGTGACCACGGCCAAGGAAAAGGAAGCCGCCGGCAAGAAGTGATCGCGCGTTGCCGGCTCGCCTGACGGGCGGGCGCGACGCTGTTCCCGCGCCCGGCCTTGCCGCACAGATTGATACCTGACTTTGCACGGGATCGCCTGCGCTTCGCACCGGCGACACGTGCGGGGCGCATGATCGAATCTCACAACATCGGGAGCCTGCAATGAAATCACGCGCGATCGTCTGTGCCATCGCCGCCGCTGCCCTGAGCCTCGGCTCGCTCTCCGCATCCGCCCAGAACTGGGGCGAGCGCGAGCGGCAGCGCAGCAACGCCAACAATCCCGTCCCCGCCGACTCGCGGGGCGAGCGCCGCGACTTCGAGCGCCGTGACGTGCAGCGCCGCGACTTCGAGCGCCGCGACGTGCAGCGCCGCGACCTCGATCGCCGCGACTACGAGCGCCGGGCCGACCGCGACTACGGCAACAACCGCTACTACTACGGCGCGCGCGGCCCGGAATTCCGCCGCGGCGGCCACATCCCTGGCGAATACCGCAACCGCCAGTACTACGTGAGCGACTGGCGCGGCCACCACCTGTCGGCGCCCCCGCGCGGCTACCAGTGGGTGCAGGTCGGCGGCGACTACGTGCTGATCGCGCTCGCGACGGGCCTGATCGCCAACCTGATCCTGAACCAATAGGGTTAGCGCGACGGCGTCGCCGTCCTGGCGATGCCGTCGAAGTAGACGACCTGGTTCGCGTAGGGCTCCGAAGCCCTGGACTTGAACACGTTGTAGATGCCGATCTTGAGCCGGTTCGTCGCCGTCGCGGAAGGCAGCGTGGCGCGGCTCTCGTTGACCCTGAGCACGTCGTCGACATAGACCCTGAGATAGCCGTCGGCCGCGGGAGTGGACCGGATCTCCCACATGACCTTGATCCACTTGCCGAAAGGCTTCTGGTAGACGGGGTACTGCGCCTTGATCCCGAAGGTGAAGTCCTTGTCGGTCCTGACCAGCAGGTCGCCGTTGTCCGCGACCTCGAGGTAGGCGAGCGTGCCGTACAGGCCCGCGCCATCCACGAAGTTGATCTGCGTGAGGAACAGCGTATTCCTGCCGCGCGGCTTGAAACGTTCCTGCTCCGGGATGAACAGGCGCGTCGTGTACACCAGCGTGCTGCCGCTGGTGGGTTCCAGCGTCGTCTCGTTGATCTCGTGGCGGCTGCGATCCTGCTTGCAGTCGTCGAAGCTCGCGCTGGCGCTGCAGTCGGCGGGCCGGACCTCGAAGCGCGCCGACTCGGCGCCGTCGAACACCGGATGGCCCTGATCCTTGCGCACGATCAGGCAGCCGTAGTCGTGGGCATTGATCCGGTGCGAGGTCTGGAACCTGAGGCCGCCCAGGACATCCGTGTTCCCCGCCACCGCGCAGGAGGTTCCGGGGGAGCTCGCCGTGGCGGGAGGGTTGGGCTCGGCGACCGCCGGCTCCGTCGGGTCCGCCGCATCGGCCGTGTCCGCGACCGCGGAAGACACGTCGACCGGGTTGTCGACAACCGCCGGTGTCGTGGTCGCGGCGGCCGCGGGCACGTCGGCCGGACTGGTGCCGGCGGCCGGAGCCGGAGTCCCGGAGCCCCCGCCACCGCAGGCCGCGAGAGCCAGGACAAGACAGAACGCAGGCGCTTGAGTCGACAGATTGTTCACGGCGGACCTCCCCGGTCGAGTTTAGGAACGACCGCGGCCGCGCCCCTGTCGGATAACTGCCCGTCTCCTGCGGATGACCTTGGCGCATTGCCGGAACTTCGCGGCCCGCCGCCGGATTTTGCCCGCATGTGAAATCATCGGGAGATGAGTTCCATTTCCCCCGCGGCTCCCGCCAGCGCCAGTTTCGCCACCCTGCCCCTGAATCCCGCCACCCTCGCCAACCTCGATCGGCTCGGCTACCTCGAGATGACCGCCATCCAGGCCGCCAGCCTGCCGCCGGCCTTGCTCGGCAAGGACCTGATCGCCCAGGCCAAGACCGGCAGCGGCAAGACCGCGGCCTTCGCGCTGACGCTGCTGGCCAACCTCAACCCCCGGCGCTTCGCCGTGCAGTCGCTCGTGCTGTGCCCGACGCGCGAACTGGCCGACCAGGTCACGACCGAGATCCGCCGCCTGGCGCGCGCGGACGACAACATCAAGGTCGTGACCCTGTGCGGCGGCGTGCCGCTGCGCGGCCAGCTGGCGACGCTGGAGCACGGCGCCCACATCGTCGTCGGCACGCCCGGCCGCGTCATGGACCACCTGGAGCGAGGCAGCCTGAAGCTCGATGCGCTGAACACGCTGGTCCTGGACGAGGCCGACCGGATGCTGGACATGGGCTTCCTCGACGACATCGTCATCGTTGCGAAGCAGTGCCCCAAGGAGCGGCAGACCCTGCTCTTCTCCGCGACCTACCCGGAAGGGATCGCCAAGCTGGCCGCGCAGTTCATGCGCGAGCCGGTCACGGTCAAGGTCGAGGCCCAGCATGCCGAAGGCCAGATCGAGCAGCGCTGGTACCAGGTGGACGACGCCGAGCGCGGCGAGGCGGTGAGCCTGCTGCTTGAACACTTCCGCCCTGCCAGCGCGCTGGCCTTCTGCAACACCAAGGCGCAGTGCAGGCGCCTCGTCACGCTGCTGCAGGAGCAGGGCTTCAGCGCCCTGGCGCTGTACGGCGAACTGGAACAGCGCGAGCGCGACCAGGTGCTGGTGCGCTTCGCCAACAGGAGCTGCTCGGTGCTGGTGGCGACCGACGTCGCCGCCCGCGGCCTCGACATCGCGAATCTCGCGGCCGTGATCAACGTCGACGTCACGCCCGATGCCGAGGTCCACATCCACCGCATCGGCCGCACGGGCCGCGCAGGCGAAACGGGGCTGGTGCTGAACCTGGCGAGCCTGGACGAGATGGGCTCGGTGGGCAAGATCGAGCTGCTGCAGGGCCGCGAATCCGAGTGGCACGAGCTTTCGGAACTCAAGCCCGCCGGCAAGGGCAAACTGGTTCCGCCGATGGTGACGCTGCACATCCAGGGCGGGCGCAAGGAAAAGATCCGTCCCGGCGACGTGCTGGGCGCGCTGACGGCGGACCTGGGCTACGGCCGCGAGCAGGTCGGCAAGATCGACGTCAACGAGTTCTCCACCTATGTCGCGGTGGAGCGCTCGGTCGCCCACGACGCGGCGCGGCGCCTGAACGACGGCCGCATCAAGGGCAAGAGCGTGAAGGTGCGGGTGCTCGAGGACTGAAAACCGCGGTTTCCGGCGGCGTCCTACGACAGCGCCGCCGCGGTGGCTTAGGATGGTGCGTCGTCACCACCGGAAACGGGCGCCATCCGTGCAGGACCTCGCTTTTCGCACGTTGCTGTACCGCTATTTCTTCTTCGCCTGGCTGTTCAAGGACGCCAGCAGCGGCAACATGCTCGAACGGACCGCAGCCTGGCGCCACAACCAGCAGCAGGCCCGCTGGCTGCCGACCTACATGCGGCGCTGGATCGGTTTCGGCCTGATCCTGTACGGCATCGGCAACCTGGTCGAGTGGTGCCTCAATGCACCCGCGCTCTCAGCGTGCTTCTATGTCCCCGGCGCGCTCAGCGTCCCGATCAACGCCGTGATCGGCGCCGCCTGGTTGGGGCTGAAGGCCTTGCGCGGGCCGTTCTAGGCTTCGCCGCGCACCGAGCGCTGCAACGCGGCCCGCGCCAGCAGCCGCGTCGAGTCCAGCGTCGGCAAGGCGCAGTTCGCGTCGCCGACGATCAGCGGGATCTCGGTGCAGCCGAGGATGACGGCGTCGCAACCCTCGCGCTTCATGCGCTCGATCGCGCGCTGGAACACGGCGACCGATCCCCGATTGAACACGCCGGCAACCAGTTCGTCCATGATGATGCGACTCATCTCGTCGCGCTCGGAATCGCCTGGCCGCAGGCACTCGAGCCCGCGAGCGGCGAGGCGCTCGGGATACACGCCGCTGTCGACCAGCCAGCGTGTCCCGGTGAGCCCGAGCCGCCGGAAGCCGCGCTGCGCCGCGTGATCCGCGACCACGTCGGCGATGTGCAGCCAGGGCAGCGGCGAGCGGGGCAGCACCAGCGGCAAGGCCTGGTGGATGGTGTTGTCGGGGCAGACCAGGAAGTCCGCGCCGATGGCGGCGAGCTTGGCGGCCGACACGAGCATCAGGTCGGCCACCCCCTGCGAGTCGCCGCGCTCGAGGCATTCGACGTAAGCCGCGAGCGACGGCGTGTGCATCGACGCCTCGGGATGGGCATGCGGGCCCAGCAACTGCGCGCCCTCCGCGCAGATCGTGCGGTAGCACAGCGCCGCGCCTTCGGCGGAACAGGCGACGATGCCGATGTGCAGCGGCGCGGCGCTCATGCCGTCCCGTTGACGTCGAACACCTGGCGCAGGTACGCCAGGAAGGTCTCGTCCGTGCACATGGTCTTGCCCGGGCTGTCGGCAAGCTTGGCAACCGGCTGGCGGTTGGCGCGGGTGAGCTTCATCACGATGTTGATCGGCTCCAGGCCCACGTCGTTCGTGAGATTCGTGCCGACGCCGAAGCCGGTCTGCGTGCGGCCGGCGAAAACGCGGTACAGGCCGAATGCCCTGGGCAGGTCCAGGCTGTCGGAGAACACGAGCCGCTTGGTCTGCGCGTCGATGCGCAGCTTCTCGTAGTGCGCCAGCGCCTTCTCGCCCCAGGCGACCGGGTCGCCCGAGTCGTGGCGCAGCCCGTCGAACAGCTTGGCGAAGTACAGGTCGAAGTCGCGCAGGAAACCGTCCATGCCGACGACGTCGGTCAGCGCCGTGCCGAGGTCGCCGCGGTATTCGTGCACCCAGGACTCCAGCGCCGCCGACTGGAAATCGCGCAGCCGCACGCCGAGCGCCTGCCAGGTCTGCAGGTATTCGTGCGCCATCGTGCCGATCGGCACCAGGTCCAGGTCGCGCGCCAGCAGCACGTTGGACGTGCCCTTGAAGAACTGCGGCGCGGCGTGCTTCAGGGCGACCACCACCTCGCGCTGCCAGTCGCGCGAAAAGCGGCGCCGCACGCCGAAGTCGAAGAACTCGAACGGGTTGCGCTCGGCCGGCTCCTGCGCGAAAGCGTGCAGCAGCCCGATCTTGGCCTGCAGGCGCCTGCGGCCTTCGGCGAGCGCCGCCTGCGCATCGAAACGGCGGAAGTACAGCTCGTTGACGATGGCCAGCACATAGATCTCGAAGCCCATGGTGTGGACCTGCGGCCCGCGCGCCTGGATCTTCAGGTCCGGGCCCTGCGCGGTGGCGCAGATGAATTCGCGCTGGAAATTGAAGATGCGCAGGAAGTCGACGAAGTCGCTCTTGATGTAGCGCAACGAGCCGAGGTAGCCGAGCTCGTCCTGCCTGAAGCGCAGCTGGCACAGCGCATCGAGCTCCCGGTTCACTTCGTCCAGCAGGTCGGCCAGCGGGAACTCCGGCCGGTTGCGGCACAGGAAGGTGTACTCGGCCTGGGTTTGCGGATGGCCATGCAGCATCGCCTGCCACATGGTGAACTTGTAGAGGTCGGTGTCCAGCAGGCTCTGGATGATGGGGTTCATGTCGAACGAGTTGGCAGGCGCATGCGCCGGTCAGCCATCGTACTTGCTCGACGCTCCGGGTTCATCCTGACCGGGAACGCGCGGCCGAACGGTCAGCGCTGCGGACTGCCGCCCTGGCGGGACTTCTTGCCGGTCTGGGCCGACGACGACTTTGCGCTGCCGGAATCCTGCGCATCGGAGCGGGTCATACCGGAGCCTTTGCCGCCGCCGCTGGCTTGTCCGCCGCGGCGCCCGGCGGGCTCTGGATCGTCCGCAACGTGCTTGGTGTTGTCGCCCACGGTCGAGAGCTTCCCGCCCTGTCCGATCGCCTGGCGCTCGCGCTCCGCGTCGTCCATCTCCGGCGGGCTGCGCCGTCCGACCTGGTTGTTCCTGGTCATGGATCACTCCTTTCGAGACACGCCGTCACTGCGGCCTGAAGCCCGATTAACCGGTGAGCGACTGTGCCTGGCCGTAGGCAGAATCGGCGGTTCCGCGTAGGAACGTGCTGGCGCGGGTCGCCGATCGCTCGTCGGCGGATGCCTGGCCCGCGGTGTACCCTTCGCCACCCATGACCGATTCCCTCCCGTCCGCGGCCGATCCCCGCCTGCATCGGCCGGCCTCGGCCGATCCCCGCCCGCTCTGGCGCATCTTCCTGGTCTTTCTCGGGCCGATGCTGCTGTCCAATATCCTGCAGGCGCTCTCCGGAACGATCAACAACGTCTTCGTCGGCCAGATGCTGGGCACGCAGGCGCTGGCCGCCGTGTCGGGCATGTTCCCCATCGTCTTCTTTTTCATCTCGCTGGTGATCGGCATCGGCGCCGGCGCGTCGGTGCTGATCGGCCAGGCCTGGGGCGCGCGCGAGCTGCACAAGGTCAAGGCCATCGCCGGCACGGCGATCGCGCTGGGGCTGGTCCTGGGCCTGCTCGTCGCGGTGTTCGGCGGCACCTTCACCGAAGCGCTGCTGCGCCTGCTCGGAACGCCGCCCGACGTGCTGCCGATCGCCATCGGCTACGCGCGCACCATGATGCTCGCGATGCCCGGCCTGCTGGTCTTCATCCTGGTGACGCAGCTGATGCGCGGCGTCGGCGACACGCTGACCCCGCTCTACGCGCTGCTGCTGTCCACCGCCGTGTCCTGCGCGCTGACGCCGGCGTTCATCCGCGGCTGGGGCGGGCTGCCGCAGCTGGGCGTGACCAGCGCTGCCGCCGCGTCCGTCGTCGCGTTCGCCGCGGCGCTGCTGTTCCTGGTCTGGATCATGCGCAGGCGCGGCCATCCGCTGGCGCCGGACCGGGAGCTGCTGCGGGCCTTGCGCATCGATCCCGCGATCCTCAAGCTGGTGGTGAAGATCGGGCTGCCGACCGGCGTGCAGATGATCGTCGTCTCGCTGGCGGAGATCGTGCTGCTGTTCCTCGTGAACGGATTCGGCTCCGATGCCACCGCCGCTTACGGCGCGGTGAACCAGGTCGTCAACTACGTGCAGTTCCCGGCGTTGTCGATCGCGATCACCGCGTCCATCCTCGGCGCGCAGGCGATCGGCGCCGGCCGCGCCGACCGGCTGGGCGCGATCGCGCGCACCGGCCTGAAGCTGAACCTGCTGATCACCGGTGGCCTGGTCGTGATCGGCTACCTGTTCTCGCGCCACCTGATCGGCGCCTTCGTGACCAGCGGCCCGGTGATCGAACTGGCCCAGACGCTGCTGCACATCATGCTGTGGAGCTGCGTCGTGTTCGGCCTGCAAGCCGTGCTCGGCGGCGTGATGCGCGCGAGCGGCGCGGTGATGGTACCCACGGCCATCGCGATCTTCTGCATCGCCGCGGTGGAAGTGCCTTCGGCCTGGCTCCTGAGCCACCGCTTGGGCATCAACGGCGTCTGGATGGCCTACCCGATCGCCTTCACGGCCATGCTGGTGCTGCAGGCCAGCTTCTACCAGTTCGTCTGGCGCAAGAAGAAGATCGAGCGGCTGGTCTGAGGGCCTAGCTTCTGGCCCCGGCAGTCGCCTGCGGCTTGAGCGATCGCAGGTAGGCGATCAGCGCCGCCATGTCGGCGTCCTTGATGTTCTTGTAGAAGCCGAAGGCCATCGGCGGGTGGTAGGGCTTGCCTTCGCGGTTCACGCCTTCGCGCACGGCTTTGGCGATCTGCGCGTCGCTCCAGCCCTTCAGCCCGGTTTCGTGCGGCGTGAGATTGCGCGAGATGCTCTGGCCCCAGGGGCCCTTGAACACCTGGCCGCCGGCGCCGACGCTTGCCATTTGCAGCATGCCCTTGCCGTCGCGCGGCGTGTGGCATTCCATGCAGTGGCCGATGTCGGCCAGGTACTTGCCGTAGGCGAGCTGCTCACGGGGCGACGGCGTCTTCACCGCCTTCACCGGCGGCCCGTAGCCGGGCGGCAGCGCAATGTTGTACTTCGACTTCGGCACCTCGTTGGCGACCGCCGGCTGGGGCCTTGAAGGCGGGCTCGTCGAACACCATGCCGCCCGAGAGCCCCTTGTCCAACAGCGGCTCGCCCCTGGGCCCGCGCTGGAAATGGCAGTTGCCGCAGGCGACGACGCCCTGCATCAGGTACTTGCCGCGTTCGACCGATCCGGCGGACTGGGCCTGGACGGAAGGCGCAAGGGAAAGCACGCAGAGCGCGCCGGAGATGGAGATGAAGGAGCGGACTCTCAAGGCGGTCTCCCGGGTGGCGCGGCCCGGGCATCGGGCCGACGCGCAACTGCAGGGGAGCGCGTCAGGTTGATGCAAGCCTCGACGTGGCGCCTCTGCGACAACTGGTTGCAGCCGCACCGATGCGGCGCATGCGCGTCCGATAATTCGAAGCCGATTTGAAGAGAGCGAGATTTGTTGCGTCATCTCAGCCTGATCGTCCTGGCGCTGGCCCTGCCGGGATGCGATCTCGTCGGCGCCGGGTTCATGGAACCGGTCGACAAGATCAAGGCGGCCTTTCCCGTGCCGCAGGACGTGCAGGACGCGCAGCTGAAGCTGTTTGCCCAGCTCGAGCAGGAGCCGGCCGGGCCGGCTGCGCTGCGCCTCGACTACGAGCAGCGGCTCCGCGCGCGTGCGTTGTCCTGCTCCAGCGTCGCCCCGCCCCATCGCTTCGACAGCGTGGCCGACGTGCGCGGCAATGCAGGCGTCGCCAGCTGCGTTGCCGCGCAGGACGCGGCCCTGCACGAATGGCTTGGACTGCAGCGCTTGCGGGTCACGATGGAGCAAGTGGCGCTCGTGCCGCTGGCGCCCCTGCCCGGCCAGGTGTCGATCGCGCCGCAGCCGGAGCCGATCGCCCAGGTGATCGCCGCGCGCAGCGCGAATGTCGCCGCGCTCCAGGGAACGCAGGGACGGTTCACCACCATCGCGCTGCCATCGGGCAAGACGCTGCACAGCGGCGTCGCGCCGGGAGCGCAGCAGCGCCGGGCCAGCCTCTCGCCCAACGGGCGCGTCCTGGCTTTGCCGGACGGCGCCGGCCTGCGCATGGTCGATGCGGCCAGCGGCGACACGCTCTGGAGCACGCCGCGCTACGGCGCAGTGGCGGCCTGGCTGCCGGAGATCGAGGCGACGCTGCTGTCCGACGAAGCGTCCGGCCCGGTCTTGCTGGACCACCGCGGCGGCGCCCTGCTGCCGTATCCGCTGCAGTTGCCCCCGCTGTCCTGGAGCATCGCTGTTCCCGGCGGCAAGGCGCGGCAGGTGATGGGCAATGGCACGCAGGTGTTCGTCGTCGACCATGCGCGCAAGGCGGACGGCGGCATCGTCGCG
>JAQGNJ010000312.1 GCA_028291885.1 Ramlibacter sp. | reverse complement strand
GGTCGCTGACCGCCGGCGTGCCGGCATCGCTGGCATAGGCAACGCGCTGGCCCTGCTGCAGCCGCGCGATCACCGCCTGCGCCGCCTCCTGCTCGTTGTGCTGGTGCAGCGCCACCAGCTGCGACGGCGCCTTGTCGATGCCATAGGCCCGCAGCAGCGCCTGGGTGTGGCGGGTGTCCTCGCAGGCCACGGCGTCGGCCAGCTGCAGCACGTGCAGGGCGCGCAGGCTGATGTCGGCCAGGTTGCCGATCGGCGTCGCGACGACGTACAGCGCGCCCTGCGGATAATGCTGCGAAGCCGCGGCTTCGCGCGCGGCGGACAGGGCTGAAGCAAAAGAAGCGCTCAATGGATTTCCCCGGAAAAACGGCGACCACGAAGCAGGCCGGCGACGCCGCCGAGGAGCGCGCGCTCGCCCACCTCGAAACGGCGGGCCTGCGGCTCGTCGCGCGCAATTATCGGACGCCGGGCCGCGGCGGCGGCGAAATCGACCTCGTGATGCAGGACCGCGACGGCACGCTGGTGTTCGTCGAGGTGCGCCGGCGCGCCAGCGCCGCCTTCGGTGGCGCGGCGGCCAGCGTCGGCGCCGTCAAGCAGCGGCGCATCGTCTTCGCCGCCCGCCACTACCTGATGCGCCTGCCGAAGCAGCCGCCTTGCCGCTTCGACGTCGTCGCGGTGCAGGGCGGCGAGATCGAGTGGCTGCGCGCCGCCTTCGACGCGTCTTGAAACAGACCCCCCGGTTATCATCGCCAGCCATGCTCGAACAACGCATCCAACAGCACTTCATCGACAGCGCCGATCTCAAGTACCAGGCGGCTCAGGTGCTGAGCAAGCCGATCGCGGCTGCCGTACAGGCGGTGCTGGCCTGCGTGACCAGCGGCGGCAAGGTCCTTGCCTGCGGCAACGGCGGCTCGGCCGCCGACGCCCAGCACTTCTCGGCCGAATTCATCGGCCGCTTCGAGCGCGAGCGGCCCGAACTGGGCGCGATCGCGCTGACCACCGACAGCTCGATCCTGACGGCGATCGGCAACGACTACGACTTCAGCCGCATCTTCGCCAAGCAGGTGCGCGGCCTGGGCCAGGCCGGCGACGTGCTGCTGGCGCTCTCCACCAGCGGCAATTCGGCCAACGTGCTGGCGGCGATCGAAGCCGCGCACGAACGCGAGATGACCGTCGTGGCGCTGACCGGCCGCGGCGGCGGCAAGATCACCGGCGTGCTGCGCGAGACCGACGTCCACGTCTGCGTGCCGCACGACCGCACGGCGCGGATCCAGGAAGTGCACCTGCTGGTGCTGCACTGCATCTGCGACGGCGTCGACACCCAGCTTCTCGGAGAACAGGAAAACCCCACATGATCCCCAAGCATTCGTCCCCCATCCTGGCCATCGCGCTGGCCGCATCGCTTGCCGCCAGCCTGAGCGCCTGCGTTCCGCTGGTGGTCGGCGGCGCGGCGGTTTCCGCCATGGTCGCCGTGGACCGCCGCACGTCCGGCGCCCAGCTGGAGGACGAGGGGATCGAACTGCGCGGCGCCAGCCGGCTGCGCGAGGCTCTGGGCGACCGCGCGCACATCAACATCACCAGCTACAACCGCCAGGTGCTGCTGACCGGCGAGGTGCCCAACGAGGCCGCGAAGCAGCAGGCCGAACAGATCGTCTCGGGGCTGGAGAACGTGCGATCCATCGTCAACGAGCTGGCGGTCACGGGCAACGCCAGCCTGGTCCAGCGTTCCAACGACGTGTTCATCACCGGCAAGGTGCGCGCTTCGCTGGTCGACGCCAAGGACCTCTATGTCGGCGCGTTCAAGGTCGTGACCGAGCGCGGCATCGTCTACCTGATGGGACGCGTGACCCAGCGCGAAGCCGACCGCGCCACCAGCATCGCGCGCCAGATCGGCGACGTGCAGCGGGTGATCCGCATCTTCGAGGTGATCGGCACGGACGAACTGCTGCGGATCCAGACCCAGGCGCCGCCGACGGCGCCGACCAGCCCCAGGCCCTGAGCCGACCTTACTTCAGCCGGGTGATCAGGCTGGAGGTGTCCCAGCGCTTGCCGCCGGCGGCCTGCACGTCGGCATAGAACTGGTCGACGAGCGCCGTCACCGGCAGCCGCGCGCCGTTGCGCTTGGCCTCGTCGAGCACCAGGCCCAGGTCCTTGCGCATCCAGTCGACGGCGAAGCCGAAATCGAACTTTCCTTCGATCATGCTCTTGCCGCGGTTGTCCATCTGCCAGCTCTGGGCCGCGCCCTTGCCGATGACCTCGAGCACCTGCTGCATGTCCAGGCCGGCTTTCTGGCCGAAGGCGATGGCCTCCGACAATCCCTGCACCAGCCCGGCGATCGCGATCTGGTTGACCATCTTGGCCAGCTGGCCGGCGCCCGCAGGACCGAGCAGCGTGAAGGCGCGCGAGAACGCCATCGCGACCGGCCTGGCCGCCTCGAAGGCCGCCGGCTCGCCGCCGCACATCACCGTCAGCATGCCGTTCTGCGCGCCGGCCTGGCCGCCGGACACCGGCGCGTCGACGAACTGCAGTCCGACCGCATGGGCCTGGACCTGCAGTTCGCGGGCGATGTTGGCCGACGCCGTCGTGTGGTCGACGAAGATCGCGCCCTTCTTCATGTCGATGAACGCGCCCTCCTCGCTCAGCGCCACGCTGCGCAGGTCGTCGTCGTTGCCGACGCAGCAGAACACCAAGTCCGCGTCCTTCGCCGCGAGCGCAGGCGTCGGTGCGCTCTGTCCCCTGAACTCGCCGGTCCAGGCCTGCGCCTTGGCGGCGCTGCGGTTGTAGACCGTCACATGGTGCCCCGCCAGCGCCAGGTGCCCCGCCATCGGATAGCCCATCACGCCCAGCCCGAGAAAGGCGACCTTGCGCGGGGCTGTTGGCTCGTAGGTTTTCGGATTGGTGCTGGCCATGTTCGGTCCTGGAGGGTGTTTGCTGGAGGAAGTCGACCCGCAGCCCGACTCAGACGATCGCGAGGTGTTCGGTGCCGGCGGAAAGATCCTGGCTCTTGGCGCGCTGGGAATTGAGCTTGATCTGCAGGCGCAGGTCGTTGACCGAGTCGGCGTTGCGAAGCGCGTCTTCGTAGGTGATCAGGTTGCTCTCGTAGGCGTCGAACAGCGCCTGGTCGAAGGTCTGCATCCCCAGGTTGCGGCTCTTCTTCATGATCTCCTTGATCTCGGAGACTTCGCCCTTGAAGATCAAGTCCGAGATCAGCGGCGTATTGAGCATGATCTCGACGGCGGCCTGGCGGCCCTTGCCGTCCTGCTTGGGAACGAGGCGCTGCGAGATCATCGCCTTGAGGTTCAGCGACAGGTCCATCAGCAGCTGGGTGCGGCGCTCTTCCGGGAAGAAGTTGATCACGCGGTCCAGCGCCTGGTTGGCGCTGTTGGCGTGCAGCGTGGCCAGGCACAGGTGGCCGGTTTCGGCGAAAGCGACCGCGTGCTCCATCGTCTCGCGGTCGCGGATCTCGCCCATCAGGATCACGTCGGGGGCCTGACGCAGCGTGTTCTTCAGCGCCGCTTCCCAGCTGTCCGTGTCCAGCCCCACCTCGCGCTGCGTGACGACGCAGTTCTTGTGCGGATGGACGAATTCCACCGGGTCCTCGATCGTGATGATGTGGCCGTAGGAATTCTCGTTGCGCCAGTCGACCATCGCCGCCAGCGTGGTCGACTTGCCCGAGCCGGTCGCGCCCACCAGGATGGTGAGGCCGCGCTTGGACATCACCACGTCCTTGAGCACCTGCGGCACGCCCAGGCCGTCGATGGTCGGCAGGATCTGCGGGATCACCCGCAGCACCATTCCGACCTTGCCCTGCTGGACGAAGGCGTTGACGCGGAAGCGGCCGATGCCCGGCGGCGAGATCGCGAAGTTGCATTCCTTGGTCCGCTCGAACTCGGCTGCCTGCTTGTCGCTCATGATCGAGCGCGCCAGGGCCAGCGTGTGGCCGCTGTTGAGCGGCTGCGGCGAGACCTTGGTGATCTTGCCGTCGACCTTCATCGCCGGCGGGAAGTCGCCGGTGATGAACAGGTCGCTGCCGCTGCGGCTGACCATCAGCTTGAGCAGGTCGTTGATGAATTTCGATGCCTGGTCGCGTTCCATGGAAAGTCCTTGTTCTGTTACTTCAGGGGGTCTGGCGGTCCGACACCCGGGCTCCGACGATGCGCAGCCGCAGCGACAGCCGGCGGGCCAGCAGCGCAATCAGGCTGGCGGCCAGTTCCGGATCGTTCGCCATCATGTCGTCGAGCGCCTCGGCGTCGAGCACGCCGATCTTGCATTCCGTCAATGTGGTGCAGTGGGCAAACCGCATGCCGCTATCGAGCAGCGACATCTCGCCCAGGATGTCGCCGGGCCGCGCTTCCGCCATGCGCATCTGCTCGCCCCAGGGCTGGCGCCGGTCCACCGCGATGCTGCCGCTGAGCAGCACGATCATGAAATTGCCGTATTCGTCCTGCCGGATGATGTCGCGGCCGGCCGCCACCTCGGCGAATTCGAAGAACCGCTCCAGCCGCGCAATGGCGGCGTCGCCCAGCCGCCCCATGTACTTGTCGCGGCTCCAGAGCGATTGCAGCAGCTGCGTGCCCGGCGACGGCTGCAGGACGCCGGCGCCGACCTCCGCGGCCCGGCCGTTCCACGGCACGAGCATGGATGGGTCCACGCCGAGGTCGCCGAAGGCGCTGCTGAACAGAAGGGGATCCGGCCCGGCGCCTTCTTCGCGCGTGCGGCGCTGCGTCCGATCGGTTCCTTCTGTCATCGCGCCTCCTTGGCTGGCGTCAGCCGGGGAAGTTTTCCGGGATCTTGGCCTTGCCGCGGGCTTCGGCCGGGCTGATCATGTTGCGCTTGACCAGCTCCGTGAGGTTCTGGTCCAGGGTCTGCATGCCGAAGCTGTTGCCGGTCTGGATCGCGGAATACATCTGCGCGACCTTGGCCTCGCGGATCAGGTTGCGGATGGCCGACGTGCCCAGCATGATCTCGTGCGCCGCGATCCGGCCTGTGCCGTCCTTGGTCTTGCACAGCGTCTGCGAGATCACGGCCTGCAGCGATTCCGAGAGCATGGCGCGAACCATTTCCTTTTCGTCGGCCGGGAACACGTCGATGATCCGGTCGATGGTCTTGGCGGCCGACGACGTGTGCAGCGTGCCGAAGACCAGGTGGCCCGTTTCCGCCGCGGTCATGGCCAGGCGGATGGTCTCCAGGTCGCGCATTTCGCCCACCAGGATCGCGTCCGGGTCTTCGCGCAGCGCCGACTTCAGCGCCGCGGCGAACGACAGCGTCATGTTGCCGACCTCGCGCTGGTTGATCAGGCACTTCTTGGATTCGTGCACGAACTCGATCGGGTCTTCCACCGTGAGGATGTGGCCGTACTCGGTCTCGTTCAGGAAGTTCACCATGGCGGCCAGCGTGGTCGACTTGCCGGAACCGGTGGGCCCCGTCACCAGCACCATGCCGCGCGGCTTGAGCGCGAGGTCGCCGAAGATCTTCGGGGCGTTGAGCTGCTCGAGGGTCAGGATCTTGGACGGGATGGTCCGGAACACCGCGCCGGCGCCGCGCTGCTGGTTGAAGGCGTTGACCCGGAAGCGCGCCAGGCCGTCGATCTCGAAGGAGAAGTCGACCTCGAG
>JAQGNJ010000304.1 GCA_028291885.1 Ramlibacter sp. | reverse complement strand
GCATAGACGCCCGGCGCGCTGTGCGGCTGGAAGAAGACCAGGTCCCCGCCGTGCGTATGTTGCCCCCCACGCTCCCCCACTTCGTGTGGGTCGCTGCCCCCCCGAGGGGGGCCTTCGCCGCTTGGGGCGGCCCGGCGCGGCTCAACGTTCCGGGCATGGAAGAAATGGTTGAAGCCGACCTCGAACAGGTCCGCCGCGCTGGCGTAGCTGGCGATGTGGCCGCCCAGGTCGCCGTAAGCGGCGTTGGCGCGGGCCACCATCGCCAGCGCGTTCCAGCGCATCAGGGAGGCCAGCTTTTCCTCGATCGCGAGATCGCCGGGAAAAGCCGGCTGGCGGTCGACCGGGATCGTGTTGACATAGGGCGTGACCAGTTCCGGCGTCCAGTCGACCTGCGAGCTGCGGGCCAGCCGCACCAGTTCGTCGAGCACGAAGCGGGCGCGCTGCGGCCCTTGCGTCGCCACCAATGCGAGGAAGGCGTCGCGCCATTCGGCGGTTTCGCCGGGGTCGGCGTCGGCGCCGGTGTCGGCCAGGAAGCGGGTCAAGCTGTGATCGGTCATCCCTTCACTGTAGGCAGGAAGGTACGGAAGAAGGTTTCGAATTGCGCGCGAATGCCATTCTCGAAAGCATAAAATTGCGCAACCTCATCAGTTCACGGCAGAAAATGCAACTCGATGCGATCGACCTGAAAATCCTGGCCCAGCTCCAGGAGGACAGTTCATTGACCAACGTGGAACTCGCGCGCCGCGTCCATTTATCTCCGTCGCCCTGCCTCATGCGCGTCAAGACTCTGGAAGCCGCCGGCGTGATCGAGCGCTACGTGGCCCTAGCCAACGCCCGGGCATTGGGCAAGGGCCTGAACGTCTTCATCTCGATCAGCCTGAAGGAGCAGAGCCGCGAATCGCTGGCCGAGTTCGAGCGCCGGATCGCCGAGCACGACGAGGTGATGGAGTGCTACCTGATGACCGGCGACAGCGATTACCTGATCCGCGTCGCGCTGACCGACATCGGCGCGCTGGAGAAATTCATCCTGAACCAGCTCACGCCCATTCCCGGCATCGAAAAGATCCGCTCCAGCTTCGCCCTCAAGCAGGTCCGCTACAAGACCGCGCTTCCGCTCCCGGGGCGCGCCGGTTGATCAACCTCAAGCACGTCGAGGTGTTCCACGCCGTCATGCGGACCGGCTCGGTGACGGCTGCGGCACGCATGCTCAACGTCACGCAACCGGCGGTCAGCGCAACGCTCAAGCACTTCGAGAGCCGGCTGCAGATGAAGCTGTTCGAGCGGGCCGGCGGCCGCCTGATCCCCACCCCCGAGGCACAGGCCCTGCTGCCGGACGTGGCCGGCATCTACGGCCGCATCGAGGCGATGGAGCGGCTGGCGCAGGACCTGGCGGGCGGGCGGCTCGGCTCGCTGTCGATCGCGGCCGCATCGCCGATCGCCAATGGCTACCTGGCACGCACCGTCGCCAGCTTCCTGCAGGCCCATCCCGGCGCGCGGATCACGCTGCAGTCGCTGGCATCGCCGCAGGTGCTCGACCGCGTTGCCAACCGCGAAGCCGAGCTCGGCGTCGCCTACGAACCCGTCGTCCACGCCGAAGTGCAGACCGAGCTGCTGGCCCACAACAGCATCGCCTGCGTCATGCGCCAGGACCATCCGCTGGCGCAGCGGACCGAGATCCTTGTGCCGGACCTGGCGCCGCATTCCCTGATCACCTACCTGCCGCAGGCGCTGCTGCGGCCCTATGTGGACCGGGCACTGAGCGAGGCGGGCATCTCGCCCAACATCACGGTGCAGGTCGGCCTGTCGATCACCGGCATCGCCCTGGCGTATCACGGCGCCGGTATTGCGCTGGTGGAGCCGCAGCTGCTGGAATCGATGCCCCTGCCCGGCCTGGTGGCGAGGCCGCTGCTGCCCCGCATCGAGGTCAAGACCCTGCTGCTGCTGCACCGGACGACACCGCGCTCGCGGCTGCTGGAGCAGTTCGTGACGCACCTGCGCAGCGACCTCGAGAGCACCCGCTCCGTCCATCAGAAAAACTGATGGGCCGGCGCTGATTGGTGATTGGCGGGAGCCGTCCCGGACTCCTAGACTGCGGGCCGAGAACCAATCGCGCAGGATCCCATGAACGCCGTTCCCAACCCCCGCTCCATCTATCAGCCCGAACAGGCCGGCCTCTACTTCCCGCAGCCGCCGCAGTTCGCGACCGCCGCCCAGGAGAGGCTGCACCGCAAGCAGCGGCTGGCAGCCGTCTGCCGGGTGTTCGCGAAATTGCGCTACGAATACGGCTTTGCCGGCCATGTGACGGTGCGCGACCCCGAGCACCAGGACCTGTACTGGACCAATCCCTTCGCCATGGACTTCGGCCGGGTGCGGGTGTCGGACCTGCTGCTGGTCGACCATGACGGCCAGGTCGTCGAGGGCAAGTGGGCGGTCAACCGCGCGGGCTTCGTGCTGCACGCGGCGATCCATCGCGCCAATCCGCATGTGGTGGCCTCGTGCCATGCCCACACCACCAACGGCATGGCCTGGGCGGCCTTGGGCCGCAAGCTCGATCCCATCACCCAGACCGCGGCAAGCTTCTACGGCGACCACGCGCTGATCACCGAGGAAGCCGGCGCCGTCGTCGTCGAGCGCAGCGCAGGCCAGAGCGTGGCTGCCGCGTTCGGCCACAACAAGATCGCGATCCACCAGAACCACGGACTGTTCTCTGCCGGGCGCGAGAGCGTGGACGAGGCCGCCTGGTGGTTCATCGCCGCCGAGCGGGCCTGCGAGATCCAGCTCAAGGCCGAAGCCACCGGCCAGCCGCTCAAGCTCATCCCGCCGGAAGCGGCGGCCCATTCGTCCAGGCACCTGGGCACGCCCTTCATCGCCTGGCTGCACTTCCAGCCGATCTACGACGCCATCTGCCGCAGCGACCCGGACCTGTTCGACTGAAGCGGGCCCGCGCCCTTCCAAGAATCCATTCCATTAGCAGGAGACAACAATGAGCTTTCCCTTCAAGCGCGGCCTGGCCGCACTGGCCCTGGCGCTGGGCGCCGCCACCGTCCACGCCGCCTGGCCCGACGACAAGCCGATCGAGGTCGTGGTGGGATTCGCCGCCGGTGGCGAGACCGACATCATGGCGCGCGGCCTGGGGCCATTCATCCAGAAGCACCTGGGCGGCAAGGCCAACGTGATCGTCGTGAACAAGGTCGGCGCTTCGGGCGAGATCGCCAACGCCTACCTGCAGCGCGCGCCGGCCGACGGCTACGTGCTGGGCGTTGTCAACGTGCCGCCCCTGGTCTTCGTGCCGATGACCAAGAAGGCGCAGTACGACCCGAAGGAGCTGTCGCTGATCGCCCGCGTGGTGAGCGACCCCACCTTCCTGGTGACGCGCAAGGACAGCCCCTACACCACCCTCAAGCAGGTGGTGGACGCGCTCAAGGACAAGCCCAAGTCCCTGTCCTTCGGCTACAACGGTATCGGCACCAACGGCCACCTGGCGATGCTGCAGCTGCAGCTGGCGACCGGCATCCAGCTGAACGACATCCCCTTCAACGGCTCCAGCCAGTCGAAGAATGCGCTGCTCGGCGGCCACACCGATTTCATGTTCACCAGCCTCACGGCCGTGCCCAACCCGGACAAGGAAGCCGTGCCGCTGCGCATCGTCAGCCAGTTCATGACCAGCCGGGCGCCGGCGATCAAGGACGTCCCGACGGCCAAAGAACAGGGCATCAACGTCGTGATGCCTTCCGACCGCGGCTTCGCGACGGCGCGCGCCGTCCCGGCGCCGATCCAGCAGCGCCTGCAGCAGGCCATCGCCGCCGCCCTGAAGGACCCGGAGTTCCTCAAGACCGCCACCAGCTACGCCTCCGTGATCAGCTACATGCCGGGCGCCGACTGGCAGCGCGAGCTCGACGCGAACCGCCCCGTGATGGAAGCGCTCGCGCAGAAGATGCCCAAGGAATGAGTTGTCAGCGCGCGGCAGCGCGCGGAGCGACACGCCAGATGACGTTGCCGACGTCGTCGGCGACGAGCAGGCCGCCCTTGGTGTCGAGTGCGACGCCGACCGGGCGGCCGTAGGCTTCGCCCTTGTCGCTGAGGAAGCCGGTGAGGAAGTCGACCGGCTCGCTGGAAGGCTTGCCGCCGGCGAAGGGGACGAACACCACCTTGTAGCCGCTGCGGGGCCTGCGGTTCCAGGAACCGTGCTCGCCGATGAACGCGCCGCTGGCGTAGTTGGCCGGCATGCGCGAATCCGAGAACGCGAGACCGAGCGCGGCCACGTGCGCGCCCAGGCCGTAGTCCGGCGGGATGGCCTTGTTCACCATGTCGACGTTCACGGGAGTGACGCGCACGTCGACGTTCTTGCCGAAGTAGCTCCAGGGCCAGCCATAGTGCGCGCCGTCCTTCACCGAGGTCAGGTAGTCGGGCACGAGGTCGTTGCCGATCTCGTCGCGCTCGTTGGCCACCGTCCACAGCAGCTTGCTCTCCGGCTCCCAGCCCATTCCGTTGGGGTTGCGCAAGCCGGTCGCGAACAGGCGCTTGTTGCCGGTGGCGCGGTCCACTTCCCAGATCGCGGCACGGCCCTCTTCGGCGGCCAGTCCGTTCTCGCCGACGTTGCTGTTGGAGCCGACGGTCGCATACAGCTTGCTGCCGTCGGGACTGGCGATGATGTTCTTGGTCCAGTGGTGGTTGAGCGGCCCTCCCGGCAGGTCCGTCACCTTGACCGGCATCGCGTTGGCCTGGACCTGGCCGGTCGCATAGGGCAGCTTGAGGATCGCGTCGGTGTTGGCGATGAACAACTCGTTGCCCACCAGCGCCATGCCGAACGGCGAGTTCAGCCCGCTGATGTAGACCCGCCGCACCTCCGCGACGCCGTCACCGTCCGCGTCGCGCAGCAAGGTGATCCGGTTGGCGCTGGGCACGCCGGCGCCGGCCCGCTTCATCACGAGCTTCATCACCTTGCCCTTGATGCCCTTGCCGTCCTCGGGTTTGGGCGGCGCATTGCTTTCCGCGACCAGCACGTCGCCATTGGGCAGCACGTGGATCCAGCGCGGATGGTCCAGCCCCGTGGCGAAGGCCTTGACCTCGAAGCCCGGGGCTGCCGTCGGCCGCACGCCCTGCGGCCAGCCGACCGCCTTGGCGATACTCACCGTCGGCACCAGCGACTTCTCTGGTGCCGGCAGGACGGGATTGGGCCCGACGCCCGTGTTGGGCGCCGAGACGGCGACGCTTCCGCAGGCCGCGAGGCCGGCCAGCACCAGGGCGCACAGGGGTGTGGAGCAGGGAATCTTCATCCGCCCGAGTCTGTTCTGGCCCCTTTAGCGCGTCTGTAGGCATAAACCGCGAAAATGGCGCAATGACCGAAGAACTCTTCCGCCAGGACGGCTATCTGCGCGAATGCGCCGCCACCGTGACTGCGCTCGGCGCGCAAGGCATCGTCCTGGATCGGACGGTGTTCTATCCCCTGGGCGGCGGCCAGGCCGGCGACGCCGGCGTGCTGGTGCTGGCCGACGGCAGCGAGCTCGCGATTGCGGACACGCGCAAGGGCAAGGACGAAGAAGGCCGCTTGACCGGCGACATCTGCCATCTGCCGGCGCCGGGAACGCAAGATGCCGTGGCCAGGCTGAAGGTCGGCGACGCGGTGACGGCGCGCGTCGACTGGGAGCGGCGGCACCGGCTGATGCGCTTCCACACGGCGACGCACCTGCTATGCCACTTGGTGCCGCAGCTGGTGAACGGCTGCTCGATCACGCCCGAGTACGCGCGGCTGGACTTCAACATGACCGAGCCCCTGGACAAGGAGGCGCTCACCAGCGGCATTGCCCGCCTGGTCGCCGGCGCGCATGCGGTGGAGGTCGGCTCGATCACCGACGAAGAACTGGACGCCAACCCGGCCCTGGTCAAGAGCATGTCGGTGCAGCCCCCGCGCGGCACCGGCTCGATCCGCACCATCCGCATCGCCGGCGTCGACGGGCCGCTGGACTTGCAGCCCTGCGGCGGCACCCACGTGGCCAACACGGCGGAAATCGGTGCGGTGGTCGTCACCAAGATCGAAAAGAAGAGCGCCACCACCAGGCGGGTGGTGTTGGGATTCGCCTGAATGGCCGGAACTTCCCACCGCCCGCTGAGCTCCATCCGCGCAATGACTTTTTCACGCATTGCCGCCTGCCTCGCACTCGCCGCCCTGCCCTTGCTCGCAGGCGCGCAGGGCTTTGCCAAATCCACCGTTGTCACCGAGCGCGTGCGCGCCGAATTGCTGGCGCATGCGCCCGATGGCGTCGATCCGGGCAAGACGGTCTGGGTCGGGCTGCAACTGAGCCACCAGCCCAAGTGGCACACCTACTGGAAGAACTCCGGTGATTCCGGCCTGCCGACGCAGCTGACGTGGTCGCTGCCGCCGGGCGTCGAGGCCGGCGAGATCTCCTGGCCGGTGCCCAGGAAGATCCCGAGCGGCCCATTGGGCAACTACGGCTACGAAGACA
>JAQGNJ010000303.1 GCA_028291885.1 Ramlibacter sp. | reverse complement strand
ATTCGCCGACGTTCGCCCTGAGCACGTCGCGCCCGCTGTTGACGAACTTCTTCAGGCGGCCGATGCCGCGCTGGAGAAAGTCACCGCACCCGAGTTCCCCAGCCGATGGGCCGACATCGCGAAGGTGCTCGACGTTGCCACGGAGCGCCTCGGGCGTGCCTGGGGTGTCGTCGGTCACCTGAACGCGGTTGCGGACACGCCGGAGTTGCGCGCGGCCTACAACGAAGCCCTGCCCCGCGTGACCGAGTTCTGGACCCGCCTCGGATCGGACGAGCGGCTCTACGCCAAGTACAAGGCCATCGACCCGGCCACCCTGAACCCCGAGCAGAAGCAAGCTCACAAGAACGCCATGCGCGACTTCGTGCTGGGCGGCGCCGACCTCACGGGCAAGGCCAAGGAGCGGTTCGCCGAGATCCAGGAACGCCAGGCGGAGCTGAGCCAGAAGTTCAGCGAACATTCGCTCGACGCGACGGACGCCTTTGCGTACTACGCCGGCATCGACGAACTGGCGGGCGTGCCCGAAGACGTCGTCCAGGCCGCCCGGGCGGCGGCGCAGGGCGAAGGCAAGGAAGGCTACAAGTTCACGCTGAAGATGCCGAGCTACCTGCCCGTGATGCAGTCGGCGCACAGCAGCCCGTTGCGCGAACGGCTGTATCGCGCGTATGTCACTCGCGCCAGCGACCAGGGCGACCCCAAGTTCGACAACACCGACCTGATGCGCGAAATCGTCGCGCTGCGCCAGGAAGAAGCACAGCTTCTCGGCTTCCGCAATTTCGGCGAGGTGTCGGTCGTGGCCAAGATGGCCGACACCCCCGAGCAGGTCGTGAAGTTCCTGCGCGACCTCGCGGCCAGGGCTCGGCCCTACGCTGAAAAAGACGTCGCGGACATGCGCGCTTTCGCCGCGGAGAAGCTCGACCTGCGCGAGCCGCAAGCCTGGGACTGGACATACATCAGCGAGCGCCTGAAGGAAGAGCGCTACGCCTTCAGCGAGCAGGAGGTCAAGGCGTACTTCACGGCGCCGAAGGTACTGGCGGGCCTGTTCAAGATCGTCGAGACGCTGTTCGAGGTGGCGATCCGGCGCGATGTCGCGCCGGTGTGGAACCCGGGCGTCGAGTTCTACCGGATCGAACGCGAGCTGCGCGACGCAGACCGGGTGACCACCCAGCTGGTCGGCCAGTTCTACCTCGACCCGTCGGCGCGCACCGGCAAGCGCGGCGGCGCCTGGATGGACGACGTGCGGGCGCGCTGGCTGCGGCCCGACAACGGCCAGCTGCAGACGCCGGTCGCGCACCTGGTGTGCAACTTCGCCGAAGGCGTCGAGGGCAAGCCGGCGCTGCTCACGCACGACGACGTCACCACCCTGTTCCACGAGTTCGGCCACGGCCTGCACCACATGCTCACGCAGGTCAACGAGCGCGACGTTTCCGGGATCAGCGGCGTCGAATGGGACGCGGTGGAGTTGCCCAGCCAGTTCATGGAGAACTTCGCCTGGGAATGGGACGTGCTCAAGCACATGACGGCCCATGTCGACACAGGCGCGCCGCTGCCGCGCGAGCTGTACGAGAAGATGCTCGCGGCGCGCAATTTCCAGAGCGGGCTGCAGACGCTGCGCCAGATCGAGTTCTCGCTGTTCGACATGCTGTTGCATACCGACCACGATCCCTCGCAGGATTTCATGCCCCTGCTGTCGCAGGTGCGGCAGGAGGTCGCCGTGATCCAACCGCCGGCATTCAGCCGCACGGCGCACACTTTCAGCCACATCTTCGCCGGCGGCTACGCGGCCGGCTACTACAGCTACAAGTGGGCCGAGGTCCTTTCGGCCGATGCCTACGCCGCCTTCGAGGAAACCGCGGGAAAAGACGGTGCGCCCAATGTCGAAACCGGGCGAAAATACCGGCAGGCCATTCTGGAAGCCGGCGGCAGCAGGCCGGCGATGGAATCGTTCAAGGCTTTCCGGGGCCGCGAACCATCGCTGGACGCCCTGCTGCGGCACCAGGGCATGGCCTGAAGATCCCTGTCCTTCCGACCATTGGAGTTCGATCCATGCCTCATGTCCGTCCTTTCGTCGTCACCGGCCTGATCGGCCTGGCCGCCACGCTTTTCGCGGCGCAGGCCGGCGCCCAGCAGGTCTATCGCATCGTCGGCCCGGACGGGCGCGTCACCTTCTCCGACAAGCCGCCGCCGCAAGCCAATGCGAAGGTCGCGCCGGTCGTGCCGCTGGGCGGCGCCGCCGCCGGTGAGGGCGGCGGCCTTCCCTTCGAGCTGCGCCAGGTGACCGGCAAGTATCCGGTGACGCTGTACACGGCCAACAATTGCGGGCCTTGCGGCTCGGGCCGTGCGTACCTCACCAGCCGCGGCATCCCTTTCACCGAAAAGACCATCAGCAGCCCGGAAGACGCTGAGGCGCTCAAGCGCCTGGCCAGCGACATGTCGATCCCGCTGCTGACCGTCGGCGGCCAGCAGCTCAAGGGCTATTCGGAGATGGAGTGGGGCCAATACCTCGACGCGGCGGGCTATCCGCCGAAGTCGGTGTTGCCCGCTTCCTGGCGCAATCCGCCGGCCTCGCCGCTGGTGGCGCTCCAGCGTCCCGCTCCGGTCCCGGCTTCCGCTGGCGAAGACGCCGCCGCGGCTCCCGGGTCGCCGGCCCGCAGCGCGCCCGCGGAGCGCGCCGAGAACCCCGCCGGCATCAAGTTCTGAACGCCGCGCAGGGCCGGCTCAGAACGTCATCGTCCTGACGCCCTGGGCCGTGCCCAGCAGGCAGACCGAGGCCTTCTGGTGGGCGAAGACGCCCACCGTCACGACGCCCGGCCACTGATTGACCTCGTTCTCGAAGCGCAGCGGCTCGCTCAAGGTCAGGCCCGTCACGTCCAGGATGTGCTGGCCGTTGTCGGTGACCAGCGGCTGGCCGTCCTTCATGCGCAGCTGCGCGATCCCACCCATGGCGGCGAACTGCCGCATCAAGCGCCGCGCCGCCATCGGGATCACCTCGACCGGCAGCGGGAAGCGGCCCAGCACGCCGACCAGCTTGGACTCGTCGGCGATGCAGACGAAGCGCTGCGACTGCGCGGCGACGATCTTTTCGCGCGTCAGGGCGGCGCCGCCGCCCTTGATCATGTAGCCGCGGTTGTCGATCTCGTCGGCGCCGTCGATGTAGACGGCGAGGTCGTCGACCTCGTTGGCGTCGAACACCGGGATGCCCAGCGCCTTCAGCCGCTCGGTCGACGCGGTGGAGCTGGAGACCGCGCCCTGGATGCGGTCCTTCATCGTCGCCAGCGCGTCGATGAACTTGTTGACGGTGGATCCGGTGCCGACGCCGATGATCCCTCCGGCCTGCACGTACTTGAGGGCGGCCTGGCCGACCAGCGCTTTGAGTTCGTCCTGCGTCATTTGCGACAATCCTTCAGTTGCATCCTGTGAATTATCCATGTCGTTGCTGCCCTACTCGCTGGCCCGCCCCTTCCTCTTTGCCCTCGACGCCGAAACCGCCCACGAGCTCACCATGGGTTCGCTGGCCCGCCTGCAGGGCACGCCGCTGGAGCATGCCTTCGGCAACGCAACGGTGCATGACCCGATCGAGCTCGCAGGCCTGCGTTTTCCGAACCGTGTCGGCCTTGCCGCCGGACTGGACAAGAACGCGCGCTGCATCGACGGGCTCGGCGCGATGGGCTTCGGCTTCGTCGAGGTCGGCACGGTCACGCCCAGGCCGCAGCCCGGCAATCCCAAGCCGAGGATGTTCCGCCTGCCGCAGGCGAATGCGCTGATCAACCGGCTCGGCTTCAACAACGACGGGCTCGACGCGTTCGTCGCCAACGTGCAGCGCTCGTCGTTTCGCGGCCGCGGCCGCATCCTGGGCCTGAACATCGGCAAGAACGCGGCCACGCCGATCGAGAGCGCGACCAGCGACTACATCGCCGGGCTGGAAGGCGTCTATCCCCACGCCGACTACGTCACCGTCAACATTTCGAGCCCGAACACCAGGAACCTGCGCGCGCTGCAAGGCGACGAGGCGCTCGACGGCCTGCTCGGCGCCATTGCCGCCAGGCGCGAGTCTCTGGCGCAGGCCCACGGCCGCCGCGTGCCGGTCTTCGTCAAGATCGCGCCGGACCTCGATGCGGCGCAAGTGGAAGTGATCGCCGCGACGCTGCGCCGGCACGGCATGGACGGCGTGATCGCGACCAACACCACGATCGCCCGCGACGCGGTCAAGGGGCTGCAGCACGCGGAAGAAGCGGGCGGCCTGAGCGGCGCGCCGGTGCTGGAAGCCAGCAACCGTGTCATCGCGCAGTTGCGCGCCGCGCTCGGCGCCGGCTTTCCCATCATCGGCGTCGGCGGCATCCTGAGCGCCCAGGATGCGGTGTCGAAGATCCGCGCCGGCGCCGACGTGGTGCAGATCTACACCGGCCTGATCTATCGCGGTCCGCAACTCGTCGCCGACGCGGCGCGCGCCATCCAGCGCCAGTGCGCCCGTAGCGCCTAGACGCCTTTCAGCATCGCGGTGACGACTTGCGCGATGGCCAGGGAACTGGTCAGGCCCGGCGACTCGATGCCGAACAGGTTCACCAGCCCGGGAACGCCGTGCAGCGCCGGACCGTCGATGCGGAAATCCGGCGCCGCTTCGTCCGGCCCGTGGATCTTGGGCCGCACGCCGCTGTAGCTCGGCGCCAGCGCGCCGTCGGGCAAGCCGGGCCAGTAGCGCCGGACCTCGGCATAGAAACCCTCGGCGCGCGCCGGATCGACCGCGTAGTCGATCTGCTCGGGCGTCTCCACGTCCAGCCATTCGATGTCCGGCCCGAATTTCGCCTGGCCGCCGAGGTCCAGCGTCAGATGCACGCCGAGCCAGGCATCCGCCGGCGCCGGGTAGATCAGCCGCGTGAACGGTGCGCGTCCGGCCAGCGAGTAGTAGTTGCCCTTGGCGAAGAACTCGCGCGGGATGAAGCGGGCCTCCAGCCCTTCGAAGCGGCGCGCCAGCGCGCAGGCATGGAGCGACGCCGAGTTGACGACGATGGCCGCTTCCAGCTCGCTGCCGTCCGCCATCCGCACCACGTGGGAACCGCGATCCGAGAGCCTGGCGCCGGCGACCGCCGAACCCAGGGCGACCATGCCGCCGGCACGTTCGAGGTCGCCCTGCAGCGCCAGCATGAAGCCGTGGCTGTCCACGACGCCCGTGCTCGGAGACAGCAAGGCGGCCTGGCATTGCAGCTCCGGCTCGAGCGCCCTCGCCTGCGCCGCGTCGAGCAGTTGCACCGGCACGCCATTGGCAACTGCCCGGTCCTGCAGGCGGCGCAAGGCCGCTTCTTCGGCGCCGCTGTTGGCGACGGTCAGCTTGCCGCACCTGCGGTACGGGACGCCGTGGCTGTCGCACAGCGCGTAGAGCAGTTCCTTGCCCCGCACGCACAGCCTGGCCTTGAGCGAACCGGGCGTGTAGTAGAGGCCCGCGTGGATCACCTCGCTGTTGCGCGAACTCACGCCCTGGCCGATCGCGTTCTGCGCCTCGGCGACGATGGTTTCGAAGCCGGCTTGCGCCAGCGACCGCGCGACAGCCAGCCCCACGACTCCGGCGCCGATCACCAGGGCGTCGACGCGGTCCATCAGGACAGCCTCCGCGGATCGGTCTCCAGCAGCATCGACACCAGCGAGCGCAGGTCGGTGCGCAGCTTGTCGAAACCTTCGGTGGTCTGCATCGTTGTCTCGTCCATGTAGAGGCGGCGGTTGATCTCGAGCTGGACGCTGTGGCGGTCCTGCGCCGGATTGCCGTAGCGGCGCACCAGTTCCACGCCCTTGTACGGATGGTTGTAGTCGACGCTGTAGCCGAGCGTGCACAGGAAGTCGCAGATGCGGCGCGACACAAGCGGTTCGGCCGTCGTGCCGTCGCGGTCGCCGATCACGAAGTCGGCATGCACCAGGCCGGGAAAGGCGGTGGCGAACTGCGACGCCACCGCCGGCATCGAGTGGCAATTGACGTGGATGCTGTAGCCATGGCGCGCATGGGCGGCATCGATGGCCTCGGCCACTGCCTGGTGATAAGGCTTCCAGCAGGTCTCGATGCGCTTGCGCACCTCGGCCACCGTGAGCTTGCGGTCGTAGATCGGTACGCCGCCGTCGGTGCAGCGCCAGACCAGGCCCTTGCCCAGCCGCACCTTGGACCGCGTCGCGGCGTCCGTTTCGATCGCATCGGCCCAGGGTTCGTCCAGCAGCGTGGCGTCGATCTCGGTCAGGTTGCGGTTCGCGTCCAGGTAGCTGCGCGGGAAGATCGCCTCGATCCAGGCCACGCCTAGCGCCGGCGCAAAGTCGTACAGCTTCTCCACGTGCGTGTCTTCGGCCGTGCGGAGAAGACCGAAGTCGCAGCAGTGGCCGAAGTCGTCCGGATAGGCAACACCGCTGTGCGGCGAATCGAGCACCACGGCGGCGGTGCCGGGCACATGGACAACCAGCGAACTCATGACGCGATTGTGGCGCATCGGCGCCGCTGTCAGACCGCCGGCCGCTCCGCGACCGCGGCGTGCCGCAACCCGAGCAGCGACGGTTTGAGGACGGTGCCGTCTGCGTTGTCGGCGTACACGGCGTATGCCGGATACAGGAACTCCGGCGCACCGGGAACGCGATGCAAACGGCCGGCCTCGAGATGCGGCCGCACGACGTTCTGCCGGAAGTAGCCGGCGCCGCCGGCGGCGAGCAGGTAGCCCAGGCCCAGGGGTCCCAGGCTGGCGGACACCGGCGCGCTGGAGAGTTCGGGAAAGGCCAGGCTGTGCTGGGCCGCGAATTCGCGGCCCCAGTCCACATAGACGTAGCTGCCGGGCTGGACCGTCTTTTCTTCGGCGTCCGTGCTCACCAGGACCAGCTTCTCCTCGATCAGCAGTTCGATCCTGAGGCCGGGTCGCTGGCGCGGCGCATAGACCACGGCGATGTCCAGCGTGCCATTGGCCACCTCCTCCACCAGGTCGTCGGCGGCGCCAACCGAGGTCCGCAGGGCCAGGTCCGGCGCGCCCTTGCGCATCCAGAGCAGCCAGTCAATCAGCAAGGGATCCCAGAGGCTGGTTTCGCAGCCGACGCCGACCAGCGCCCGGCGACCCGGCGGGATCGCGACCTGCTGCCTTGCGCGCTCCCAGACCTGGACCAGGGCCAGCGCATGGCGGATGAAGAGTTCGCCCGCGGGGGTCAGGGTCGCGCCGGCGCGGTTGCGCACGAAGAGCTTTCGACCGAGCAGGTCCTCCAGCGCCTTGACCCGTGCGCTGACCGCGGTCTGGGTGACGTTCAGGCGCTCGGCCGCGTGCACGAAGCTGTGGCTGGAGACGATCTCGAGAAAGGTGCGGGCGAGAGTGATGTCCACGGCAGAGTCGTCATTTCGGTTTAATGCAATGTTATTGCACTCACATCCAATAAAATCCACTTTTATCGCACTGAATCGACCCTACCATCGATTCATCAAGAAACAAACAAGGATTTGCCATGCACCATACCTCCCGCCTTCCGTCGCAAAGCCGCCCGTCAGATTCCACCGGGCTCCTGGCCGGACTCGCGGCCGCCCTGCGCGACACGCTTTGTCTGTTGTCCGCCCGGCAGGCCCACCAGTTCTTTCGCCCGCCAGCCGCGTTGCGCTATCCGGTCAGCCAGCGCGCGCAGCGCTTCATGCGCGGCGGGGAATAAGCGCCGGACGCCCGAGACGCTCCGTGCCGCTCGCCACGATGGTCGCGCCCGCCCGCCTGGAAGCCGCGGCCGCCGGGGTGCGGACGCTGAACACGGCGCTGGCCGCCGAACTGGAGCTGCTTGCCGCCTACGACTTCGGCGTCGACCGCCTGCATGACGAGGAAGGCGTGCTCAGGCTCGTGGCCAGGCTTGAGCAAGGCGCCGTCGGCACCTACCTGAGCGCCATCCCGCAGTTCCCCGGCAACCGGGATCTGTCCAATGTCGCGGCCCGCATCCTGGGCGACGAGGCGATGCACTGCGCCGTGCTGCGCCAGGCACCGGTGTTCATGGTCTAGACGGCCGGGGCGCCGAGCCTCACCAGGCCTGCTCTAGCACCTGCAGCAATTGCGATGCGTCGCGCACCGGTCGCGGGTTGTCCCGCACGAACCAGTCCTGCATCGAGACGGCCGCGAGATCGGGCAAGGATTCGCGCGACACGCCCACGTCGCGCAGGCGCGGCGCAATCCCCAGCTGCGCGAAGATCGTCCCGAGCGCCTCGTTGACCGCTTCCAGCGGCGCCCCGCCCGCCGGGAGCGATATGCCCAGCGCCGCCGCCAGCTTGTCCAGCCCGCCCGTCGCCGCACCGGCGTTGAAGCGCAGGACGTGCGGCATCACGATGGCGTTCGCGATCCCGTTGTCGATATGGAAGCGCGCGCTGATGGCATGGCCCAGGGGAATGGCGATCCCGGCGCCCGTGTGGTCGGTGCCGTGGCCGCAGACCAGAGAAGCCATCACCAGCTCCAGCCTCGCCGGCAAGTCGTCGCCCCGGCTTGCCGCCGGCAGGTGCTGCGCCAGCAGCCGAACGGCATGCATCAGCAGCGCGTCGGAAAATGCGTCGCCGGACCGCGACATCAGGCCTTCGACGGCCATCGCCAGCGTATTGAGGCCGGCGCTGACCACGAGGTCGCGCGGCGGGGTGCCGACCAGCTCCGGGTGGATGAAGACGGCGCCGGCGCGGGTCTTGGGATCGAACAGGGCCAGGCGCTTTCCGTCCACCGGGTCGAGCACCGCGCTGCCCGCTTTGACGGTCGCTGTCGTCGGCGTTGTCGGCACGACGAGCTGGGGCAGCTTGGCCGCGGGCAGCCTGGGGCTGCGCAACTCGCCCGTCCCGTCCGGCGAGGTGCAAAGGCTTCTCGCGTCGCCGTTCTCGGC
>JAQGNJ010000293.1 GCA_028291885.1 Ramlibacter sp. | reverse complement strand
GGGCCGGTGCTGTTCCTGGCCTCCCACTGGAGCCGCTTCATGACCGGGCAGGTGCTGTTCGTGGACGGCGGCCTGGTGATGAAATGAACCGCGACAAGTCCATTCGCATCGGCGTCGCCGGCGCCGGATTGCTTGGCCGGCTGCTCGCGTGGCAGCTCGCTCGCGCGGGCCACGGGGTCGAAGTGTTCGATCCGGCCCTGGACGAGAAGCCCTCGTTCGATGGCCGGCAAGCGGCGGGTTTCACCGCGGCCGGCATGCTCAGCCCGCTGGCGGAACTCGACACCAGTTCGCCCGAGGTCGCGACCCTGGGCTGGCGCTCGATCGCCCTGTGGCGCGACGTGGTCTCGCGGCTGCAGTCGCCGCCGCGGTTCAGCACCGATGGCAGTTTGCTGCTGGCCCACCGCAGCGACCTGGGCAGCGCGCAGCGCGTGCTCGCAAGGCTGGCGGGCGCGCCGGCGGACACGCCTCGCGCGGAGCCGATCACGCTCGCGCGCCTGGCCGAACTCGAGCCGGCGCTACAAGGCGCGGCCCATGCCTGGCTGCTGCCGCAGGAGGGGCAGATCGACCCCGTCGCGGCCTTGCTGGCGCTGCACGCCGAAGCCCCGGCCGTGCGCTGGCACTGGAACCAGCCGGTCCGCGGCGTCGAGCCCGGCGCCCTGGTCCTGGACGATGGAAGCCGGCAGCGCTTCGACCTGGTGTTCGACGTGCGCGGCACGGGCAGCCGGCCGGACCTGCCGGTGCGCGGCGTGCGCGGGGAAACCGTGTGGCTGCATGCGCCGGGCCATGGGCTCGCGCGTCCGGTGCGGCTGCTGCATCCGCGCCATCGCGTCTACCTCGTGCCGCGGCCCGGCGACGTCGTGCTGGTCGGCGCCAGCGAGATCGAGAGCGAAGACCGCTCGCCCGTGTCCCTGCGCAGCGCCGTGGAACTGATGGCGGCTGCGCACAGCGTGATGCCGGCGCTCGCCGAAGCGAGGATCCAGCGGCTCGACGTCAACCTGCGGCCCGCGCTGCCGGACAACGAGCCGCACATCGAGAGCGTGGCCGGGCGGGTGCGCATCAACGGCCTGTTCCGCCACGGCTGGCTGATCGCGCCGGCGCTGGTCGAAGATGCATTGCGCGAATGCGGACTGGCGCCGCAAGCGCGGGAGCTGATCCATGAATGAAGCCGACACGACGATCCAACTGATGCTGGACGGCCGACCCCATGCGGTGGCGTCCAACACCGACCTGGCGGCCCTGGTCGCCGCGATCGGTCACGAACCGAACAAGGTCTCCACCGCGGTGAACGGCATGTTCGTGCCGCGCGCCCAGCGCCAGGCCTGCGTGCTGCGCGAAGGCGACGCGGTGCTGCTGTTCCAGCCCATCGTGGGCGGCTGAACGAGGAAAGACGACATGAGCAAAACTTCGACCCATCCTTTGCCGCAGGACCCCTGGCAGGTCGGCGACATCGCGTTGCACAGCCGCTTCCTGCTCGGCACGGCCGGCTATCCCTCGCCCCAGGTGCTGCGCGAGGCCATTGCCGCTTCCGGCAGCCAGGTGGTCACGGTCGGCCTCAAGCGCACGCTTGCAGCGGCCGGTGACAACGGCTTCATCGCCGCCATCCGGCAAGCGCTGGCCGACAACGGCGCCCGCCTGCTGCCCAACACCGCCGGCTGCCGCAGCGCCCGCGAGGCGATCCAGCTGGCCCACATGGCGCGCGAGCTGTACGACACGCCCTGGATCAAGCTGGAAGTCGTCGGCGACGAGCACACGCTGCAGCCCGACATGTTCGAGCTGCACGCCGCGGCCGCCCAGCTGGTGCGCGACGGCTTCACCGTGTTCCCGTATTGCACCGACGACCTGGTCGGCTGCCGCCGGCTGCTCGATGCCGGCTGCCCGCTGCTGATGCCCTGGGGTGCGCCGATCGGCTCCGGCCAGGGTCTGCTGAACGTCTTCGCCCTGCGCACCCTGCGCGAGCGCTTGCCCGATACGACGCTGATCATCGACGCCGGCATCGGCGCGCCCTCGCATGCGGCGCAGGCGCTGGAGCTGGGCTTCGACGCCGTGCTGCTGAACTCCGCCGTCTCCCAGGCGCGCGACCCGGTCGCGATGGCTCGCGCTTTCCGCCTCGCCATCGAGGGCGGACGCATCGCGCGCCAGGCCGGCGTGATGGCGCAGCAGGACTTCGCCGTGGCCAGCACGCCGGTCGGCGGCGAGCCGCTGCTGCTCGGAGGCGGGCCGTGAACCGCGTCCCGGGCGTCGATATCGAAACTGCCGCGGACGGCAGGCTGCGGTGCTGGCTGGACACCGAACATGCGCGGGGATGGCTGACGCCGGCTGACGCCGCCGGTGCGTCCGGCACGGCCGGACAGTTCTCGATCGAACTCACGGCGGCCATGGCCGAGGGCTTCGTCGCGGCCGACGCCGCGGTGTTGGCCATGATGAAGACCCATCATCCCGACAAGCTGCCGCTGCTGTCCTGGGACGAACAGATGCCTCTCGCCCCGGCGCCGCGTTCCGCTTTAACGCGCCGGCTCGACCTCTATGCCATCGTCGACAGCGCAAAGCGGATGCGCCAGGTGCTGGACGCCGGCGTCAAGACCGTTCAGCTCCGGATCAAGACCCCCGACCAGCCCGACGCGCGCTGGTTGGACGCCCTGCGCAGCGAGGTGCGGGACAGCGTGCGCGCCTGCGCCGCCGCGGGCGCGGAGCTGTTCATCAACGACCACTGGCAGCTCGCGGGCGAAGCGGGTGCGCCCGGCGTGCACCTTGGCCAGGAAGACCTGCTGGCGCTCGGCGCGGACGGACGCGCGGCGTTGCGGGCCACCGGCATGGCGCTGGGCATCAGCTCGCACAGCCTGTGGGAGCTGTGCCGCGCCCGCACGCTGGCGCCGCGCTACATCGCCTGCGGGCCCGTGTGGCCAACGCTGACCAAGGCCATGCCCTGGCGGCCCCAGGGGCTGGACAACCTGTCCTGGTGGTGCCGGATGGCGCAGGCGCCGGTGGTCGCGATCGGCGGCATCCTCGGCGCCGCGCAGGTCGTCGAGGCGGCGCGTTGCGGCGCCGACGGCATCTGCATCGTCCGCGGCCTCGGCGACGAGCCGCGGGCGGTCGTGCCGGCGCTGCAAGCCGCGATGCAAGCCGGCCGGGCGGCGGCCGCGGCCAGTCCGTTGCAGGCGCAGCGTCCGCATCCCAGCCTGTCGAACGGAACAAGCCCGACAGCGGCTTGACCGGCCATGCCGCGGCAGCGGGGTTGCTTGCGTTTGCGAATCATTCGCATTACACTTTTCGCATCCCCCTTGCAAGGCCCCACATGCCGCGTTTTTTCCCCTCCGTCTATGCCCTGCAGGCCACGCTCGGCCTGGTCATCCTCAGCGCCGCGCAGCTGGCCTCGGCGGCCGATCCGGAACTCCTGCTGGTGATCAGGAACCACCGCTTCGAACCCGCCGAGCTCAAGGTGCCGGCCGGCAAGCGGGTCAAGCTGACGGTCCACAACCAGGACCCGACGCCCGAGGAATTCGAGAGCAAGAAGCTGGGGCGCGAGAAGGTCGTTCCCGGCGGCGCCAAGGTGGTGATCTTCGTCGGGCCGCTCAAGCCCGGGAAGTACGAGTTCTACGGCGAGTACAACGAGGCGACGGCCAAGGGCGCCGTGATCGCCGAATAGCGCCGCCGGCAGCAGCACCATGTTCGCCACCGCCCTGATCGTTTTCCGCGAGACGCTGGAGGCCGCGCTCTTCGTCGGCATCGTCGCCGCCGCGACCCGGGGCCTCGCCGGCCGCGCCAACTGGCTGGCCAGCGGCGTCTTCGCCGGTGTTTTCGGTGCGCTCGCGCTGGCTGCAGGCGCAGACCACATCAGCGCGCTGGCCGGCGGCATCGGCCAGGACCTGGTGAACGTCGGCATCCTGGCCGTCGCCCTGGCGATGCTGGCCTGGCATTGCATCTGGGTCTCCACCCACGGCCAGGACATGACGCGCGAAGCCAGGCAGCTCGGCTCCTCGGTGCGCGAGGGCCGCAGGGCGCCCTGGGCATTGATGGTGGCGGTCGCGCTGGCGGTGTTGCGCGAAGGCGCGGAAACCGTCCTGTTCGTTGCCGGGCTCGCCACCGGCGGGCCGGCCGATCCGCTCGCCATGGCGAGCGCGGTCGCGCTCGGCCTGGCCGCCGGCGCCGTGCTCGGCCTGTTGATCTACTTCGGGCTGTCGCGGGTCCAGCCGCGTCACCTGTTCGCCGTGACCAACGTCCTGATCCTGGTGCTCGCCGCCGCCATCGCCAGCCAGCTGGCGCGCGCGCTGGCGCAAGCAGGCCTGGTCGAACTCTGGTCGGCGCCGGTGTGGGACATGTCGTCGGTGCTCGCAACCGACTCCGCGCCGGGCGTGGTGCTGCATGCGCTGGCCGGCTACGACGCGAGCCCCTCGGGACTGCAGCTGGCGTTCTACGTCGCCACGCTCGTGATCGTCGGGGTCGCGACCCGCAAGGTCCAGGACCGCCAGCGCAAGCGCTTCGCCCTCCCGGCCGGCGAAGCGCTGGCGCGGGCGCGATAGCCGCCGCCGGCCCGGCGCCCGCGCCGAAGCGGCGCGAGCCGCCCTACTGGCTCTACCTGCTCGAATGCGAGGGCGGCAGCTACTACGCGGGCGTCGCGCTCGACGTCGAGGAGCGGTTCTTCCAGCATGTCCTGGGCCGCGGCGCCCGCTACACGCGCGCCAATCCGCCGCTGCGCGTCGTCGCCGCCGAGCGCTATGCCAGCAAGGGCGAGGCCCTGCGGGCCGAGTACCGGCTCAAGCAGCTGCCGCGCGGCGAGAAGCTGGCCTTCTTCGCGACCGGCTGATCCCGTGAACGGCTACTGGCGGTAGCGCGCGATCGTCAGCCCGTCCGTGTCGATCTGCGTCGCACGGCCGCTCATCCAGTCGGCGATCAGCTGTCCCGACCCGGTCGCCATCGTCCAGCCCAGCGTTCCGTGGCCCGTCGACAGCCACAGGTTGGACAGCGGCGTGGGCCCGAGCACCGGCGTGCCGTCCGGCGTCATCGGACGCAGGCCGCTCCAGAACGTCGCCTGCGCCATGTCGCCGCCGCGGGGGAACAGGTCGGTCACGACATGCGCGAGGGTGCGCCGCCGCGACTCGTGCAGCTCGGTGCCGTAGCCGCTCAATTCGGCCGTGCCGCCGGCGCGGATGCGATCGCCCAGACGCGTCACCGCCACCTTGTGCGTCTCGTCCATCACCGTGGATTCCGGCGCCCGGCCCACCGCCGTTCGCGCATCGACTATCGGCACCGAGAGCGAGTAGCCCTTGACCGGATAGACGGGCAGCTCGAGCCCCAGCGGCCGCAGCAGCAGCGGCGAATAGCTGCCCATGGCAACCAGGTAGGCGTCTGCTTTGCACGGGCCCTGGTCGGTATCCACCGCTTCGATCCGGCCGCCCGCCGCGCGCAGTCCGCGCACCGTTGTTGCGAAGCGAAAATCCACGCCGATGCCGCGCGCCAGTTCGGCCAGTGCGACGGTGAACTTGAAGCAGTCGCCGGTTTCGTCCCCCGGCAGCAGCAGGCCGCCGGCGATCTTGTGCCGCACGAGCGCGAGCGCCGGCTCCTGCCGGAGACAGCCGGCCGGATCCAGCAGTTCCCAGGGAACGCCGTAGCGCTTGAGCACCTCGATGTCGGCGCCGGTCGCATCGAGCTGGTGCTGGGTGCGAAACAGCTGCAAGGTGCCCCGCATCCGCTCGTCGTAGCGGATGCCGGTGTCGGCGCGCAGCTGGCGCAGCACGTCGCGGCTGTATTCGGCCAGCCGCACCATGCGGCTCTTGTTGACCTCGTAGCGCGCCGCCGTGCAATTGCGCAG
>JAQGNJ010000290.1 GCA_028291885.1 Ramlibacter sp. | reverse complement strand
CCGAGCTGCCGCTGAATTTCACCGGTTCCTGCATGGCCACCATGGCGTACTGGAACCTCGCCAAGCCGGGCGGCGCGCTGTCCAAGAAGGAGTTCGAGCCGAACGGCGTGCGCCTGCTGTTCACGATCGTGCTGCCGCCGTACCAGGTCGTCACGCGCAAGCCGTTCACGACGCTCAAGGAAGTGGAGGGCATGAAGATCCGCGCTTCGGGCTCCGCCAAGGAACTGCTCCTCAAGAAGATGAAGGTCGTGCCGGTGCTGATGCCCACGCCTGAAGTCTACGAGTCGCTGTCGCGCGGCACGATCGACGGCGTGCTGTTCCCGTTCAACAGCCTGCCGCCCTACGACATCCACAAGCTGTCCAAGAGCGGCACCATCGGCGAGAACTTCGGGACCTTCGTGGCCAACTGGGTCATCAGCGAAAAGCGCTTCCAGTCGCTGCCGCCGGCCATGCAGCAACAGCTCTCCACCATGGGCGAGGAAATGACCAAGAGCGTGTGCCTGCAGGTCGAGAAGGACGAGGCGGGCGACATCGAAAAGGTGAAGGCCGCCGGCGTCAAGCTCACGCCGCTGCCCGCCGCCGACAAGGCGACGCTGTCGACGCTCTCGCACGAAGTGGCCAAGGACTGGGCGGACACGCTGGACAAGCGCGGCAGGGCCGGCACCGAGATCCTGAACGCCTTCCGCGCCGGCCTGAAGTAAGGCGTGATCGAGACCTTGTCCCTGCAGCCCTTGCCGCTGCAGGCGGAAGCCCTCCGCGCCGAAGTCCGCAGCTTCCTCGACGAGAAGCTGCGCGACATGCCGCCCGAGCGGCGGGCGCGTTCCTGGCTCGGCTTCGACGCGGACTTCAGCCGCGCCCTGGGCGAGCGCGGCTGGATCGGCATGGCCTTGCCGCAAGAATACGGCGGCGGCGGGCGCGACGCGTTCGCCCGCTTCGTGCTGGTGGAGGAACTGCTGGCGCGCGGCGCACCCGTCTCGGCCCACTGGATCGCCGAGCGCCAGAGCGCGCCCATGGTCCTGCGCTATGGCACCGAGGCGCAGAAGCGCTTCTTCGTGCCGCGGGTCTGCAGGGGCGAGCTCTTCTTTTGCATCGGCATGAGCGAGCCGCAGTCCGGATCGGACCTGGCCAGCGTGCGCACGAGAGCAACCGCGACGCCCGACGGCTGGCGCCTGGAGGGCCAGAAGATCTGGACCACCAACGCCGACCACTCGCACTGGATGATCGCGCTGGTGCGCACCTCGGGCTCGCCCGAGGACAGGCAGGCCGGGCTGTCGCAGGTCCTGATCGACATGAAGGCACCCGGCGTCACCGTCCGCCCGATCGAGGACCTCACCGGCGACCGCCACTTCAGCGAAGTGTTCTTCGACGACGTGGAGTTGCCGCACGACGCCCTGATCGGCGAGGAAGGCTCCGGCTGGAAGCAGGTCAACGCCGAACTTGCGCTGGAGCGCAGCGGCCCGGAGCGCCTCTACTCCAGCATGGTGCTGCTGGACACCTGGATCGATCACCTGCGCCAGGTGCAGGCACCGGACGAGCAGGCGCTGGCCCTGGCCGGCCGCATCGTCGGCCACCTGGCGGCGCTGCGCTCCATGTCGGTGGCCGTGACCGCCCGGGTCGGCGCGGGCGGCAGCCCGATGACCGAGGCATCGTTGGTCAAGGACCTCGGGACCGAGCTCGAACAGTCCATCCCGACAGCGATCGCCGACGCGATCGCGAGCGACACGCGCCACGTGGCATCGCCGGCGCTGATGCGCACGCTCGCCTACGTGACGCAGTTCGCGCCGACTTTTTCACTGCGCGGCGGCACGCGCGAAGTCTTGCGCGGGCTGATCGCCCGCGGTCTGGGGTTGCGATGAACGATCTGGCAGCGCCTTTCGAGCGGCTCCTCGCCGATGCATTCCCCCTGTCGGCCGTGCGCGCGATCGAGGCTGGTGGCAGCGCGGACGCATTGTGGGACAGGCTCCAGGAGTCCGGCTTCCTCGACGCGATGGCGCCCGAAGCGGCAGGTGGCGCGGGGCTCCCGCTGGCCCAGGCTTTCGAGCTGTTCGTCGCGGCGGGCGCCTCGCTGCTGCCCGTGCCCCTGGCCCAGACGCTTCTCGTGCGGGCATTGCTCGCGCAGGAGGGCGCAACCGCGCCCGGTGGGCCGATCGCGATCGCCGCCCGTGTCGAGACCCTTGCGCAAGGCGCTGTGCGTGCGCAGCAGGTGCCCTGCGGCATGACGGCGCAATGGGTTGCGCTGGCGCAGGGCGATGGCTGGCTGTTGTTGCCGGTGGCCGCGGCCCGGCGCGAGGCCAGCGGCATCCACGGCAGCCTGCGCGCGGATTTCCACTGGGACACGCTGCCCACGGAAACCATCCGCTGCGGCAACCGCGTCGACTGGATGGCGGCCGGGGCGGCCATCACGGCGGCCCAGCTCGTGGGCGCGATGGAACGGGTGCTGGCGATGACGGTCGCATTCGCCAACGAGCGGGTCCAGTTCGGCAAACCGATCGGCAAGTTCCAGGCGATCCAGCACCAGCTCGCCGTCGTGGCCGAGAACGTGGCGGCAAGCCGGATGGCGGCGCAGATCGGCTGCACGGCCGCCGGCTGCCTGCCCGAGCCCCTGCGCGCCGCAGCCGGAAAGGCGCGCGCGAGCGAAGCGGCGTCGCTGGCGGCGCCGCTGGCGCATGCGATCCATGGCGCGATCGGCGTCACCGCCGAACTCGACCTGCAACTCTTCACCCGGCGCATCCACGAGTGGCGCGCCGACTTCGGCTCGGAGCGGCACTGGAACCGCGAACTCGGGCGCGCCTTCATCGCCGACGGCCGCGGCGCGCTGGACTTCATGCGCGCCAGCCTCATTCCCGCCAACGAGGAGATCCCAGCGTGACCGCCTTCCTTCTTTACGAACAGTCCGGACCCGTCGTCACCCTGACGATGAACTCGCCGCAAACGCGCAACGCGCTCACCGGCAACAACGCTCCCCAGGAGTTCGTCGACGCCTGCGAGCGGATCACCAGGGATGCCTCGGTGCGCGCCGTCATCCTCACGGCCGCCGGCACGGTGTTCTCGTCGGGCGGCAACCTCAAGCACATGCAGGAGCTGTTCGGCGAGTCGCCCGCGGCGCTGAGAACCTGGTACCGCGAAGGCATCCAGCGGCTGGTCACGGCCCTCTACAACCTCGAGGTGCCGACTATCGCCGCCGTCAACGGCCCGGCGATCGGCGCCGGCTGCGACCTGACCTGCATGTGCGACATCCGCATCGCCTCCGAGGCGGCTTCCTTCGCGGAAAGCTTCGTGAAGGTGGGCCTGATCCCGGGCGACGGCGGTGCATGGCTGCTGCCGCGGGTGGTCGGGATGTCCAAGGCGGCGGAGATGTCCTTCACGGGCGACCCGGTCAGCGCGGCCGAAGCGCTCGCCTGCGGGCTGGTGTCGCGCGTGGTTCCGGCCGACCGGCTGATGGACGAGGCACGCGCGCTCGCCGGCCGCATCGCCGCGAATCCGGGCGGCGCGCTGCGCCTGAGCAAGCGGCTGCTGCGCGAGGGCCAGCACATGCGGCTGGAAACCCTGCTGGAGATGTCGGCGGGCTTCCAGGCGCTGGCCCACAAGACGCCGCAGCACATGGAGGCGGTGAACGCCTTCGTCGAAAAGCGCAAGCCGGTGTTCGGCGACGACTAGGGTCGGTCGCCGGCCGCGGCCGGCATTCAGGCGCCGTACAGCTCGCGCGCCTGGCGGGCCAGCGCTTCGCGGTGGCCGGGCGCAGCCAGGTCGATCATCGCGCGCACCCGCTGCTGCAGGTCCAGGCCGCGCAGCCGCACCGCGCCGTTCTCGGTGGCGATGATGTCCACGTCTGCGCGTGCGGTGGTGACGGGGCCGCCCAGCCTGGCGACGATGCGCGGAACCGTACCGCCCTTGGCGGCGCTGGGGAAGGCGATGATCGACGCGCCGCCCGGCGACTGGCCCGCGGCCCGCACGTAGTCGACCTGGCCGCCGACCGCGCCCACATAGTCGGCGCCGGCCAGTTCGGCGTTGACCTGGCCCGTCAGGTCCACTTCGACGGCGGAGTTGATGGAAACGAAGCGCGAGAGCTGCGACAGCACGGCCGCGCCATGGGTATGGGGAATCGGCTTGAGGCGCAGCGCGGGGTTGCGGTGGGCGAAGCGATAGAGCTTGTCGCGCGTTCCGAAGAGCACGCCGCTGACCGTGAGCCCGCGGTCGACCTCCTTGTACGCGTTGGTCACGACGCCGGATTCCATCAGGTCGACGATCGAATCGCCCACCATGCCGGAATGGACGCCCAGGTCCTTGCGGCTGGACAGCATCGCGATGATGGCCTCGGGGATCGCGCCGATGCCCACCTGCAGCGTCGCCCGGTCGGGAATGAAACGGTCCACGTGGCGGGCGATCTCGCGCTCCAGGTCGCCGACGGCGGCGGATGGCAGTTCCAGCGGCGAGCGGTCGGTCTCGACCAGCACGTCGATGTCGGCTTCGGTCAGGGCGCCGTCGCACGACGACTGCGGCACCTGCCGGTTCATCTCGGCGATGACGATCCTGGCCTTGTCCACCGCGATGCGCGTGTAGTCGGCGGCGAGGCCGAGGCTGTAGCGGCCGTTCTCGTCCGGCGGGCTCACCTGCACGAAAGCCACGTCGCAGCCGATCGCGCCGCTCTCGATGAACGCGGGGATCTGCGAGACATGCGCCGGCACGACGCGCATCTGCCCGGCCTTGATCAGCCGCCGGTTGGTGCCGACACCGCCGATGCCGCGCAGGCCCAGGCCGTCCACCGCACCGGGCTGGAAGGTGTCCGAGAACATCGCGCAAAGGAAGGTGTTCACGCCGCCGAGCTCGGCGCGCTGTTGCACCAGCTTCTCGGTCAGCGTCTGCGGCTCCGCGGTTCCCTGTGCGACCAGGATGTGGTCGCCCCTGCGGATCCATTCACGCAGGTCCAGGCTGGAGGAGGCGACGCGGATCATTTCATCCCCCTTGCGGCCAGCGCGTCGGCGAAGCCGACCATGCGCTGCGACCGCTTCAGGAGCGGGCCGTCGACCATCTTGCCTTCGAAATCGATGGTGCCGATGCCGCGGGCCATCGCTTCCTCGTAGCGGGCGATGAGGCGGCGCGCGTGATCGAGTTCGGCGTCGCTGGGCCGGAACACCCGGTTGGCCACCTCCAGTTGACGCGGCAGCAGGCAGATCTTGCCGTCGTAGCCCATGTCGCGGCCCGAGTTGGCGTCGCGCTCGAAATGGCTGTCGTCGCGGATTTCCAGCACGGCTTGGTCCAGGGCCAGGATGCGGGCTGCCTTGGCGTGCAGCAGCACGCGCGAGCGCGCGTAGGCGACTTCCGCCGCGTCGGCGGTGCGGCGGGCACCGAGGTCGCTCGCCAGGTCTTCCGCCCCGAAGTAGACGGCGGCGATGGCCGGATGCGCGGCGCACAGGGCCGCCGAATTGGTCACGCCGGCGATCGATTCGATGCCGCCGACGATGAAGCGCGGCGCAGCGCGCGGCGCGTCGCGGTCGAGGCGGCGCATCAGGTGCAGCGCCGGATAGAGCTGCTCGACTCTTTCCAGCTTGGGAACGACGATGCCGTCGACGTCGGCGCGCAAGGCCGCGTCCAGGTCCTCGAGGTACTGGTCCGACTCGGGCTCGTTGACCCGCACGGTCAGCAATCCGCCCAGCGGCTGCTTGCGCGCGTTGGCCACCAGTTGGGCAATGCCTGCGCGGGCGCGTTCCTTTTCGGCCAGCGGCGTGCCGTCTTCCAGGTCGACGACGTAGCAGTCGGCCGGGAAGCGCGGGAACTTGGCAACGAGGTCGGCCCGGTTGGCGGGCGCGAAGAACAGGCTTCGGATCATCAACATGTGTTTTCGCTTTCAGCCGAGCAGGCCATCGAGCCGCTCCTTGGATTCGGACAATTCGAGCAGCATGTCGTGGACGACGTTGCGCACGGAGGTTTCTTCGGTCATGTCGCCCACGATCTGGCCGACAGGATAGGTGAGGAATTCCCTGGCGCGCACCCGCTCGACGCGGGTGCGGCCCTGGCCCCACCAGAGCAGCGCCTGCAGCGGCGCGGGCAGGGTGTCCGGCGCGCCGGGCCGCTCCCAGGCATCGGTGAAGCTGCTGCGCAGCGTGCGGCAGGGCTTGCCGGTGACGGTGCGGGTGAGCACGGCGTCCTCGGAGCCCGCTTCGAACATCTTCTGCTTGATCTCGGGCGTCACTTCGCTCTCGCGCGTCTTGAGCCAGACCGAGCCGCACCACACGCCCTCGCAGCCCAGCGCCAGCGCGGCCGCCATCTGCCGGCCCCGGCCGACGCCGCCCGCGCCGAGCACGGGCATCGGCGCAACCGCATCGACAACGCGCGGCCAGAGCACCATGGACGTCGTGTTGCCCGTGTGGCCGCCGGCCTCGGTGCCGACGGCGATCACGAAATCGCATCCCGCTTCCTGGTGGCGCAGCGCGTGCTTGGGCGCACCCGCCATCGCGGCGATCTTCGCGCCCTGGGCGTGGGCCCGCTGCACGAGCTCCCTGGAGGGCGAGCCGAGCGCGTTGACGATCAGCTTGATCGGGTGCCGGAAGGCGATGTCCAGCATCTTTGCGCTTTCGGCGGGCGTGAAGGTGAATTCGCCGACCATGGCCTTCATGATGCTGTCCGCATCGGCGGGCGGCAGGGGCGGGATGCCGGCGTCGTCGAGCATCTTCTTGACGAAATCGCGATGCTCCTGCGGCAGCAGGCGCTCCGGCTCGAACTTGCGGTCGCCGAAGTCCTCGTAACTTGCCGGGTTCAGGATGTCGACGCCGTAGGGCCTGCCGCCGATGTGCTCGTCGATCCACGTCAGTTCCTCGTGGACGCGCTCGGCGCTCATGCGCGCCATGCCCAGGACGCCCAGGCCGCCGGCCTTGGACACTTCGACCACCACGTCGCGACAGTGGGAGAACGCGAAGATCGGCGCTTCGATGCCGAACATTTCGCAGAGGCGGTTCTTCATGGCTTGTTTCCTGGGAAGGGGGAGGGACGGCGCAGGAAGCCGCGGCGCGGCGCGACGACGAACTCCGCGCCGGTGCGCAGCTGCAGCTGTCCGGCGGCTGCGATCTGTTCGTCGCCGTCGCAGACGACGGCGGTCAACCGTCCCGCCAGCGCGGCGATGACGGCGTCGAGGTGGGCCGGGTCCGCGCTCGCCGGGCCGACGACCACGCATTCTTCGGCGCCCACGACATAGGTGTTCTCGCCGCTGGCGGCGGTCACGCGGCACAGGGTCGGCGAGAGCCGGACCGCGACGTCGACGCGCGGCTCGCACCAGGCAGTGCCCCTGCCTTCGGGATCGAGCAGGCCGACTTCTTCCCACGCCGCGTCCTGCGGCAGGACGGGACGCGGCCCGGCCGCGCCGGTGGCCAGGCGCGGCAACACGCGCACGACTTCGCGGGGCGACCGCGCCCACTCGGTGAGCGCTGTCGTGTCCGCGAAGCGCGTGAGCAGCTCCAGCACGGCACGCGTCGGCGTCATCAGGCGCCGGGTGTTTTCGGGTGCGAGGGCTGCCGAAGGGCGGATCCAGATGTGGTCCAGCGTTTCCTGGCGGTCGTGCGCGCTCTGCTGTCCCGGCGGCACGACGGCGACGAAGAAGCGGGTGTCGAACCGCTTGGCCCGCCCGACCGGGGTGAGCCAGTGCGCTACATAGAACAGCTGATTCGCGGCAAGGTGCAGCTCCAGCTCGCGGCAGGCTTGCGCCATCGAGGCGTCGCCGGACTGGAGGGCAGGCCGCAGTGCCAGCAGGCGCGTCCCGGCGGCACTCTCCAGCGCCACCGGCTGGCCGGCGCGGTCCGTGGCGAAGAGCAGGCCCGCTTCTTCCAGGCATTCGCGGATCGCCGCGACGTAGAACGCGAGGCCGCCCTGATCGACGGCGAGCGTGGCGTTTGCCTGTTCCTGCGTGAGACCGGCAACAGGCACATCGGCGTCCGCGCCATCGACCAGCCCGCCGGGGAAGACCCAGGCGCCGCTGTTGTGGTCGCCGCGCTCGGCGCGCTGCAGCAGCAGCGTTTCGAGGCCGGCGGCGCCGTCGCGAATCACCGCGACCGTGGCTGCATGACGAGGTGTAGTTTTGTCCATGATCGTGGACAAATCGTGCCTGGGCGTGATCACAAAGTCAATCCGGGATTTCTCCCGGAAGCCTCGCCACCGGGCGGCCTTTTGACTACGGGGTAGCTACCGATGCGCGAGCGTTCACAAACCTGTACCTTTTCGGCTTGCATGTGAACAGATGAGGGGCATCATGATCGTGACGGGATCGGCTGAACACGGACAAAGCAGGCGGCGCAAGCTCAGGCTCGAAGACGGGTTCGAGTATTTCAAGGGCGAATGGCTGGAAGCCGGACAGGATCCGCAGCTGTCGCCCACCATGTTCCTGATCGAGCAGGGCCCGCACTCGAGGCTGGCGGCGCACTTCCATCGCCAGAACGAGTTCCAGGTGGTGGTCGCGGGCGGCGGCACCTTCGGCGCCCACGACGTGCAGGCCATCACGGTCCACTACGCGGGCGCGTACACCGGCTACGGCCCGATCGTGGCCGGTGAGAACGGCCTGTCCTATTTCACGATCCGCTCGGTGTTCGAGCAGGGCGCCTTCGTCCTGCCGCAGGGCCGCGACAAGATGGTCCGCGGACCCAAGCGGCAGATGCACAGCGAGTCCTTTCCGGCATCGGATGCGGCGGCGCTTGCGGCATGCAGCGGCGTCGAAACCATCGAACTCTTCCCACCGCAACCCGACGGAGTCGCCGCCACGCGCCTGCTGCTGCCGCCGGGCGGCGAGGCCACCGCCGGCGCGGGTGCGGGCACTTCCGGCCAATACATCATGACCGTCGCGGGCAGCCTGCTGCATGGCGGGCGCGAGTTCGGCCGCTGGGAGCCGATCTTCGTTTCGGCCGACGAGCCGGCGCTTGGGCTGCGCGCAGGGCCGGGCGGCGCCGACGTTCTCTGCCTGAGGCTCGCCACCCGCGCGGCCGAATACGCCGGCGCATAGAGCCATCCCTTGACACGACCAGGAGACATTCGATGAACGCATTTCCGCGCGCCACGCGCCGGGCCACCCTTGGCGCGCTTTGCTCGCTCGCCCTCGCGGGTTTGGCCGCACCGCATGCCGCCTTCGCGCAGCAGTACCCGACCAAGCCGATCCGCCTGCTGATCGGCTTTGCGCCGGGATCGGCCACCGATGCGGTCGCGCGTGCGCTGGCCGAGCCGCTCGGCGCGGCGCTGGGGCAGCAGGTCATCGTCGACAACAAACCCGGAGCGGCGTCGACGCTGGCCACCAGCATGGTCGCGAAGGCCGCGCCCGACGGCTACACGCTGACGCTGGGGACCAACTCCGCGCTGGCGACCGGGCCGGCCGGCGTGATGCGCAACATCGACTACGACCCGGTCAAGGACTTCACGCCCCTGGGCAAGGTCGCGACCGTGAACTTCATGCTGGTCGGCAATACCAAGCTGCCCCCGCAGAACCTCCCGGACCTGATGGCTTATTCCAAGCGCAACCCCGACAAGGTCAACTGCGCTTCCGGCAACACCAACGGCGTCGTCTTCTGCGAGCTGTTCAAGCAGCGCGTGGGCGCCGACCTCGTGGGCGTCCCCTACAAGTCGACGCCGCCGGCCCTGACCGACCTCATCGGCGGGCAGGTCCAGCTGATGTTCGTCGATGTGCCGTCCGGCGGGCCGCGGGTGAAGGCGGGACAGCTGCAGGCATACGCCGTGACCAGCCTCAAGCGCAGCGCCGTGCTGCCCGACGTCCCGACCATGGCCGAAGCCGGCCTGCAGAATTTCCCCGACAACTCGGGCTGGTGGGGCCTGTACGGTCCGGCCGGACTCCCCGCTCCCGTCGCCGCCAGGATCACCGCCGCGCTCGACAAGGTGCTGCAGCGCGACGACGTGAAGCTGCGGCTGCACAACCTGGGCGTGGAGATTTCGCCCGCATCGCCGCAGGAGCTGGACCGCTTCCTGAAGTCGCAGCTGCAGGACTGGCGCAAGTTCCTCAAGGACTTCAACATCCAGCCCGAGAGCTGACATGCCGGCACCCGACACCAAGCTGCCCCGGCTCGGCCAGGGCTTCTACTGGCAGGACCTCGAGGTCGGCCAGCGCTTCCGCACGTTCCGCAGGACGGTGACGGAAACCGACCTGGTGAACTTCATCGGCGTCACCGGCATGCTCGAGGCCATCTTCATCGACGCGCACTACGAGGAGGGCGCGATCCCGGGACGGCCGGTGCCGGCGGTGCTGACGTACGCTCTGATCGAAGGCCTGCTGCTGCAGTCGATGATCCAGGGCACCGGGCTGGCCTCGCTCGAAGTGCACAAGAAGGTGCTCAAGCCCGTGATGGTCGGCGACACGGTGTTCGCCGAAGTGGAGATCACGGGCCTGCGGCCGACGTCGAAAGGCAACCGTGCCATCGTCGGCTCGCAGGTCGACATCTACAACCAGCGCGACGAGCAGGTGATCGCGTACAGCGTGACGCGGATGCTCGCCGGCCGCCCCGGCGCGCAATGAAGCAGGAGGGCGGCATGCGGTCCTTCAGGCACATCGTTGCGCCGTTGCGCATCTTCCAGGGTCCCGACAGCCTGGAGTGGCTGGGGCGCGAACTCGAACGGGTCAAGAGCCGGCGCGCGGTGATTTTCTGCGGCGCCTCGCTGGCGCGCGACGGCTCGCCGCTGCACCTGGTGCGCACCGCGATGGGCGACCGCTGCGCCGGCGTGTTCGCGGGCGTCGTCGCGCACAGCCCGCTGCCCGTGGTCGAAGCCGCGGCCGCGCAGCTGCAGCGGCTCGAGGCCGACGCGGTGGTCGCCGTCGGCGGCGGCTCC
>JAQGNJ010000271.1 GCA_028291885.1 Ramlibacter sp. | reverse complement strand
CCACCGGAGTCGCCTTGGCAAGCGCCATCCACAGGCCGAACGGCAGCTTGCGCCGGGGCCGGCTGGGCGCCGGGCGAGCGACCTGCAGCCGGTCTCGTTCCAGCACCAGCACGCCGCACTCGGGCGGCACTTCGTCCGGCGCCCCGATGCTGCGTCCCCGCGCATCGGACCCCAGGACGTACCAGCATTCCCCCAAATCCAGGTACGACGCTCGCTTGGCGTCGTGGCGCAGGTCCGACAGCAGGTCGGCGCGCCGGACCTTGACCTCGTGGACGACCGGCTCGGCATAGGCCTCGACCGTGGTGTTGCGGATCGAGAAGACGTCGGGCCTGGCCATGCACCAGCGCAGCGGCTTGTCCGCGTTCTCGCAAGGCACCTGGGCCCGCAGGCTGAGGCCGCGCCAGGCGATCCGGCCGGCCCGGCCCATCTCCTGGGCGACGCGTTCGACCAGCGCTTCGTGGGACGACATCGCCGCGCGATTGCGCGCCAGCGTTTCGGCCAGCAGGTGCACGCCCGCCTGCGTGACGCGCAACGACTCGTGGCCGTTGCCGCTGCGGACCCGGTCCAGCATGCCGGCGGCGAGCAGCTCGATTTCCAGCGGATCCTGGCACGGCCAGCCGGCGGATCGGTAGATCTCCCGCAGCCGCCGCGCGTGCGCCTTGCCCAGGGCCGGGGCAACGGGGTCGGGCGTGGCGGAGGCTGTCATGAAGATCTGCGGACTTGGGCTGCAAGTCTAGCCGCGGCCAGTGCCGTAGGCAGGCTCCGACGCCAGCTGGGGCCATCGGCTGAGTGACCACTGCCGCGTTCTGGCCAGAATGCACGCATGGTTGAAAAAGCTCTGTACGGCATCACCGCCCTGCGTTACGCAGGCTCGCATGTGGTCGAGGCCATGATGGGCCTGATCGACAGCGGCCACGACCGCTGGGACCTGCGGCCGTCGCCGACCCGCATCGTCGAAGTCATCGACCGCATGGTCGAAGGCGACACGGTGATCTCGATGTTCCCCGACGACGAAGGCGGCTTCGCACCCGGTCCCGAGGTGAAGGTCGACCTGCTGCCCGAAGGCACGGAGACGCTGGCGCTGGACGAGGACGCGCCGGGCCGCAGCCTGCAGGACCTGCCGCGCTTCTGATCAGCCGCGGCGCTCGCGCCCGGGCAGCTTGAGCAGGCCCGCGGACAGCGCCGTGCCGCACACGATCACGCCGGCACACAACAGCATCCAGCCGGTCACCGTTTCCCCGAGGAACAGCACGCCGTACAACACGGCGAACACCGGCACCAGGAAGGTCACCGCGAGCGCCCGCGGCGGTCCGGCGTTCTCGATCAGGCGAAAGTACAGGATGTACGCGATGCCGGTGCAGAACACGCCCAGGGCCAGCAGCGCCAGCCAGGCGTTCAATCCCGGCATCCGGGCCGGCCACAACCAGGCTGCCGGCAGCGCCAGGCCGAGCGTTGCGCCCATCTGGCTTCCGGTGGCGGTCACCAGCGCCGGCAATCCGCTCAGATAGCGCTTCGTCGCGCTGGCCGCGAGGCCGTAGCAGCAGCAGGCCAGAAGGCAGGCCAGCACCGCCCAGCCCGGCGCATAGCCGCTCGCGTCGGGCCTGAAGCTCGCCTTGTCCCAGGCCAGCAGCGCCACCCCGAAGAAGCCGATGGCAAGGCCGACGCTGCGCGACACGGTGGGGCGGTCCTTCAGCCAGGCCCAGGCGACCAGCGCCCCGAACAGGGGCACCGTCGCATTCAGCACCGCCGACAGGCCGGTGGTGATCGAGAGCAGCGCGAACGAGAACAGCGCGAACGGCAGGCCCGAATTGAGCAGGCCGATGGCGAACACCGGCTTCCAGTGCCGGCGCAGCTGCGGTCCCAGCCCGCGCAGCAGCAGCAGCGGCCACAGGAACGCCGTCGCGATCGCGACGCGGACCGCCGCCGTCGGGACGGCGCCGAGTTCGACGGTGGCGATCCGCATGAACAGGAAGGAGGCGCCCCAGATCGCCCCCAGCAGGAAGAAGTCCATCACCCAGGGACGGGCCGGGCGGCCGGCCACCGCCTGCACACCGGACGTCAAATTGCTCCCTCCAGCGCGAGCAGTGCGCTCTTGCGCTCGAGGCCGCCCGCGTACCCGGTCAGCGACCCGTCGCGCCCCAGCACGCGGTGGCAGGGCACGACGATGCTGAGCGGATTGCGGCCGATCGCCGCGCCGACGGCACGGACAGCGGCCGGCCGGCCCACGCGCTGGCTCAGGTCGCCGTAGCTGGTCGTGCCGCCCGGCGGGATCGCCAGCAGCGCTTGCCACACCGATTGCTGGAATGCCGTTCCGCCCTGCAGGTCCAGCGGCAGGTCGAATTGCGTGCGCTTTCCCGCGAAGTAGTCGGCCAGTTGCGCGACCGCCTCGACCAGCACCGGATGCCGCGGCGCGTGCGGCCAGCCGCTGTGGTCCGGCAAATGCCGCTGGCCTTCGAACCAGAGGCCGGCCAGTCCGCTGTCGGTGGCCGCGACGACCATCGGGCCCAGCGGGCTGTCGTAGCGCGCCTGCACGGTGGAAGCATGGAATTTCATGGAAGCACTCCTGGAACGGGTTGGGCCGCGACGGCCGTTGCGCGCGGACTGCGCGCCGGGAGGCGGGCCGGCGGCGGCGGCATCGCGCTCCAGGCCCGGATGACGGCGTAGCTGCGCCATGGCTTCCAGGCCTGCGACGCCGCCTCCGCCTCGCGCGCCGGATTTTTTGCCGACGAGACGTCGAGCGCCTTGTGCAAGGCGACGTCGCCGGCCGGAAACGCATCGGGCCAGCGCAGCGCCCGCATCGCGATGTACTGCGCCGTCCACTCGCCGATGCCGGGCAGCTCCTTGAGCGCGGCGATCGTCGCATGCACGTCGGCGCCGGCATGCAGCTCCAGCCGCCGGGCGGCGACCGCCTCGGAGATGGCGATGATCGCCGCCTGCCGCTGCCTGACGATCCCGAGCTGGCCGAGCGCGTCGCCGCCACCGGCAGCGAGCGCGGCAGGCGTCGGAAAGAGCCTCCCGACCTCCGGCCAGGGCGTCTCGACCGGCTCGCCGAAGCGATCCACCAGCCGCTGCGCCAGCGTGCGGGCCGCGGCCACCGTGATCTGCTGTCCGAGCACGGCGCGGACGGCGAGCTCGTGGCCGCTCATCGCTCCGGGAACCCGCAAGCCGTCGCCCTGCGGGAAGCGCTCGTGCAGGACGGCGTTGATGCTTCGCGGATCGGCGTCGAGGTCCAGCCAGGCCCGCACGCGGCGGATCACCAGCGGCAACGCGCCGCGCAGCGAATCGCTCACGCGCAGCTGCACCTGGTGCTGGTCGGGCAGGAACTCGGCCGCGATCCAGCCGCTATGGCGCTCGCCGGCCGACTCGACGGCGAAGCTGCGGGCCAGCTCCTGCCGGCCGGGCGCAATGAATTCCACTCCCTCGATCTGGCGCTTGAGAAAGAAGGCGAGCATGGCCTGGACGTCGTACGGCGGCCGATAGCCGAGCTTGACGCAGATCCCCTTGCCGGCCCGCTCTCCGCCGACGCGCCGCAGCTGCGTCGGGTTCAGTCCATAGTGGCCGGCGAAAGCCGCGTTGAAGCGACGCAGGCTCGAATAGCCGCTCATCAGCGCGACCTGCGTGACCGGCAGGTCGGTGTCGGCCAGCAGTTGCTTGGCCGTGAGCAGGCGCCGCGTCTGCAGGTACTGGACGGGCGAAACGCCGAATTCGGATTCGAAGATCCGCCGCACGTGGCGGTCGCTCACGCCCAGCCGCGCGGCCAGCTGTTCCAGGACCGGCGCACCGTCCTTCCACGCGTCGGGCTCGTCGAGCAGCCGGACGGCCTGGCGGGCCAGCACGGCCGACGCATCCTGGATCGACCAGCGCAGCGAATGCGGCGCCAGCTCGGGCCGGCAGCGCAGGCAGGGCCGAAAACCCGCCTGCTCGGCCTGGGCCGCATGGCCGAAGAAGCGGCAGTTCTCGCGCTTGGGCGTGCGGACCTTGCAGACCGGCCGGCAATAGATCCCGGTCGAGGTGACAGCGGTGAAGAAGCAGCCGTCGAAGCGCGCGTCACGCGCCTTCAACGCCAGGTAGCAGGCGTCTGGCTGGAGCGGTGCGCTGTCGCGGTTCATGAGCTCGATGATACGCAGGGCCGACAGCTGCACTAGCCGTTTTCGGACACGTGGCCGCGGGGACCGGAGCCTACAATTCCGCCTTTGCTGTCCGCAGTCGCCGAAGAAACCAACCATGCAAGTTTCAGCTTCCATCTTCAAGGCCTACGACGTTCGCGGCGTCGTCCCTTCCACACTCGACGAGAACCTGGCCTATGCGCTCGGGCTCGCCTTCGGGCAGATGGCCCGCAAGGAGGGCGAGAAGGCGGTCGCCGTCGGGCGCGACGGCCGGCTCAGCGGTCCCTCGCTCAGCGCCGCCCTCGTCCGCGGCCTGACGGCGGCCGGCGTCGACGTGATCGACATCGGCATGGTGACGACGCCGATGCTCTATTTCGCCGCCGGCACCCTGTGCTCCAGCGGCATCCAGGTGACGGGCAGCCACAACCCCAAGGACTACAACGGCTTCAAGATGGTCCTGGCCGGACGCGCGATCTACGGCCCCGAGATCCAGGGGCTGCGCGAGCTGATCGAGGCCGACCAGGGCGCATCGCCGGACGGCAAGCTCGGCAATGTCCGCAACGTCAACCTGGCGGCGCCGTACCGCGACCGCATCGTCGGCGACGTCAAGCTGGCCCGTCCGATGAAGATCGTCGTCGACTCCGGCAACGGCGTCGCCGGCGCCTCGGCACCGGGCATCTTCCGGGCCCTCGGCTGCGAGGTGATCGAGCTGCACAGCGAGGTCGACGGCAATTTCCCCAACCACCATCCGGACCCGAGCAAGCCGGAGAACCTGAACGACCTGATCGCGGCGCTCAAGACCACCGGCGCCGAACTCGGCCTGGCCTTCGACGGCGACGGCGACCGGCTGGGCATCGTCACGCCGGGCGGCAACAACATCTACCCGGACCGCCAGATGATGCTGTTCGCCCGCGACGTCCTCACGCGCGTGCCCGGCGGCACGATCGTCTTCGACGTCAAATGCACGCAGCGGCTCGCGCCCACGATCCGCGAGGCCGGCGGCAATCCGATGATGTACAAGACCGGCCACTCGCTGATCAAGGCCAAGATGAAGGAGGTCGATTCGCCGCTGGGCGGCGAGATGAGCGGCCACATCTTCTTCAAGGAGCGCTGGTTCGGTTTCGACGACGGCACCTACGCCGGCGCCCGTCTGCTGGAACTGCTCTCGCGCCACGACAACCCCGCGGCCGTCCTCGACGGCCTGCCGACCAGCTTCTCGACGCCGGAGCTGAACGTGAAATGCGCGGAGGGCGAGCCGCACAGGCTCGTCGAACAGCTGATCGCGAAAGCCAAGTTCCCGCCTCCCGCCGAAGTGACCACCATCGACGGCGTCCGCGTCGACTGGCCGGACGGCTTCGGCCTGGTCCGCGCCTCCAACACGACGCCGGTCCTGGTGCTGCGCTTCGAAGGCCACACGGAAGAAGCCTTGCACCGGATCGAGAAGACGATGCTGGAGCTGCTGCGCAGCGTCAAGCCCGACGCCGTCATCGCCGAGGCGGCGCATTGAGCGGCGGCTCGTGAACATCCTGGTCGTCAAGCTGTCGTCGCTTGGCGATGTCGTTCATGCGATGCCTGCGCTGCAGGACATGCGGCTTGCGTTCCCGGGCGCCCGGATCGACTGGGTCGTCGAGCGCGCTTTCGCGCCGCTGGTCGAGCGTTGCGACGGCGTCGGCCGCGTCATCGCCTGCGAGCTTCGGCGCTGGCGCAAGTCGCCGTTGTCGGCGCAGACGCGCTCCGAGTGGCGCGGCTTTCGCGAGGAACTGCGGCGCGAGGGCTACGACGCGGTGATCGACCTGCAGGGACTGACCAAGTCGGCGCTGGTGGCGCGCGCGGCGCGGCTGGCGCCGGGCGGCAAGCGCTTTGCGATGGCGAACCGGACCGAGGGCTCGAGCTACGAAGCGCCGACCCGCTGGGTCGCCGACATCGCCATCGCGCTCGCGCCCCACATCCACGCGGTGCAGCGCTCGCGCGAGCTGTGCGCGCTGGCCTTGCGCTACGAGCTTGCGGCGTCGCTCGATTTCGGACTGGAGGCGCAGGGCGGCCGTGCAGCCACGGCCGATGCGGACGCGCCGGTGGTCTTCGTCCACGGCAGTTCGCGCGACGACAAGTGCTGGCCGCAGGCGCACTGGCTGGAACTGGGCGCGCGGCTGCTGGCCCAGGGTTACTCCATCGGACTGCCCCACGGCAACGACGCCGAGCGCGAGCGCAGCGCCACGCTGGCGCGCCAGCTCGGGCCGCGGGCTTGTTTGTTTGAGCTGATGTATGTTGTCGAGTTTGATTACGGCCT
>JAQGNJ010000224.1 GCA_028291885.1 Ramlibacter sp. | reverse complement strand
GGGTGATCTTGGTCAGACGTGGCACTTGCATCGGCGACGTGTAGCCAAACTTGGCCATCAGATCGGGAGCGATTTTTTCGCGGTAGTGTTGTTGCAAACGTGCCATGGTCATGCCGCCTTGATTTCTTCGCCGCTGGACTTGAAGACGCGGGTGCGATTGCCGTCGGCCAACAATTTGATTCCAACGCGATCGGCCTTGCCGGTTGCCGCATTGAAGATAGCCACATTGGACTGGTGAATCGGCATGCTCTTTTCAACGATGCCACCGGTCGTACCCTTGAGCGGGTTCGGCTTGGTGTGCTTCTTCACCAGGTTGATGCCGTCGACGATCAGATGCGAGTCGTCCTTGCGCAGCGAAACCTTGCCGCGCTTGCCCTTGTCTCGGCCTGCGAGGACGATGACCTCGTCGCCTTTGCGAATCTTGTTCATGAACGCGTCCCCTTACAGAACTTCGGGAGCCAGGGACACGATCTTCATGAACTTCTCGGTGCGCAGTTCACGCGTCACCGGGCCGAAGATGCGGGTGCCGATGGGCTCCAGCTTGTTGTTGAGCAGCACGGCGGCATTGCCGTCGAACTTGACCAGGGAGCCGTCGCTGCGACGGATGCCCTTGGCCGTGCGGACGACCACTGCGCTGTAGACCTCGCCTTTTTTGACGCGTCCGCGCGGAGCGGCTTCCTTGATGCTGACCTTGATGATGTCGCCCACGCTTGCGTAGCGACGCTTGGAGCCGCCCAGCACCTTGATGCAAAGGACGGACTTGGCGCCGGTGTTATCGGCGACTTCGAGCCGGGATTCTGTCTGGATCATTTTTCAATATTCCCAACTTGTACTCAACGCCCAGCCGGGATTCCGGTTGCGCATCGGGTCAGTCTTGGGCCCGTCGTCCGCGCCGTGAACCACTCACGGCGTTTCCGCTGGGCAGATACTGCACTCGTAAAAAGTGCAGCCCGCGATTATGGCAAATCTCCAAGGGCCTGTCAACTGGCTTGTGCGGACGGAACCGTCAGGTACAGCCTGGCCAGCTCCTGGAACTCGGCGACGCGGGGGTCGGCGCCGGTTTCTTCCCGCAGGATGGCGCCGACCTGGGGCGCGAGCGACTCCGCCAGCCGGGCGTCCAGGAACAGCAGGCGGCAGCGCCGGGCCAGCACATCCTCCACCGTCCGCGCGTATTCCCGGCGGGCGGCGAAGCGGACCATCGCCTCCGTGAGGCCCCCGCCCAGCAGACGCAGCGCGCCCGGCAGTTCCCGCACGGCGCCTTGTTCGCTGCCATAGGAATGCAGGCCCTGGGGCTCGCTGAGCGGACGCCGGCCGGCGGCTGGGCCGTCCCCGCCGACCAGGATCAAGTTGGCGGTCACTCCGCCGGGAGCGCCGGGAAGCAGTCGCTTGTCGAAACAGGTCTGCAGCACGTCCTCGGCCATCGCGCGGTACGTCGTCCACTTTCCGCCCGTCACCGTGACCAGGCCGCTGGCGCTGGCCAGCACCGTGTGCTCGCGGCTCAGGGCCTTGGTGTCCTGTCCGTCCTCGTTCTGCGGCTTGACCAGCGGCCGCAGGCCGACCCAGATGCTGCGGATGTCGTCCACGCCGGGCGCCCGGGCGAGGTAGCGCCCGGATTCGCTCAGGATGAAGTCCAGTTCTTCCTGGAACGGCCGGGGCTCGCGGGCCAGGTCGCCGCGCGGCGTGTCGGTCGTGCCCAGGATCAGCTTGCCCAGCCAGGGGACGCCGAACAGCACCCGGCCATCGGCCGTCTTGGGCACCATCAGGGCATGGGTGCCCGGCAGGAACTCCCGGTCGACCACGATGTGCACGCCCTGGCTGGGCGCAACCATGGCTCTCACCGGCCGGCCGATCGCCTCGCCGTCCTGCTGGCGCAGCTCGTCGACCCAGACGCCCGTGGCGTTGATGACGCAGCGCGCCTGGAGCTCGAATTGCTCGCCGGACTCGCTGTCCCGGCACTTCAAGCCGGTCACTTTGCCGCCGCTGTGGACCAGGCTGCTGACCGGGCAGTAGTTGACGACGAGAGCGCCGCGCGAGGCTGCTGTGCGGGCCAGGGCCAGCGCCAGCCGGGCATCGTCGAACTGGCCGTCCCAGTATTTGACGCCGCCCTTGAGCCCCTGGGGCCGCGCCGTCGGCAGGCAGGCCAGCGTCTCGCGCCGGGAGAGGAACTCGGTCTCGCCCAGGCCCGCCTTGCCGGCCAGGGCGTCGTAGACCTTCAGGCCCGCGCCGTAGAAGGGCGTCTCCCACAACTTGTAGGAAGGCATCACGAAGGCCAGCGGCTGCGCCAGGTGGGGCGCGTTGCGCAGCAAGGTGCTGCGCTCGTGCAGCGCTTCGCGGACCAGCGAAATGTTGCCCTGCGCCAGGTAGCGCACGCCGCCGTGAACCAGCTTGGTCGCCCGCGACGAGGTGCCCTTGGCGAAGTCGTGCGATTCGAGCAGCACCACCGAAAAGCCGCGGGCCGCCGCGTCCAGCGCCACCCCCAGGCCGGTTGCGCCGCCGCCGATGACTGCCAGGTCCCAGGTCTTTGCCTGCGAGAGTTGCGAGAGGAGTTCTTGCCGCGTCATCGGCCCGATTTTCGCCGAGCCGCGGCGATAGACTCGCGAGCATGACCGACAGCAATGCACTCCAGCGCCAGACCATCGCCTTCATCGGCGGCGGCAACATGGCCAGCGCCATCATCGGCGGCCTGCTGCGCCAGGGCCTGGCGCCGGCGCAGATCGAGGTCGTCGAGCCCTTCGCGGACGCCCGCACCAGGCTGCAGTCGCAGTTCGGCGTGGCGGCGCACGAACAGGCCGGACCGCAACTGGCCCGCGCCGAACTGGTGGTCTGGGCCGTCAAGCCCCAGACCTTCAGGCAAGCGGCCCTGCAGGCCGGCGGCCACACCAAAGGCGCGCTGCACCTGAGCGTCGCGGCGGGCATCCGGTCCGACAGCATCGCGGCATGGCTTGGCGTCGATCGCATCGTGCGCTCCATGCCCAACACGCCGGCGCTCGTCGGCAAGGGCATGACGGCGCTGTTCGCCCGGCCCGGCGTGACCGCAGGCGACCGCGAGCTGGTGGAACAGGTCGTCGCCACCACCGGCGAATCGCTCTGGGTGCAAGAAGAAAGCCAGCTCGATGCCGTGACCGCGCTCTCCGGCTCCGGACCGGCCTACGTCTTCTTCTTCCTCGAAGCGATGACCAGGGCCGGCGTCGAGATGGGCCTGTCGGCGCAGCAGGCGCACAAGCTCGCGGTCGGCACCTTCGTCGGCGCCTCCGAACTGGCGCGCGCTTCCGAGGATCCGCCCCAGGTGTTGCGCCAGCGCGTGACCTCCAAGGGCGGCACGACCTACGCCGCGATCACCTCGATGGAGCAGGACGGGCTGCAGGCGCAGTTCGTCAAGGCGCTGCATGCCGCCCGCGCGCGCGCCAGGGAACTGGGCGACGAATTCGGCGCCTGAGGCTCAGGCCAGCGCAAAGCCGGCCACGACGCCGGCGAACACGGTGAACCCGAGCCAGTGGTTCAGGCGAAAGGCCTTGAAGCAGCCTTCGCGCGTGCGGCCGCGGATCAGTGCGAAGTGCCACAGCGCCTGCGCCGCCGCCAGGCCGATCGCGACCAGCACGCCCGCCGCCGGAATCCGCTGCAGCAAGACGGCCGCCCAGATCGCGAGATAGGCCGCGTAGCTGGCCATGACGACCGCCACGTCGGCCGACCCGAGCGTGATCGCGGACGTCTTCATGCCGATCTTCAAGTCGTCGTCGCGATCGACCATCGCGTATTCGGTGTCGTAGGCCAGCACCCAGAACAGGTTGCCCAGCAGCAGCACCCACGCCAGCAGCGGCACCTGGGACTGCACGGCGGCGAACGCCATCGGGATGCCGAAACTGAAAGCCACGCCGAGCACGGCCTGCGGCATGGACACGTAGCGCTTGGCATAGGGATAGAGCAGCGCGATGGCGAGTGCGGCGAACGACCACAGGACGGCCGCCCGGTTGGTCGTCAGCACCAGCGCGAACGCAAGCAGCGCCAGCGCGGCGCCGAACAGCAGCGCCTGCCTGACCGAGAGCGCGCCTCGCGTGACGGGCCGCTGCGCCGTGCGCTTCACATGCCTGTCGAACTCGCGATCCGCCACGTCGTTGACGCAGCAGCCGGCGCTGCGCATCAGGAAGGTGCCGAGGGTGAACACGATGACCAGATGCCAGCCGGGGAAGCCCCGCGCCGCGATCCACAGCGCGCTCAGCGTCGGCCACAGCAGCAGCAGCCAGCCGGCAGGCCGGTCCCAGCGGATCAGGTCGAGATAGAGCCGGACTTTTCCAGCCGGCATCACAGCCCGAGCTGCCGCAGGTCCAGCCCGCCCTCGCGCTTCCTCGGCGGGCACCACAGATAGCTGCCGGTGACCGGCCTGGAGATGCGGAACATCGCGTCGACGACGCCGTCCTCGAGCCCGGCCATGCGGCGCAGCTGCACCTCGAAAGCGCGGTGCGAGTTGCCGAAGGCGACGAACATGAGGCCGCTCTGCATGCTCAGTGTCCAGGGCATGGAACGCCGCAGCATGAAGGCGGGCGGCTCGAAGCTTTCCTGCGCGGTGCGCTTCACGTGGGCCCAGTTGGGCGAGTCGTCCAGCTCCACGTTGTCGAGCAGGCGACGCCCGAAGTGGTTGTCGCGCTCCGTCTCCTCCAGCAGTTCGAAGGCGTCGAAGTCGTGGACCCATTGCTGGACGGCGACATAGCTAGCTCCGTCCAGGCCGGGACCGGCGCCGTGCACCAGCGCCGCCGCTTCGGCGTCCTCGCCCTTGGGGTTTTCCGTGCCGTCCTCGTAGCCGGTGAGGTCCAGGCCGGTCTTGTGGCGGAAGGCGCCCATCACGTGCCGCAGCTTGAAGGCGGGCTGCAGCATGCGCAGCAGCCGCCTGGAGACGTGGAGCAGGTCGCCCTGGTCCTCGCCCCGCAACCAGCACCAGAGGGCGAGCGGGGTCGACGGCACCTCGGCCCCCTTGCCCGACATTGCGGGAAACTCGTGCAGGTCGGGCACGCAAGCGCCGAGCGCCTGCACCAGGCCGGGGCCGATGCCGACGACCATCTTGTCGCCGTCGGCCGATTCGGCCAGCCGCTTCAGCGTTTCTGGCAGCGCAGCAGCCGTGAGCGCCTCAGGCGCGATCGTGAAAGAAACATAGCGCGCCACCAGGGGCACGGCTTCAAGAATGCCGGGTTGTGCAAGATCCATCCCCCAATGTTATTCCGACGCACGCCATCCTTGGGCCGGTGCGGACCGGCCTCTGGCCGGCGTAGCGACCCTCGGGCAAGCCTAATAGCGCCCGGCCGGCGGGAAACGTTGACCTGCTTTGCCTGCGGTTTACGAAAGGCGCTTCACACCGGGAAGTTCGCACGCATAGACGGCGTTGCGAAGCGCGGCAATGGCTTCGTAGCGGGTGAAGCTGCGGCGCCAGGCCAGCACGACGCGCCGGGTCGGCGGGTCGCCGTCGAAGGGGATGTACTTGACGAAGGCCTGGTCGTCGCGTCGGCGCTTGCCCCGCGGCTCCAGCGCATCCTTGGGCACCGACAGCCGGGGCACCAGCGTCACGCCCATGCCGGCCGCCACCATGTGCTTGATGGTTTCCAGCGACGAGCCCTCGAAACTCTTGCGGATGCCCTCGGCGTCGCTCGAAAAGCGGGCGAACTCCGGACACACCTCCAGCACGTGGTCGCGAAAGCAGTGGCCGGTGCCCAGCAGCAGCATGGTTTCGCTTTTCAGCTCCTGCGCGGTGATGGTCTTGCGCTCGGCGAAGGCGTGGGTGGCCGGCACGGCGGCGAGGAAGGGCTCGTCGTACAGCGGCGCGATGGCCAGCCCGGTGTCGGGGAAGGGCTCGGCCATGATCGCGCAGTCGATCTCGCCGGTGCGCAGCATCTCGAGCAGCTTGACGGTGAAGTTCTCCTGCAGCATCAGCGGCATCTGCGGCGTGCGGTCGATCGCCTGGCGCACCAGGTCCGGCAGCAGGTAGGGGCCGATGGTGTAGATCACGCCCAGCTTGAGCGGGCCGGCCAGCGGGTCCTTGCCGCGCTTGGCGATCTCCTTGATGCTGGCCGCCTGCTCCAGCACGCTTTGCGCCTGGCGCACGATCTCCTCGCCCAGCGGCGTCACCGTCACTTCGTTGGCGCTGCGCTCGAACAGCTTGACCTCGAGTTCTTCTTCCAGCTTCTTGATCGCGACCGACAGCGTCGGCTGCGACACGAAGCAGGCCTCGGCCGCCTTGCCGAAGTGCTTTTCGCGGGAGACAGCAACGATGTATTTGAGTTCGGTGAGCGTCATGTCCAGCCGATTGTGGCGCAATCCTCCGGCATTCAGGCCTTGAGGAAATCCTGCCGCCCCCCGAGCCAGCGGGTGACGTGCTTTTCGGCCAGCGCCGGATGCCGGTCCAGCATCAGCGGCGCCTGGCGGCGGGCGGCGTCGAGCAGCTCTGTGTCGGTGGCGAGGTCGGCGAACCGCAGCAGCGCCGCGCCCGACTGGCGCGCGCCCAGGAATTCGCCCGGGCCGCGGATCTCCAGGTCGCGCCGGGCGATCTCGAAGCCGTCGGCGGTTTCCACCATGGCCTTGAGCCGGGCGCGCGCGGTTTCGCCCAGGCGACCGCCGTCGCCGGACGAATACAGCAGAACGCAGGCGGACGCCGCGGCGCCGCGGCCGACCCGGCCGCGCAGCTGGTGCAGCTGCGACAGGCCGAAGCGCTCCGCATGCTCGATCACCATCAGCGAGGCGTTGGGGACGTCGACGCCGACCTCGATCACCGTCGTCGAGACCAGCACGCCCATGGTCCCGGCGGTGAACAGCGACATCGCCGCCTTCTTCTCGGCCGGCGTCATGCGCGAATGCAGCAGGCCGACCAGCACGCCCGGCAACGCGGCGCTCAAGGCTTCGTGCGTCGCCGTGGCGTTGCTCAGGTCCAGCGCCTCGCTCTCCTCGATCAGCGGACAAACCCAGTAGACCTGCCGGCCCTGGGCGAGCTGGCCGCGGATGCGCTCGATCACCTCGTCGCGCCGGCTGTCCGCCACCACCTTGGTCACGACCGGCGTGCGGCCCGGCGGCAGTTCGTCGATGGTCGAGACGTCGAGGTCGGCGTAATAGCTCATGGCCAGCGTCCGCGGGATCGGCGTCGCCGTCATCATCAGCAGATGCGGTTCCTCGACGTCGGTGCAGGCAAGCCCGTCCTGCCCGGAGTTCGCCTTGCCCCGCAGCGCCAATCTCTGTGCCACGCCGAAGCGGTGCTGCTCGTCGATGATCGCCAGCGCGAGGTTGCGGAAGCGCACCTGGTCCTGGATCACGGCATGGGTGCCGATCACCAGCGCCGCCTCCCCGCTGGCCACCAGCTGCAGCATCTCGCCCCGTTCCTTCTTCTTCTGGCTGCCGGTCAGCCAGGCCACGCGCTGCCCGCGCGGCGCGAGCAGCGGCTCGAGCCAGCCGATCAACTTGCCGAAATGCTGCTGCGCGAGGATCTCGGTCGGCGCCATCAGCGCGCATTGCCAGCCGGCGTCGATCGCGATCGCCGCGCCCAGCGCCGCCACGACGGTCTTGCCGGAACCGACGTCCCCCTGCAGCAGCCGGTGCATCGGCACGTTGCGGGCCAGGTCGCGGGCGATCTCCTCGCTCACCCGGCGCTGGGCCGGCGTCAACTGGAAGGGCAAAGCGGCGAGCAGCCGTTCGTGCAACGGCAAGTTCCGCTCGCCCTGAGCTGGTCGAAGAGCCTGGACAGGCTCGGTCCGAACGGTGTCCAGCGCGGGAGCTCGCAATCGCGCCCGCTCCCGCTTGCTTTGCAGCTGCGACAGCTGCTGCGCCAGCAGTTCCTCCGCCTTCAGCCGCTGCCAGGCCGGATGGCTGCGATCCTCCAGCGCCGCAAGCGAGGTGTCGGGCGTGGGCTGGTGCAGGAACGCCAGCGACCGGCGCAGGTCCCATTCGGGCTCCAGCCCGATCTCCTGCGCGAATCCCGGCGGCAAGGTGTCCGACAGCTCGGCTCGCTTGAGGCCACCGAGGACGGCCTTGCGCAGATAGCTTTGCGGCAGGCTGGCCGAAGTCGGATAGACCGGCGTCAAGGCGTCGGGCAGGTCGCCGTCGGCCGCGCGACAGGTCGGATGCACCATCTGCCAGCCGAGGAAACCGCCCTTGAGTTCGCCCCGGGCGCGGATGCGCGTGCCGACCGCCAGCGCCTTCTGCTGCGAGGGATAGAAGCTGAAGAAGCGCAGAACGCAGGTGTCGCTGCCGTCGTCCACCGTCACCACCAGCTGGCGGCGCGGCCGGTACGCGATCTCGCTGGCCGTCACGGTTGCTTCGATCTGCACCGTGTCGCCTTCGCGCGCATCGCGCAGCTTCACGATGCGCGTTTCGTCCTCGTAACGCAGGGGAAGATGCAGCGCCAGGTCGATGTCGCGGCCCAGCCCCAGCTTGAGCAGTGCTTTTTGCGGCGCCGAAAGAGCCTGGGTCGGGGGCATGGGAGAATTCTGCCTCCTCCAGCTCGCTCCTTTGGAACGGGTCTGATGCATCGCGGTCGCGATGCATTTTCCATTTCGGCCTCCGCGGCGCGTAGCGCCCTCAAGCATGCGCAACTTCACCCTGGGCGATTTCGACTTCGCCCTGCCCCCCGAACTGATCGCCCAGCATCCGGCCGCCGAACGCGCCGGCTCCCGGCTGCTCGATGGCACGCAGGCCCCGCCCATCGACCGGAGCTTTCGCGACCTGCCCTCGCTGCTGCGCGAAGGCGATCTGATGGTGTTCAACGACACGCAGGTCGTGAAAGCCCGCCTGTTCGGCGAAAAGCCGACCGGCGGCAAGCTGGAACTGCTGATCGAGCGCGTGCTGCACGACCGCGACGTCGTTGCCCACATGAAGGTGAGCAAGAAGCCGCAGCCCGGGACAGTGCTGCGGATGGCCGGCGGCTTCACCGCGACGCTGACGGGCCGCTGGCCGCAGGACGATGGCCCGCTGTTCCGCTTCACCCTGAGCGGCGACCCGTACGAGCTGATGGAGCGGCATGGCCATGTGCCGCTGCCGCCGTACATCACGCACACCGACTCGGCCGAAGACGCGCGCCGCTACCAGACCGTGTTCGCCAGACACCCGGGCGCGGTCGCCGCGCCGACGGCGGCCCTGCACTTCGACGAAGCGACGCTGGCCAGCCTGGACGCGCGCGGCGTGCGCCGCGCCACGGTCACCCTGCATGTGGGCGCCGGCACTTTCCAGCCGGTGAAGACCGAGAACCTTGCGGATCACCGCATGCACAGCGAACGCTACGCAGTCCCGCAAGCCACGCAGCAGGCCATCGGCGAAGCGCGCGAGCGCGGCGGCCGCATCGTCGCCGTGGGCACGACCACGGTGCGGACGCTCGAATCCTGGGCGCTGAGCGGCCAGGCCGAAGGCGACACCAGCATCTTCATCACGCCCGGTTTCGGCTTCAGGCTCACCGACCTGCTGCTGACCAATTTCCACCTGCCCAAGTCCACGCTCATGATGATGGTCAGCGCCCTCGCGGGCTACGACCACGTGATGGCCCTGTATCGCCACGCCATCGCGCAGCGGTACCGCTTTTTCAGCTATGGCGACGCAATGCTGCTCGCCCGCGCAAACCGACAACATGCTTGAATTCGACGTTCTCAAGACCGAGGGCCTGGCCCGGCGCGGCCGCCTGACCCTGAACCATGGCGTCGTGCAGACGCCGATCTTCATGCCCGTGGGCACCTACGGCACCGTCAAGGGCGTGACGCCGCGCTCGCTGCAGGAGATGGGCGCCCAGATCATCCTGGGCAACACCTTCCACCTCTGGATGCGGCCCGGCCTGGACGTGCTGCAGCAGTTCGGCGGACTGCACCGCTTCGAGCGCTGGGACAAGCCGATCCTCACCGACTCCGGCGGCTTCCAGGTCTGGAGCCTGGGCGAGATGCGCAAGATCGCCGAGGAGGGCGTCAAGTTCGCGTCGCCGGTCAACGGCGACAAGCTGTTCCTCACGCCGGAGATCTCGATGCAGATCCAGACCCTCCTGAATTCCGACATCGTGATGCAGTTCGACGAGTGCACGCCTTACGACACCAAGGGCCACATCACGACGGAAGGCGAGGCGCGCTTGTCGATGGAGCTGAGCCGGCGCTGGGCGCTGCGGTGCAAGGCGGAATTCGCCCGGCTGGAGAACCCCAACGCGCTGTTCGGCATCGTCCAGGGCGGCATGTTCGAGTCGCTGCGCGAGGAATCTCTGGCGGCGCTGGTGGAGATGGACTTCCCCGGCTACGCGGTGGGCGGGGTCAGCGTCGGCGAGCCGAAGGACGAGATGCTGCGCATCATGGCCCACACGCCGCACCTGCTGCCGGCCGGCAAGCCGCGTTACCTGATGGGCGTGGGCACGCCCGAGGACCTGGTGCAAGGCGTGGCCCAGGGCGTCGACATGTTCGACTGCGTGATGCCGACCCGCAACGCGCGCAACGGCCACCTGTTCACCCGCTTCGGCGACCTGAAGATCCGCAACGCGCGGCACCGGACCGACGAACGTCCGCTGGACGAGACCTGCACCTGCTACGCCTGCAAGGGAACGACCTCGGGCAGCGGCGTCGTGGAAGGCGGTTTCTCGCGCGCCTACCTGCACCACCTGGAGCGCTGCGGCGAGATGCTCGGCCCGATGCTGGCCAGCATCCACAACCTGCACTACTACCTGAACCTGATGCGCGAGATCCGCGAGGCCCTCGACGCGGGGCGCTTTGCGGAGTTCGGGCAGCAGTTCAGGCAGGACCGCGCGCGCGGCGTTTGAGTTTGCGGGGAATCACGCCGGCATCGACCTGGCGGCGAGAAGTTGGGCGACCCTGGTTCTCAGCAATTGCGGATCGACCTGGGCCGCCGGGAGGGCGGCGCCGACATTCAGCCCCACCGTGTTGAACATCCCGCGCCGGAACGGCCGCACCATCGCGCCGGCCTGCTCCACGCGGCTGAAGAATGAACCCCACAGGTTGGTCAGCGCCATCGGGATCACCGGCGCGGGCTCGCGCTCGAGGATCTTCATGATGCCGCCCTTGAATTCCTGCAGCTCGCCGTCGCGGGTGATGCCCCCTTCCGGAAAGATCCCGAGGAGGTCGCCGTCCCTGAGCACCTGCGCTGCCGCTTCGAATGCCGCCTCATAGGCCACCGGGTCTTCCGCCCGCGGAGCGATCGGGATGGCCTTGGCCAGCCGGAACAACGCGCCCAGCACCGGCACCTTGAAGATGCGGTGGTCCATCACGAAGCGGATCGGCCGCGGGCTTGCCGCCATCAGCAACACCGCATCGACGAAGCTCACGTGGTTGCACACCAGGATGGCGGGCCCCGCGACCGGGATGTTCTCGTCGCCGTCGATGCGGAAGCGGTACGCCAGGTGCGAGGCGACCCAGGCAACGAAGCGCAGCAGGTACTCCGGCACCAGCATGAAGATGTAGAACGCGACGACCGCGTTCGCCAGCCCCACCAGCATGAAGATCTGCGGGATCGTCAGCCCCAGCTTCAGCAGCAGGCCGGCGATCACCGAGCTGGCGATCATGAACAGCGCGTTCAGGATGTTGTTGGCGGCGATGATGCGGGCGCGGTGCGTCGGCTGCGAGCGCAGCTGGATCAGCGCGTACATCGGCACGCTGTACAGGCCGGCGAAGAGGCTGAGGAGCGCCAGGTCGGCCATCACGCGCCAATGCGCCGCGACGGCGACGAACTGCGACAGCGTCAGCGACGCCGACGGCGGCAGGCCCCGCGACGCGATGTACAGGTCGATCGCGAACACGCTCATCCCGATCGCGCCGACCGGCACCAGGCCGATTTCCACATGCCTGCGCGAGAGCACCTCGCACAGCAGCGACCCGGTCGCGATGCCGATGGAGAACACGACCAGCAGCAGCGATGCGACCTGCACGTTGCCGTGCAGCACCTCCTTGGCGAAGCTGGGGAACTGGCTGAGGAACACCGCGCCGAAGAACCACATCCAGCTGATCCCGAGCAGCGAGCGGAAGACGACGCGGTTGCCGTGCGCGAGCTTCAGGTTGCGCCAGGTTTCGCTGACCGGGTTCCAGTTGATCTTCAGGCCGGGATCGGTCGCGGGCGCCGCCGGGATGAACTGCGCAATGCCGCGGCCGGCGAGGGCGAGCAGCACGCAGGCGATCGCGACCTGCTGGCGTCCGACTTCCGGGATGGCGACGACGATGCCGCCGGCGATGTTGCCGAGCAGGATCGCGACGAAGGTCCCCATCTCCACCATGCCGTTGCCGCCGGTGAGCTCGCGCTCGCCCAGGACCTGCGGCAGGTACGCGAACTTCACCGGCCCGAACAGCGTCGAATGCAGCCCCATCAGGAAGGTGCAGGCGAGCAGGACAGCGACGCTGTCGTTCCAGAAGCCCCAGGCCGCCAGCAGCATGATGGCGATCTCGAAGTTCTTGACGAACCGGATCACGCTGGTCTTGTCGTACTTGTCGGTGAGCTGCCCGCTGGTCGCGGAAAACAGCAGGAACGGCAGGATGAAGAGCGCGCCGATCACGAGTCCGGCCATCGCCGGCGGCATCCAGCCGACCTGCAGCTGGTAAGTCACCATGACGGTGAAAGCGAACTTGAACAGGTTGTCGTTCGCGGCGCCGCTGAACTGGGTCCAGAAGAAGGGGGCGAAACGGCGTTGCCGCAGCAACGCGAACTGGTTCGGGTGGGCGTGCGCGGCGGGCTGCACCGCGGGCTGGGCCGTCACGGTCGTCATTGGGTCTCCTCCCCGTCGAGGTCGGGTTTGGGGCATTCTGCCGTCGAATGCCGGTTTCGCCGAGTGGACGAGTCTGCAAGGCATCGCATCGTGACTCCTGGTGAAAAGACCGGCCAGTGTTGCTGCGCACCCGCGCAATACGCCGACCTGGCAACGGCGCTGGGCATGGCGGAATCCAGCGTCAAGCGGATGATGGCCAAGGGCGACATGCCGCTGTCTCGCGTCGACGCGATCTGCCGCGCGCTCAAGCTGGACTTCGCCGAGCTGGCGCGCCGGGTCGCCGACGCACAGCCGCTGCTCAAGGAGCTGACGCAGGAGCAGGAAAGGGCCGTCGTCGCCGACAAGAAACTGCTTCTGTGCGCCATCTGCGTGCTCAGCCAATGGACCCTGGACCAGATCGTCGCCAGCTACCGCATCGGCGAAGCGGAGTGCATCAAGTACCTGGTGCAGCTCGATCGCATCGGGATCATCGAGCTGCGCCCGCTGAACCGCTACCGGCTCAAGCTGGCCAAGACCTTCCGCTGGCCGCCGCACGGGCCGGTGATGAACTACTTTCGCGACAACGCCGTGCTGGACTATTTTTTCCGGCGGCTTCGACGCCGCGGGCGAAGGGCTGCTGCTGGTGCACGGCTCGATCGGCCGCAGCCTCGCGCCTTCGTTCCTGGAGCGGATGCAGCGAGTCGCACAGGACTTCGCGCAGCAGCACCAAGCCGACCAGAAACTGCCGGAGAAGGACCGCGAAGGCTATACGCTGCTGCTGGCGATGCGAAGCTGGGAGTTCGCGGCCTTCACCCGGCTGCGCCGCTAGGGCGCTCCAGGCTTCAGATCAGGCTGCTGGGGCCGGTGTCGAGCACCCGCGACGGGACGTTGTCGTCGCTGTCGCGCAAGTCGTCCTGGCCGATCTGCATCGTGTCCGGCCCGTGCGCGACGGTGGCCCCATTGAGCTGCACATCGGGCGCCAGTCGCTGCAACTGCATGCTGAACTCGCTGCGCAGCAGGTTGCGGGTGCGGATCCAGTAGTCGGCTCGAAGCGTCTGGCGGGCGCGCTTTTCCGGCGACAGCGCCGTGGCGGAGAGCTTCTCGTCGGAGTTCTGCGGCAGCACCATCCAGCCGTGCGGGCCGCGGACTGCGTCGAAGTGCTTCCAGATCGCGCCGTAGCTCTTGTCGATCTGCTGGGCGGCGTCGCGATTTCTCCGGCTCGAGCTGTAGGGCCAATGGTGCAGGGGGTGATGCGACGGATCCAGGCCGACCAGCCGCAGGCCCCAGAAGCGCGCCAGCTCCTGCGCCACCCGCACCATCAACACCGGCGGCTTCCAGCCGCTCAGCGCCTGGCCCAGTTCAACGGGCGAGAGCCGCAGGACCGGGTGTCGCTGGCCGCGCACGCCGCCGATCGCCAGGCAGCCCTGGCCGTCGATGCGGAAGCGGCTGAAGGCCAGGGTCGCGGCCTCGACCGGCAAGGCCTTTTGCTGCACCTGCGCGGACCGCTGCAGCACCAGCGTCAGCATCAGGTCGCCTTCCGGGCTCTGCACCGGTGAACGCTGGAGCTGCAGCCGCATGTATTGGTAGCCGCGCGGCGCCTGCAGCGACGCCAGCACCAGCGGCTTGCCGGAGGTGATGCGTTCGAAGGCGGCTGGTTTGAGCGCGGTTTCCAGCCAGTCGGCATGGTCGATCAGCTGCACGACCCGGGTCGACATGCTGGTGCCGCTGTTCACATAAGGGCGGACGGCACGCAGGTATTCGGAGGGCAGGTCCGCGACGATGCCGCGCGACCGCAGCTCGAAGACGATGGCCATCCAGCGACGCATGGCCTTGCCGTGCCAGAGCGCGCCGCGCAGCGCCCGAGCCGCCAGGTGCAGGCGGGAAACGGCGCTGCCGTTGGCGGGATCCAGGGCCCACTTGATGCCGCTCCAGATGTCGGGCATCCGGTTTGAGGATGGCAATGCCATTCAGTCGGTTCGAGGTGCGCGAAAGACAGTCAAGACGCCAGTGTAGCCATACAGGTGGTGGCGGGCGATCTCTCCGCCGGCGAAGAAGCCGACCAGCGGCACGTCCCCGAGCGCGTGGCGCACGATCTGCAACTCGGCGCTCGGCCCGCCGAAATGGGGTCCGCCGCGGCCGGCGCAGCTGACATAGACCGCCCCGGCGATGCGGCGCTGCGGGTTGGGCGCCGCCAGTTCCCGCGGTGCGGCGAGAGCAGCCGCTACCGCCTGCGTCATCTCCTCGGGCTCGAGTTCCTCGCGGATCTCGGCGCAGATCCGCATCAGGTCGGCCCGCGCAGCCTGCGCATCGCGCTGGCAGAACGCCATTCGCATGCCGGGCGAAACCTGTTGCGCGATCGCCACGCCGCGCCGCGCCGGGTCGAGGCCGATGATGTGGCGCACGGTCACGTCGGCGCCGAAGTTGCCGGTGCGGCCCACCACGTCGCTGCCTGCCTCGGTGAGGCCAACCAGCGTGGCGCGCAGCCGGGTCATTGCCGCCTGGGGCTCGTCCAGCGTGATCCGCAGGTCGCGCAGCAGCACGTCGAGCGCCGGTTCACCGTCAAGCTCCGTCAGCACATGGCCCTCGCAGGCGGTGACGATGCGCTGCGGCGCGATCGGCTGGCAACCCTGGGTCACGCGCGAGATCAGCTCCACCTCCTCGCCGAAGGCCACGCCCGACAGGCCGCCGCGGAACACGCCGCCGGCGGCGCCCTGGCCCTTGATGTTGCCGTTGCCGCCGATGGCGAACTGCACGGCCTGGCCGCGGCTGGATGCCAGGCCGCCGAACAGGTAGCCGGTGGCCGTGCGCGAAGCCATCTCCTCGATCAGTTCCGCCACGTCGGGTGTCGAGGCGTCGGCATGCACCAGCGCCGTGTGCGGCTCGAAGCCCATGCCTTCGCCGACACCCAGCGGCGCGACGCCGGAGAACACGCGGTAGTGGTGGGACGGGATCTCGCACAGCATCACGGCCAGCGCGGGCTCGTCGAAATACTCCACGTTGTTGGAAGCGATGCCGATCCCGACGCTGCCGGCCCAATCGGTGATCTCGCGCAGTTCGGAGCTGAGGTGATCGAGGATTTCCTGCGCCGCACCGGCATAGTGGTCGGTCACATAGAGCAGGCCCAGCGTCGGCGCGCCGGCGTACGCGGGGAGGGCCATCTGGGCGCGCAACTGCGCCAGCACCAGGGCCGCGGCCATCGGCCACTGCGGATGCGTCGCATGGCCATACGGGAACAACTTCATCGCACCACCCGTTCAGTTTCTCAGCGGTTTCGCACGCCGGTCTTGCGTGCGGTCTTCTTCGCGCCGGCGCTCTTGCCGGTCGCGCTCGTCTTCTTTGCGGCGGCGCCGGATTTGCGGGCGACCTTGCCGGTCGCGGCGACAGCCAGGTCGTTCGCCGCCTTCATGGTCTGGGTCGTCACGCCGCCGGCGATTTCGCGGGCCACCTCGACAGCCGGGTTCGCGGCCGCCTCGCGCATGGCGCCGGCCGCGATCTCCTGGAATTGCTGGGTGAGAGCGCCCCACCACTGCAGCGGATCGACCACGGACGCTGTCTTGCCCGCCTCGCCGTTCGCGTCGCCGCCTTGCGCGTTTTTCTTGCCGGCGCGGGCCTTGGCCACCGCTTCGCGCGCCGCGCTGGCGACGCTGTCGGACGCCGGCTCGGCGCCCTGGGCGTCGGGCGCGGCTGCGCCGTCAGCGCCCGGTTTGAGCTTCAGTGCTTCCGCGACCTGGGCCATGTTGAAGTTCATGCCCTTGAGCGTGGCCAGGGTCATCTTCTGCAGTTCCAGTGCCTGGATGGTCGCACCGAGCGCCCGGGCGTTCTGGTCCAGCCAGAAGCTCACCGCCTTGAGTTCGCCGATGCGCTTGTCCAGTTCCTCGACACTGAGCGTGGGCGCGACCCAGCTCGAAAGGCTGGGGATCGCGGTCGATGTTTGCGACGCGCCCTTGGCCAGGTTCTGCAGGAAGTCGAAACCCGGAACGAATTTGCCGAAACCGTAGTTCTGTTGCTCGCTCATGTCCGTCCTCCGTGTCGGGGTGCTGACAGCTTACCCCAATGGCAGAACCCCCGGCAGCTCGCCTAATGCTTGTGCGCGCCCTGGCTGGAGCTGCCGTCCGGCGCCGAAATGCTGACCTGCAGCCGGGTCTCGACCCGGCTTTCCACCCCGCGGGCGTCCCTGAACACGAGCGTCAATGGCACGCTGCTGCCCGCGGGCAAGGGCTGCTTCAGGTCCATCAACATCAGGTGCAGGCCGCCCGGCTTGAACTCCACCGTCTTGCCTGCCGGCAGGTCGAGCGTCTTGAGCGGACGCATCGTCATCACCTCGCCTTCCATCTTCATCTCGTGGAACTCGGCGACGCCGGCAACCGGAGACGACGCGCCGACCAGGCGCTGGCCTTCGCGCGCGGTGAGCTTCATGTAGCCGCCGGTGCCCTGCTGGCCCGGCACGCTGGGCCGCACCCAGCCCTGCTCCACCAGCACTGCGGCCGGCGCCTGCACCTGCAGCAGCACCGCCGGCGTCTTCAGGCCTTCGACCGAGGTGCCGCGCGCCGGAACCTCGTTCCAGTCGATCCGCCCCTGCTCGCAGGTCTGCTGCACCTTCAGCCACAGCGGTCCCGGCGTCGCGGGCAACTTGCCGCTGACGATGAATTCACCACGCGCGTCTGGCGCCAGGGCGGCCTGCTTGCTGTCAGCGGTCCAGCGCACCTCCGCGCCTTTGTGCGTGAGGGTCCAGCCCGGCCTGGGCTGTGGCTGCGCGCCGGTGAATTCCGGCGGCAGCTGGACGGCGATGCCGGTGGTGGGCGAGCCGTCGCAGCCGTGCCCGACGCGCAGCACGGCGCGGTAGGCGCTGCCCGGGTCGGCCGTCGCCTGCTGCAGCGAAACGTGTGCGACGGCGGGTGAAAGGGCGCCCAGTGCGCAAAGGCCAAGGGCGAGCGACGGCAGTGTCTTGAGAAGCAAGGAGTTCATGGGTCCGGGTGCGGTGCGGCCATCGGCCGTCCACGAGTGAAGGATTGAATTGCCCGCAGCCCGTCATCGGGCCCGGCGCGAAAGATTCAAGCCAGCGCTGGTGGACCGCGACCCGGTGGTGGCGCGGCGGACCGCACCGAAGTCTGTCCCGGCGCGCCGCTGCTTGCGGGAGTGGCTGTCGGCAGCCGGACCGCGCGGGCCGTGGCCGACGCCGGCGGCGGCGCAGCGATCGAAGCGCACAAGGGACATTGCAGCGTGTGGCCGGCCGGCGGGGTCGAACCGTCCCCGCCCCTGACCAGCAGCTTGAGCTCACCGGAGCCGGTGCAGACCAGCTCGAGCGAGCCGGCCCCGGCCATCGGGGCCGCGATCGCGATCCCCAGCGACAGCGCGAACCAGGCCAGCACGAGGCGGGCAAGAAAACGGGCATGGCGCAGACGCTGCATGGCCTCAATTATCCCCCGCCGGCCGCCCGGATGCGGGCTGCGGAAAGCGGCAATCAGGGAAAGCGCGGCGCGCGCCGTTCGCGCAGCGAGGCGACGCCTTCCTTCACGTCGGGACCGGCGAAGCCCATGAACTCCAGCGCGAGCGAGGCGTCGAACGCCGGCCCGGCCTGGCGCAGCCAGTTGTTCAGGGAATACTTGGTCCAGCGGATCGCGCTCTGCGAACCGAGCGCGAGCTTGTCGGCGACCTCGTAGGCCTTGTCCAGCAACAGGTCATCTTCCACGGCGAGCGACACCAGGCCGATCCGCTCGGCCTCTTGCCCGCTGATCGGTTCGCACAGCAGCAGGTAGTACTTGGCCTTGGCCATCCCGCACAGCAGCGGCCAGACGATGGCGGCGTGGTCGCCGGCGGCGACGCCGAGCCGGGTGTGGCCATCGACGATCTTGGCGCCCTTCGCCGCGATGGAGATGTCCGCCAGCATGCCTGCGACCAGACCGGCGCCCACGGCCGGCCCATGCATGGCGCTGACGATCGGCTTGTCGCAATTGATCACGTTGTAGACCAGGTCCCGCGCTTCCTTCCAGACCCGGCTGCGGACCTCGAAGTCCTCGGTCATTTCCTGCACCAGCGCCAGGTCGCCGCCGCCGGAAAAGCCCAGGCCCTCTCCGCGCAGGACGGCGCAGCGGACCGTGCTGTCGGCGGAAACGTCGCGCCAGATCTCGGCCAGCTCGGTGTGGCCCTCGTGGCCGGCGGTGGGCAGCTTGCCGTTCAGCGCCTTCATCTGGATGTCCAGCACGCTGTTGTTGGGGCCGCGCCGGCCGATGTCGAGTGTGGTGTAGCGGGAGTAGTCCATTGGGGTGCTTTCAGGTTGAGGGACGGGCAAGCTTGTCGGATGCTCGGCCGTAGGCGACGTCCTACAGGGGTCGTCGCCGCGTCTGTCTGGCGGGACAACGAGGCGTCTGCTACGGTGAACAACGATGAATTTTGCCGACCTCCTGTACAACTCGTCAGCCCTGTTTCTGGATTTCGACGGAACACTGGTCGACATCGCCGAGCAGCCCCACGAAGTCGAGGTGCCGCAGGACCTGGTGCAGACACTGGCCGTCCTGAAAGACTATCTCGGCGGCGCCGTCGCGGTGATCTCGGGCCGCCCGATCGGCCAGATCGACGAGTTCCTGCGGCCGCTGCAACTCGCGGCGGCGGGCGTCCACGGCGCGGAGCGCCGCAATGCAAGCGGAGAGATGACGCTGCTGCTGACGCATCCGCTCGACCTGGTGGAAAACGCCGCCCGCCAGCTCGCGGCGCAACACGCCGGGCTGCTGGTCGAAGTCAAGCGCGGCTCGATCGCGCTGCACTACCGGCAGGCGCCGGAACTGGAAGACCTGTCGCGATCGACCATGCAACAGGCAGTGCAGGCCTCCCCCGGCATCACCCTGCTGCAGGGCAAGATGGTGGTCGAGGCCAAGCCCAGCGGCGCCAGCAAGGGCCGGGCGATCGAGGACTTCATGCGCGAGGCGCCCTTCGCCGGCAGGACACCATTGTTCGTCGGCGACGACGTGACCGACGAAGTCGGCTTTTCCAGCGTGCAGCGCATGGGCGGGCTCGGCGTCAAGGTCGGCGAAGGCCCCAGTGTCGCCTGGCAGCGGATCGCGACCCCCGAGTTGTTCCGGCGCGAATTGAGCGACGCCGCCGCCGCCCGGACCGGAAAGGCCGTGGCGTGACACGCGCTCGCCCACTCCCCAATTCCATCGCAGCGACAGGCGCGGAGACTTTTTCATGATCGCACCGGAAACCATTCAACCCTCCCTCAACCTGGGCGTGATCGGCAACTGCGCGTACAGCGCGCTGATCGACGCGCGCGGCGGCATCGTCTGGTCATGCCTGCCGCGGTTCGACGGCGATCCGGTGTTCAACGCGCTGCTGGACCCGAGCGAGAACGGCAGCCGCTGGACCGTCGAACTGGAGGACTTCGCCCGCAGCGAACAGCAGTACGAGCCCAACACCGCGATCCTGCGCACGCGCCTGTACGACAACCAGGGCCAGGGCATCGAGGTGACGGACTTCGCGCCGCGTTTCTTCAGCCGCGGCCGCACCTTCCGGCCGCTGACGCTGATCCGGCGCATCAAGGTGCTGGAAGGATCGCCGCGCATGCGCATGGTGATCCGGCCGCGCTTCAACTGGGGCCGCGACCGGCCCCTGGTGACGCAGGGCAGCACCCACATCCGCTACGTCGGCGCCAGCCAGACGCTGCGCCTGAACAGCGACGCCCCGCTGAGCTATCTGCTGTCCGAAACCTTCTTCGTCGTCGACCGGCCGATGAACTTCATCATGGGCCCGGACGAGACGCTGGCCTCGGGCATCGAAGATACGGCGCGCGGCTTCGAGCAGGAGACCGCCGCTTACTGGCGCAACTGGACCCGCGCCCTGTCGCTGCCGCTCGAATGGCAGGAGGCCACCATCCGCGCCGCGATCACCCTGAAGCTCTCGCTGTTCGAGGACACCGGCGCCATCGTCGCCGCCATGACCACCAGCATCCCGGAGGCGCCCGGCAGCGGCCGCAACTGGGACTACCGCTTCTGCTGGCTGCGCGACGCCTTCTTCGTGGTCCGGGCCCTCAACAGCCTGTCGGAAGTCGCGACCATGGAGGAGTACCTGCGCTGGCTGAACAACATCGTCGTGCGCTCCGGCGGCGCCCACATCCAGCCGCTCTACGGCATCGGCCAGGAGGAGCAGCTGCCCGAGGCCATCCTCGATCACCTGCCCGGCTACCGCGGCATGGGGCCGGTGCGCGTGGGCAACCAGGCGCAGGAGCATTTCCAGCACGACGTCTACGGCAACATCGTGCTCGGCGCCGCCCAGGCCTTCCACGACCACAGGCTTCTCAAGCGCGCCGGCCGCGCCGAATTCACCCACCTCGAGGCCGTGGGCGAGCAGGCCTTCCGGGTCTATGACCAGCCCGACGCCGGCATGTGGGAGCTGCGCACCCGGGCCCGCGTCCACACGTCCTCCGCGATCATGAGCTGGGCGGCCTGCGACCGGCTGTCGAAAGTCGCGGCCTCGCTGGGACTGCCGCAGCGCATCCGCTACTGGCGCGAGCGCGCCGACGTGATCCGCGAGCGCATCCTGCGCGAAGCCTGGAGCGAGCAGCGCCAGGCCTTCGCCGAGAGCTTCGGCGGCAAGGACCTGGATGCGAGCGCTCTGCTGATGGCCGAAGTCGGCTTCATCGATCCCAACGACAGCCGCTTCGTCGCGACCCTGGACGCGCTCGAGAAGTCGCTGTGCGACGGGCCGTACATGCGGCGCTACGAGGCTCCGGACGATTTCGGCAAGCCGGAGACGGCGTTCAACATCTGCACCTTCTGGCGCATCGACGCGCTGGCCCGGATCGGGCGCAAGGCGCAGGCGCGCGAGATCTTCGAGGTCATGCTCAAGAGCCGCAATCCGCTGGGCCTGCTGTCCGAGGACACCCACCCGGTCAGCGGCGAGATGTGGGGCAATTTCCCGCAGACCTATTCGATGGTCGGCATCATCAACGCCGCGGTGCGGCTGTCCGCGCCCTGGGACTCGGTCATCTGAATGGCGCGGCTGGTCGTCGTTTCCAACCGGCTGGCTGACCCCCGAAAAACGGCGGCCGGGGGGCTGGCCGTGGCGCTGGCGGACGTCCTGAACAGCACGGGCGGCCTGTGGTTCGGATGGAGCGGCAAGGTGATCGAGGCGGAGCAGGGCGGCGCGCCGGGCGAGGGCCAAGTCCACGTCCATCAGGCCGGCTCGGTCAAGCTGGTGACGGTCGACCTTTCGCGCGAGGACCACGACGCCTATTACGTCGGCTATTCCAACGGCGTGCTGTGGCCGGTCTTCCACTACCGGCTGGACCTGGCCGACTTCGACGCCGGCTACATCGACGGTTACCGGCGCGTCAACCAGCTGTTCGCGCGCAAGCTGCTGCCGCTGCTGCAGCCGGACGACATCATCTGGGTGCACGACTACCACCTGATCCCGTTCGCCGCGGAATTGCGCGCCCTGGGCTGCGCCAACCGCATCGGCTTCTTCCTGCACATCCCGCTGCCGCCGCCGCTGATCCTGGCGGCGATCCCTGGCCACGACTGGCTGATCCGCGCGCTGTTCTCGTACGACCTGCTCGGTTTCCAGAGCAAGGCCGACCTCGCGCATTTCACCGCCTATGCGCAGACCGAGGCCCACGCCCAGCATGTCGGCGACGGCCGCTGGCGCGCCTTCAACCGCACGGTCCAGGCCAGCGCGTTCCCGATCGGCATCGACGTCGAGGAGTTCGAGGCGCTGACCCAGGCGCCCGAAGCCCGCGAGATGTACGAGCGGATGAAGAACGAGTATTCGCGGCGCAAGCTGCTGGTGGGCGTGGACCGGCTCGATTACTCCAAGGGGCTGCCGCAGCGGATGCGGGCCTTCCGCGAATTGCTCAACAGCTACCCCGACACGCGAAAGAGCGCGACGCTGATCCAGATCGCCTCGCCCAGCCGCGAGGACGTCAGCGCCTACAACGACATCCTGCACGAGCTCGAAAGCCTCTGCGGCTCGATCAACGGCAACTTCGGCGAGCTGGACTGGATGCCGGTGCGCTACATGCACCGCACGGTGGCGCGGGCGCGCTTGCCGGGCCTGTACCGCGCGAGCCGCGTCGCGCTGGTCACGCCCTTGCGCGACGGCATGAACCTGGTCGCCAAGGAGTTCATCACCGCGCAGGACCCGGCGGACCCTGGAGTGCTCGTGCTCTCGCGCTTTGCCGGCGCCGCGGAGCAGTTGCGCGAAGCGCTGCTGGTCAATCCCTATGACACGGCCGGTACGGCGGCGGCGATCCACCTGGCCTTGCAGATGCCGCTGGAGGAGCGCCGGGTGCGGCACCAGGCCTTGATGCAAAACATCCGGCGCTACGACGTGCACTGGTGGTGCGACAGCTTCCTGGACAGCCTGGCCGAGGCCCGCTCGGAAGAAAGCGGGACGGCCTGGCTGCGGCTGTAGTTCAGACGGCGAGCGCCAGCAGCCCAAGCAGGCCGAGCAGCAGCGCGGCGAGCGCATCGCCGGCGATCAATCCGCCGCCGGCCAGCGAGGTGGCGCTCATGTCGGGCGGCAGTTCGTCGCCGCCAGCGTTGCGTCGCGGCGCCAGCGCTTCCCACAGGCTCGCGACAATGGCGAACAGCAGGAAGAACAGCGGTTGCCCGAGCAGCAGATGCCCGGTGGCGACGATCCCGCCGCCCCAGACCAGCAGCCAGAGCACCAGCCGGCCGGTGTGGACGCGCTTCCAGTCGTCCTGCG
>JAQGNJ010000220.1 GCA_028291885.1 Ramlibacter sp. | reverse complement strand
CGGATCAGTGCACGCAGTTGCTGCGTGTCGGTCTCCGGAAACTGCAGCAGCCAGCGCGAGAGCGCATCTTCGTCGCGCACCAGCTCCTCGCGCCATTTCTCGGCGAGGTGCAGCGCCTCGGTCTCGCGTGCCGAGCCCTTGTTCTGCTCTTCGAGCGCGTCGCGCGCGGCCTGCAGCGTCTCGGGGTCGAGCAGGCGCATCAGCTTGCCGACGTACTGCATCTGCCGGCGCCGGCCCTCGAAGTTGGTGATGCGGCGCACTTCGGCCAGGGCGTCGCCCAGCTTGTCCGGCAGCTGCAGCCGTTCCGTCAGGTCGGTGCGCAGCGTCAGCAGGTCTTCGCCGAGTTTCTGCAGCTCGGTGCTTTCACGCTTGAGGTCGGTCTTGCTGGCTTCAGTCGTGCCCTTGAGCTCGGCTTTGAGCTCCAGGTCGAGTTCGCTGCCTTCGGCGACGAACTGTCCGCGCACGAAGTAGCCTTTTTTTGGTTTGCGTGACATGGTGGGGATATGGAATCGCGGCAGCGAATGCTGCGCCGGGTCGCAAGTATCATAGCCCCGCTATGACCCAACAAGATTCCGACCGCGCCCGTCCCACCAGCTCAGGACAGGGCTTCAGCTACAGCCGCGCCTATTTCGAAGAACTGGTCGACAAGGCCCTTTCCCATGCGAAGAAGCTGGGGGCGACGGATGCGGGGGCCGAAGCCTCCGAGGGCTGCGGCCTCTCCGTTTCGGTCCGCAAGGGCGAGCTGGAGAACGTGGAGCGCAACCGGGACAAATCGCTGGGCATCACCGTCTATGTGGGCGCCCGCCGCGGCAACGCCAGCACGTCCGACTTCTCGCCGGCCGCCATCGAGCAGACCGTGCAGGCGGCCTACGACATCGCGCGCTTCACCGCGGAAGATCCGGTCGCGGGCCTGCCCGACGCCGACGACATCGCCGGCGAGGACGAACAGCCGGACCTGGACCTGTTCCATCCCTGGGCAATCGACAGCGAAGGCGCCGCGCAGATCGCTTTGCTCTGCGAGGCGGCGGCCTTCCAGACCGACAAGCGCATCACCAACAGCGAAGGCGCCGGCGTCTCGGCGCAGCAGAGCCACTTCTTCAGCGCGCATTCGCGCGGCTTTCGCGGCGGCTATGCCAGCTCGCGCCATTCGATCTCGGTCGCGCCGATCGCCGGCAAGGGCGACAACATGCAGCGCGACGCCTGGTACAGCTCGATGCGCAGCGCCCAGGAACTGGCGCGGCCGCAGGACGTCGGCCGCTACGCCGCCGAACGCGCGCTGTCGCGGCTGAAATCGCGCAAGATCGCGACGACGCAGTGCCCCGTGCTGTTCGAATCGCCGCTGGCCGCGGGGCTGCTGGGCGGCTTCGTGCAGGCGGTGAGCGGCGGCGCGCTTTATCGCAAGAGCAGCTTCCTGCTCGATTCGCTGGGCAGCACCGTCTTTCCAAAGCACATCGACATCGCCGAAGACCCGATGGTCCGCCGCGGCAAGGGCAGCGCCGCCTTCGACGAAGAGGGCGTGCGCACCAAGGCTCGCAAGGTGGTCGACGCCGGCAAGGTGGGAGGCTATTTCCTGAGCAGCTATTCGGCCCGCAAGCTGGGCATGAAGACCACGGGCAACGCCGGCGGCTCGCACAACCTGACCATGACGTCGCGCCTGACGAAGCCGGCGGACGACCTCGACGAGATGCTGCGCAAGCTCGGGACCGGCCTGTTCGTCATCGAGCTGATGGGGCAGGGCGTGAACTACGTAACAGGCGACTATTCGCGCGGCGCCAGCGGCTTCTGGGTCGAGAACGGCCGGATCGCCTTCCCGGTGCAGGAGATCACCATCGCCGGCAACATGAAGGACATGTTCAAGGGCATCCAGGCGATCGGCTCCGACACCTACAACTACGGCGCCAAGACCGTCGGCTCCATCCTCATCGACCGGATGAAGGTGGCTGGCTCTTAAGAGGGGGTCGAATTCAGCCCGCCAAGGCAGCCTTCACGGCGGCGGAGACCTGGCCCATGTCGGCCTTGCCGGCCAGGCGGGTCTTGACAGCGCCCATGACCTTGCCCATGTCGCCGGGGCCCTTGGCGCCGAGTTCGGCGATGATGGCCCTGACCTCGGTCGCGACTTCATCGGCCGACAAGCGGGCCGGCAGGTAGGCCTGCAACACCGTCACTTCGGCCTTTTCCTTGTCGGCCAGGTCCTGGCGGCCCGCCTTCTCGAAGGCCTCGATGCTGTCCTTGCGCTGCTTGAGCATCTTGTCGACGATGGCGATCACGGCCACGTCGTCGAGCTCCACACGCTCGTCCACTTCCTTCTGCTTCATGGCGGCCGTGAGCAGGCGGATGGTGCCGAGCCGCTCGCTGTCCTTGGCGCGCATGGCGGCTTTCATGTCGTCGGTGATGCGGTCCTTCAGGCTCATGCTGTTCTCCGGAAAAAAGAGGGGGCAAAAACGTCGAAAGCCTGCTTGAGCGTCCCCAGCAGGCTTTCTTTTTGGCGCCGCGCCGGCCGGTGGGCCGCGCGGCATGCGCAAGGAGCTTAGTAGAGCTTCTTGGGCAGCTGCATGCTGCGAACCCGCTTGTAGTGGCGCTTGACGGCCGCGGCCTTCTTGCGCTTGCGCTCGGCGGTCGGCTTCTCGTAGAACTCGCGGGCGCGCAGTTCGGTCAGCAGGCCCAGCTTTTCGATGGTGCGCTTGAAGCGGCGCAGGGCCACGTCGAAGGGCTCGTTCTCTTTAACTCGGATGGTCGTCATTAGCGAATGATTTCAAATGTTTGCCAGGAGAAGATCAGGCTCCGGGCGGGGGGTCCCCAACTAAAAGATGATCAGGCCGTTGGGGTTTGCCAGCAAAGCCCGACATTATAGCCTCCGTTTCGTTTCCGGCAAGACCGGGCGGACCCGGCAGGGGTGGGGCCACGCGCCGCGGGAAATACGCTAGATTCCTGCGGTGACCGTCGCGACGCCCCAGCCCCCCTCCCCAGGCGGGGCCAGCTCGCCGGAAATTCCGCGCCAGGTGCTGGGCCACGCGGCCAGGCTGCTGGCGGCGGCGCCGGATTTCAGGGACACGCTGCGCCAGACCCTCGGCGCCTGCCTGCCGGCCCTCGGCGACTTCGGCTTTTTCGACGTGATGAGCGATGGCGAGGTGCTGCGCACCGTTGCCGCCCCCGGCGCGCCGGAGATCGAGGCCATCCTGGCGCGCAGCCGCTGGACCCGGCAGGACTGCAGCGAATTGAACCTGTGCGCCCTGTCCAGCGGCGAGGCGGCGCTGCACCCCGACACCGACGACAGCTGGTACCAGATGGTCGCGGCCATGGAGGGCCACCGGGCGATGCCGCGGCGGCTGGCGTTCAGCTCGATGATCACGGTCCCCATGAGCTACCGCGGCGACGTCGTGGGCGCACTCACCCTGTTCATGGGCCGCTCGGGCCGCCGCCACACCCCGGAGGACCTGGCGCTGGCGCAGGAGGTGTGCATCCTGGCGGCGCCGGTCGTGGCCAATGCCAGGCTGGTGGACCAGCACCGCGCCGCCGAGGCTGCCCTGCGCGTGAGCGAGGAACGCCTGCGGATGGCGCTGGCGGCCGGACGGGTCGGCATCTGGGACTGGGACATCCAGAACAACCGGGTCACCTGGTCCGACGAGGTCTATGCCTTGCACGAGATGGCCCCCGGCAGCTTCGGCGGCCGCATCGAGGACTTCGCGCCGCTGGTCCACCCCGCCGACCTCGGGCAGGTGATGCGGTCGCTGGACCGCGCTCTCGAGCAGGGCCTGCCGTACGCGGCGGAATACCGGTTCACCCGCGCCGATGGCAGCGTGCGCTGGATCGCGACCCAGGGCTACGTCGCGCGCGATGCGCAGAACGAGCCGGTGCGGATGGTCGGCGCCGCCAGCGACGTGACGCAGCGGGTGGAGTTGCTGGCCGCCGAACGCAGCGCCCGCCAGGCGGCCGAGGCGGCCCGCCACCGGCTCGAGCTGCTGGCCAGGGCCGGCGCCGTCCTGTCGGGATCGCTCGACCCGCAGGACACGCTGCGGGCGATCGCCCGGACCGTGGTGCCGGACATCGCGGACTGGTGCCGCATCGACCTGCTGGACGAGGAAGGCGTGCTGCGGCGCCGGCTGGCCTTCCACACCGATCCGGTGCTGGCGCAGCGGGCGCTGGAGCTGGCGCTGCGGGTGCGCGCCTCGCCCGAGACCCCGGGCTCGATGGCCTGGGTGCTGGAGCACGGCGTGCCGCACTACGGCCATTTCGACCGCGGCGCGGCGGTGGCGGACCCGGTCCTGCGCAGCTACACCCAGACCTTCGGCATGCACGCGCACTTCATCATGCCGCTGACGGCGCGCGGCCGCACCATCGGCGTCATGGCGGTGGTGCAGGCCGATTCGGACCGCGACCTGAGCGAGGATGACCGGTCGCTGGTGCAGGAGCTGGGCCAGCGCGCGGCGCTGGCCCTGGACAATTCTCGGCTCTATGCAGAGGCTGAGACCGCGCGGCACCAGGCCGAGCTGGCCAGCCGGGCCAAGGACGAATTCCTGGCGGTGCTGGGGCACGAGCTGCGCAATCCGCTGGCGCCCATCGTCACGGCGCTGGAACTGATGCAGCGGCGCGACCCGGTGGTCCATGCCGCCGAACGGCGTGTGATCGTGCGCCAGGTCGCCCACCTGTCGCGCCTGATCGACGACCTGCTGGACATCTCGCGCATCACGCAGGGAAAGATCCAGTTGCGGCGCGAAACCGTGGACCTCAAGGCCGTGGTCGCAAGCGCCATCGAGCTGACGCTGCCGGTCTACGACAAGCGCCAGTCGCCGGTCGACGTGCAACTGGCGCCGGAGCCGGCCACCGTGCGCGGCGACCCGGTGCGCCTGGCCCAGGTGTTCTCCAACCTGTTGATCAACGCCGCCAAGTTCACGCCGATCGACGGCCGGGTCTCGCTGCAGCTTGGCGCCGACGCCGGCATGGCCGTGATCCGCGTCCAGGACACGGGCCGCGGCATCGGACCCGAGCTGCTGCCGCGGGTGTTCGACCTGTTCGTGCAGGGGCAGCAGGGCATCGACCGCCGCAGCGGCGGGCTGGGCCTGGGGCTGACCATCGTCAAGTCGCTGGTCGAGATGCATGGCGGCACGGTGCGGGTGGACAGCGAAGGCGCTGGCCTGGGCAGCTGCTTCACGGTGAGCCTGCCCCTGGTGGACAACGCGCCGGTCCAGGCATCGCGGCCTGCGCCGCTGGAGGCCGGCGCTCCCGGCAGCCGGCTGCTGGTGGTGGACGACAACACGGACGCCGCCGAAAGTCTGGCCGATCTGCTGCGCATGCTCGGTTACGAGGTCCGCACCGCCGGCCACGCGCAGGCCGCGCTCGGGTTGCTCGACAGCTTCGTTCCGGAACTGGGCTTGCTGGACATCGGCCTGCCCGACATCGATGGCTACGAGCTGGCCGCGCGGCTGCGCGCCGATCCCCGCTGCCAGGGCCTGCGGCTGGTGGCGCTGACCGGCTACGGCCGCGAGAACGACCGCGCCCGGGCGCTGGCCGCGGGTTTCGACGAGCACCTGGTCAAGCCGGTGGCGATCGAGCGCCTGGTGCAGGTTGTCGGCCAGCTGCTGCAGCCCAGGAGCTACGTGTGACGTGCCAGGCGCAAGCCGGTCTTCACCGGCAAGTGAGAAGCCGCGCGCGGCCTCAGGCCGGTGTCGCGGCCGCCTGGGCCGCCAGCGCCTGCGCGCAGGCATGGGCGCTGGCCCAGGCCCACTGGAAGTTGTAGCCGCCCAGCCAGCCCGTGACGTCGACCACCTCGCCGATGAAGAACAGGCCCGGCTGCCTGGATTCCAGCGTTTGCGACGACAGCTCGCGCGTGTCGACGCCACCGGCCGTGACTTCGGCCTTGCGGTAACCCTCGGTGCCGGTGGGCACCAGTTGCCAGCGCGAGAGCCGCTCCGCGAGCGTGACCAGGGCCTTGTCGCTCGCTTCGTTGACCGGCCGCTGCCAGGCCGGGTCCTGCTGCACCCAGGCGTCCGCCAGCCGCGACGGCACCAGCGCCGCCAGCTCGTTGGCGATCAGCTTGCGCGAACGCGACTTCGCCTGCAGCAGCGCCTGCTTCAGGTCGACGCCCGGCGCCAGGTCCAGCGTGATCGCTTGCCCTTCGCGCCAGTAACTGGAGATCTGCAGCACGGCGGGCCCGGAGAGGCCGCGGTGCGTGAACAACAGGTCTTCGTGAAAGGAGACCCGCGCCTTCTTCTCGCCAGTCTCAATGACCACCGGCAGGGCGAGGCCGGCGAGCTGCGAGTAGGGCGACCAGGCCTCGCCGTCGAACGTCAGCGGCACCAGAGCCGGCCGGGGCTCGACCAGGCGCAGCCCGAACTGCCTGGCGACGCGGTAGCCGAAGTCGGTCGCGCCGATCTTGGGGATAGACAGGCCGCCGGTCGCGATCACCAGGTTGCGGCAGCGCACCGGGCCGCGCTCGGTGTCGATCTCGAAGCGTGCGTCAGGCGCTGCATCGGCGATCCCGCGCACCGCCTTCACGGCGCAAGGCTGCCAGCGCATGACGCCGCCGGCATCGCATTCGGCCACCAGCATCCGGATGAAGTCGTCGGACGAGCGGTCGCCGAACAGCTGGCCCTTGTGCTTCTCGTGGAAGGGGATGCCGTGCCGCTGGACCAGGGCGATGAAGTCCTGCGGGGTGTAGCGCGAGAGGGCCGAGCGGCAGAAGTTCGGGTTCTCGCCCAGGAAGTGCTTGTGCGGCGCGGTCGGCTCGAGGTCCTTGTTGGTGAAGTTGCAGCGGCCGCCGCCGGAGATGCGGATCTTCTCGGCCAGCTTCTCGCCGTGGTCGACCAGCAGCACCTTCAGCCCGAGCTGGCCGGCCCGCGCCGCGCAAAACAGGCCGGCCGCGCCCGCGCCGATGACGGCGGTATCGAAAAATTGCATGCGCCGCAGTGTATGCGGCGGTGCTGCGCTACGCGGCCCGGAACTTCGCCGGCGTGTCCTGCGCGGCGGCGACGCCGCTGACCACGTCGCCCACCACGATCACCGACGGGCTGGCGAGCTGCTCGCGCCGGATCGCCTCGGTGAGCTCGCCCAGGGTGGTGACGATGTGGCGCTGGTCCGGCATGCTGGCACGGTGCACGACCGCCACCGGTGTGCTTGGCGGCAGGCCGGTGAGCAGTTCCTGCTGGATGCGGCCGGCGCCGCTCACGCCCATGTAGATCACCAGCGTCAGCTTCGCGTCGCGCGCGGTCGCGGCCAGCGCGCGCCAGTCGGTTCCGTCGGAGCCGGGCTTGGCATGGCCGGTGACGAACACCACGCCGTGCGCATGTTCGCGGTGCGTCAGCGGCACGCCCAGGGACGTGACCGCTGCCAGGCCCGAGGTGATGCCGTTGATCACGTGGACCTCGACGCCGGCGGCGCGCAGGTGCTCCACCTCCTCGCCACCGCGGCCGAAGATGAAGGGGTCTCCGCCCTTCAGGCGCACGACGTTCTCGCCCTCGCGCGCGGCCATCACCATCAGCTTTTCGATGAAGGCCTGGGGCGTGCTCTTGCAGCCGCCGCGCTTGCCGACGTGGACGACGCGCGCGGCCGGCCCGGCATAGGCGACGATCTCGTCGCTCACCAGGTCGTCGACCAGCAGCACGGTGGCGGCGCGGATCGCCTTGACGGCCTTGAGCGTCAGCAGTTCGGGGTCGCCCGGACCGGCGCCGACCAGGGTGACCAGGCCGGTTGCGACGGGGTTGCGAGGTGTGTTCATGCTGCGTCAGCCAGATGCAAGATATGTTCCACCTGCTGCCGCACCGACGTCGGGACGGGCCGGCGCTCGTCGAGGACGTCGCGGATGTAGGCGGCCGTGGTCATCGCGTCGATCTCGCGCGGCAGGTCGGGGAGGTCGGTCAGTGTGCCCTTCTTTCCTTCTTCCAGCGCGACATGGTTGCCGCGGATGAAGCCGTCCATCTGCGGCAGGCGGCGCGCGTCGGCGACGGCCTCGCCCTCGGTGCCGCGCAGCAGCAGGGCCGTGGAGCCCATGAGCTGGAACACCGCGGACATGGATTCGGCGTAGTCGCGGTGGGTGTAGCTGCTCACGATCACGGCGCGGCCGGCGCAGGGATTCATCAGTTTGACCATGCTGTGGCCGGAATTGCGAAGCCCGACCACGCGCCGCACGTCGAGCAGGCGCTTCAGGCCGGGGCTGAGCAGGGCCAGAGGCGCGTAGGCGAGCTCGCCGTTTGCGATTGGCCGGACCTCGCCCAGGCCAGCCTGGCCCAGCGCTTCGAGAACCTGGGGCACGGTGACGCGGCTGTCTTCGCTCGCCGAACCGTGGATCAGCACCGGCAGGCCCCGGCGTGCGAGCAACAGGGCCAGCAGCGGCGTCAGCACCGGCAGGCGGCGCGCGCCGTTGTAGCTGGGGAGCACCACCAGCGGCCGCGGACCTGCCGGGAAGAGCCGCATGCGGCTGTGCGCCGCATCGAGAAAGCCCGCCATTTCCTCGGGCGTTTCGCCCTTGATCCGCATGGCCAGGCAGAAAGCGCCGAGCTCCAGGTCGCTGACGGTTCCGTCCAGCACCTGACCCATCAGGTCACTGGCCTGGGCGCGCTCGAGCGGCCGCGCGCCACGCTGGCCGCGTCCGATTTCCTTGATGTACTGGCTGATGCCCATGGGCCGATTTTCTCAGAGCCTAGATGACCGCTGGCTATAAGCCGAAAATCGACCCTCACACCTGGACCGATTCCGCGCTCCGCACCATCCGCTTGAGCTGCGGAATGCATGATCCGCAACTGGTACCGCAGCGCAGCTTGGACTGGAGGGCAGCCAGCCGCGCCGTGTCGTCGCCTTCCGCCCCGGCGAGTTGCTCCGCGATCTCCAGGTCGGTGACGTTCAAGCAGGTGCAGACCAGCTTGCCGCGCGACTGGACAGCCACGGGCGCCTTCGCGCCCGGGGCCAGCAGCAGCCGTCCATAGGCCTGGGCGGGGAGTTCGTCCTGCAGCAGGGTGCGGACCCAGGCCTGCGCGCTCACATCCCCGGCCAGCAGGAATGCTTCCAGATAGGCGTTGTCGCCATGGCGGGCCAGTCGCATGGCGCGGCGCTGGCCGCGGCGCGGATCGGCGTAGCGCAGCACCTCGGCGCCGGTCAGCCCCAGCAGGGTTTCGATGCGGGCCAGCAGTTCGCCCGACGGCGCCTCGTGGCCGGCAGCGCGCAGCAGCAGGCCTGTGCGCGAGCGCTGGTCGGCCATCGCCAGCGGCACGCTGTTGGAGAAGGGCACGCACGAAGCGAAGGGGAACAGGTCCATCACCTGGCGCATCTCCTCGCGCACGGCGAGCGCCCGGTCCTGCGGCAGCCAGGCGACGGCGAGCAGCGACCAGGGCAGTTCGGCCTTCAGGATCTTCACGGCGGCGTGCTTGAGTTCGGGCTGCTTGGAGCTGGGGCAGCAGGCGGATGTCGTGAGCGCGTTGACGCCGGCCAGCCGCTCGCCGGTGCTGGAGCAGCCGCCCAGGTATTCGCCGCCCCAGTGCATGGCGATGAAGGCCTGGCTCAGGCCGATCTCGTCGCTTGCGGCGACCGGCACCACGATCGAGCCGCGCTTGCTGGTGACGTGCACCAGGTCGCCATCGGCCAGGCCGCGGCGCGCCATGTCCTGCGCATTCATCTGGACCGAGGGCTCGGCGACGTGGCCGAACAGCCGCCCGAGCGTGCCGGTGCGGCTCATGCCGTGCCACTGGTCGCGCAGCCGGCCGGTCGTGAGCGAGAACGGATAGCGCGACTCGCGCGGTTCGGCCACGGGTTTGTAGACGGTGTTGGCGAAGCGGGCCCTGCCGTCCGGCGTGGGGAAGACGCCGTCTTCGTAGAGACGGGCCTTGCCCTGGCTCTGACCCGCGGCCATCGGCCATTGCAGAGGGGCCGCCTCCAGCAGTGCATAGCTCATGCCGGTGATGTCCAGGTCGCGGCCCCGCGTCGATTCGCGGTGCTCGTTCCAGATGGATTCGGCGCCGGCGGCTTCGTCGGCGAGGGAGTAGGGGAAGAGACTGGCCTGGGTCCTACCCTTTGAGGGCTGCAGCCGCGCCTCCAGCCTGCGCGCGAAGTCGACGGCGATCGCCCAGTCGTGGCGCGTCTCGCCGGGTTTGGCGACGGCCGGCCGGACGCGGCTGATGCGGCGCTCGCTGTTGGTCACGGTGCCGGTCTTCTCGCCCCAGGTCGTCGCCGGCAGCAGCAGGTCGGCGTAATCGCAGGTCGAGGCCGTGGAGAAAGCCTCCTGGACGACGACCAGCTCGGCGCGCTCCAGCGCCCGCCGCACCGTGAGCTGGTCGGGCATGGACTGGGCCGGGTTGGTGCAGGCGATCCACAGCGCCTTGATCTCGCCATCGGCCGCCGCCTGGAACATCTCCACGGCCGTCTTGCCGGGCTTCTCCGGCACCGAGGCCACGCCCCACAGCGCCGCGACTTCGGCGCGGTGCTGCGGATTGCCCATGTCGCGGTGCGCGGAAAGCAGGTTGGCCAGGCCGCCGACTTCGCGCCCGCCCATCGCGTTCGGCTGGCCGGTCAGCGAGAAAGGCCCGGCGCCGGGCTTGCCGATCTGCGCTGTCGCCAGGTGCAGGTTGATCAGCGCCGCGTTCTTGGCCGTGCCGCTGGTCGACTGGTTCAGGCCCTGGCAGTAGAGGCTGAGCGTGGCTGCACGACGCTCCGGGTCGCCGGTCCCGCCGGTTGCGAAGAGCTTCGCGGCGGTGAACAGGTCCTCCTTGCGGACGCCGCAGACCTGCGCGACCAGTTCCGGCGTGCAGTCGCGCACCGTCGCCTTCAGTTCGTCGAAGCCGCTGGTGTGGGCCGCGACGTAGTCGGGGCGGATCCAGCCTTCCCACAGCATGATGTGCAGCATGCCGTTGAACAGCATCACGTCGGTGCCCGGCTGCAGCGGCAGGTACAGGTCGGCGATGCCGGCCGTGTCGGTCTTGCGCGGGTCGCAGAACACGATCTTCAGGCCCGGGTTCGCCGCCTTCGCGTCCTCGATGCGGCGGAACAGGATGGGGTGCGCGAAAGCCGTGTTGCTGCCGGCGATGAAGATGCAGCCTGCGTGGCTGACGTCGCCGTAGCAGCTGGGCGGCGCGTCCGCGCCCAGCGTCAGCTTGTAACCGGCGACCGCGCTGCTCATGCAAAGCCGCGAATTGGTGTCGACGTTGTTGGTGCCGATCAGCCCCTTGGCCAGCTTGTTGAAGACGTAGTAGTCCTCTGTCAGCAGCTGGCCGGAGATATAGAAACCGACCGCGTCCGGCCCGTGCTCGCGGATGATCTGCGCGAAGCTTTCGGTCGCGAAGTCGAGTGCGTTCTCCCAGCTCACGCGCCTGGGCGGCTCGCCGCGGTGCTCGCGCCGCATCGGGTGCAGCAGCCGCGTCTGCAGCGTCACCGGGGCGGAAGCCGTGAGGTGCAGCGTCGAACCCTTGGTGCAGAGACGGCCGAAATTCGCCGGATGGTCGGGATCGCCGCGCACGCCGGTGATCTGGTCGCCCCGCGATTCGATGACGACGCCGCAGCCCACGCCACAGTAAGGGCAGGTGGAGCGGGTCTCGATCATGGCGCAAACCAGCAGGGCTGCGGCGTTTCTGATGCACCGCGTTGCGGACCGCCGAAGGCATGTCCGCAGCCCACGCCACAGTAGGGGCAGGTAGAGCGGGTTTCCGTCACGAGTGCAAGGCCCCTGCTGTGGCGTTCCGAATACTCCGCAGCGCGGTCTGCTGCGAAGCAGCGAGGCCGCAGTAGGGGCAGGTGGAGCGGGTTTCTTTCATGCCGAGTGCGGCGCCTGCACCTCGAAGGTCTGGTCACCCAGCGGCCCGGTGGAGGCGCCGGGGCCGGAGCGCGGCGGGTGCAGGTCGATGGCGTGGGTCGCCAGTTCCACCGGGTCCAGCAGCACCTGGCCGCCTTCCACCCTGCACGCGAACTTCGGCACGCAGCCTTCGTCCGGCGCGCCGGCGCAGCCGTCGGCCAGGCCGATCGTCCAGTTGTGCAGCGGGCAGGCCACGCTGGTGCCGAACACGATGCCCTGCGACAGCGGCCCGCCCTTGTGCGGGCAGCGGTCCAGGACAGCGAAGACCTGGTCCAGGTCGTTACGGAACACCGCGACGTCCATGCCGCGCGGCCGCGCCACCCGGCGCGAGCCCAGCACCGGGATGTCTGCCAGCCGGCAGACCGCTTTCCAATCATTCATTCCACGGTTTCCTTCTGCGTCTTCTGCGTCTTCTGCGTCGCTTCTGCGCGTTCTGCGTCCGGATGTCCGATCTTTTCGAATTGCCGCGTATCGACCGCCGCCTTCTCGTGCTCGAACCAGGGATCGGGCTCGCCGTCGAGCGCGAACTGCAGCCGCTCCCACAGCGCCTTGCGGCCTTCGTGGTCGTCGAGGATCTTGTTCTTGACGTAGTCCAGGCCGACGCGGTTCACGTAGTGCAGCGTGCGTTCGAGGTAGAACCCTTCCTCGCGATAGAGCTGCAGGAAGGCGCCGCTGTACTCCAGGACCTCGGCCGCCGTCTTGAGCTTGCAGAAGAAATGCGCGACCTCGGTCTTGATGCCGCCGTTGCCGGCGATGTAGATCTCCCAGCCGGAGTCGACGCCGATCACGCCGACGTCCTTGATCCCGGCCTCGGCGCAGTTGCGCGGGCAGCCCGAGACGGCGAGCTTGACCTTGTGCGGCGCGTACATGCGCCAGAGGGCGCGCTCCAGGTCCTTGCCCATCTGCGTCGAGTCCTGCGTGCCGAACCTGCACCATTCGTTGCCGACGCAGGTTTTCACCGTGCGCAGCGCCTTGGCATAGGCGTGGCCCGACGGCATGCCGATGTCCTTCCAGACGTTCTGCAGGTCTTCCTTCTTGACGCCCAGCAGGTCGATGCGCTGGCCGCCGGTCACCTTGACCGTCGGGATCTTGTACTTGTCGACCGCGTCGGCGATGCGGCGCAGCTCGGACGCCGTGGTTTCGCCGCCCCACATCCGCGGGATCACGGAGTAGGTGCCGTCCTTCTGGATGTTGGCGTGGCTGCGCTCGTTGATGTAGCGGCTCTGCGGGTCGTCGCGCGCCTCCTTGGGCCAGGTCGAGAGCAGGTAGTAGTTGATGGCCGGCCGGCAGGAGGCGCAGCCGTTGGGCGTGCGCCATTCCATGGTGCGGTAGACGTCGCCGATCGTCAGCAGGTGCAGCGAGCGGATGGTGTCGCGCGCTTCCTGGTGGCTGTGGTCGGTGCAGCCGCACATCGCCTTCTTCTTCGGCGCGCTGGAGTAGTCGCCGCCGGCCGTGAACATCAGGATCTGCTCGACCAGGCCGGTGCAGGAGCCGCAGGACGCGCTGGCCTTGGTGTGCTTCTTCACTTCCTCCAGCGTGAACAGGCCTTTTTCCTTGATCGCCTTGCAGATCGCGCCCTTGGTGACGCCGTTGCAGCCGCAGACCTCGGCCGAATCCGGCATCGAGGCGGCCTTGGTGTGGCCCTCGTGGCCGACATCCCCCAGGCTCGACTCGCCGAACATCAGCTTGTCGCGAATGTCGCCGACGCTGCGGCCGTCGCGCAGCAGCTTGAAGTACCAGCTGCCGTCGACCGTGTCGCCGTACAGGCAGGCGCCGACGAGCTTGTTGTCCTTGAGCACCAGCTTCTTGTAGACGCCGCCGTAGGGGTCGGACATCACGATTTCTTCCGTTCCTTCGCCGCCCATGAATTGGCCGGCGGAGAACAGGTCGATGCCGGTCACCTTCAGCTTGGTCGAGGTCAGCGACCCGGTGTAGCGGCCGATGCCGAACTGCGCCAGGTGGTTCGCCGCCACCTTCGCCTGCTCGAACAGCGGCGCCACCAGGCCGTAGGCGATGCCGCGGTGGGCCGCGCATTCGCCGACCGAATAGATCCGCGCGTCGGTCACTGTCTGCATCGTGTCGTGCACCACGATGCCGCGGCTGACGTGCAGGCCCATGCTCTCGGCCAGTTGCGTATTCGGGCGGATGCCGACCGCCATCACGACCAGGTCGGCTTCGACTTCGCTGCCGTCCTTGAAGCGGATCGCCCGAACACGCCCTGGCGTGTTCTCTCCATTGCCGCGGCCGGCGTCCGATCCCACCAGCTCCTGCGTCTGCGCGCCGAGCAGGAACTTCAGGCCCCGGTCTTCCAGCGACTTCTGCAGCAGCTTGCCGGCGACGTCGTCGAGCTGGCGCTCCATCAGCCAGGGCATGACGTGGACCACGGTCACTTCCATGCCGCGGCGCATCAGGCCGTTCGCCGCTTCCAGTCCCAGCAGGCCGCCGCCGATGACGACCGCCTTCTTGTACTTCGTCGCCGCTTCGATCATCGCGTTGGTGTCGGCGATGTCGCGGTAGGCGATCACGCCTTCCAGCTCCTTGCCAGGCACCGGCAGGATGAAGGGATTCGAGCCGGTGCACAGCAGCAGCCGGTCGTACGCTTCCTCGGTCCCGTCTTGCGCGATCACGACCCGCCTCACGCGGTCGACCTTCACCGCCTTCTTGCCCGCGTGCAGGGTGACGCTGTTGTCCTTGTACCAGTCCCAGGAGTTCAGGACGATGTCGTCCATCGTCTGCTCGCCGGCCAGCACCGGCGACAGCAGGATGCGGTTGTAGTTGGGGTGGGGCTCGGCGCCGAACACCGCGATGTCATAGAGGTCGGGAGCGACCTTGATCAATTCTTCCAGGGTGCGCACGCCGGCCATGCCGTTGCCCACCATCACCAGTTTCTGCTTGCTGCGTGCGCGCATGTCCATCTTGCTGTCTCCTTGGGCCGCGGTTCAGGCGGCGGCTTTTTCCACATGCGCCTGGCGCGTGTAGAGGAAGTCGATCACGGCCTTGCGGTAGTGGACGTGGTCGGGGTTCTCCGCCAGCTCCACGCGGCTGCGCGGGCGCGGCAGTTCGACGGCAAGGATCTCGCCGATGGTCGCGGCGGGACCGTTGGTCAGCATCACGATCCGGTCGGACAGCAGCACGGCTTCGTCGACGTCGTGGGTCACCATCACCACGGTGCTGTGGGTGGTGGCGACGATCTGCAGCAGCTCGTCCTGCAGCTTGGCGCGGGTGAGGGCGTCGAGCGCGCCGAAGGGCTCGTCCATCAGCAGCACCTTGGGTTCCATGGACAGGGCGCGGGCGATGCCGACGCGCTGCTTCATGCCGCCGGAGATCTCGCCCGGCCGCTTTTGCGCCGCGGGCGCCAGTCCCACCATGGCGAGCGCCGCTTCGGTGCGGGCCTTGAGCTGCGCCTTGGTCTCGGTGGCGCCGAAGACGCGCTCCACTGCCAGGTAGACGTTCTCCGAGCAGGTCAGCCAGGGCAGCAGCGAGTGGTTCTGGAACACCACGCCGCGGTCCGGCCCCGGCCCGGCGATCTCGCGATTGGCGCAGATCAGCGTGCCCTGGGTGGGCCGCGTCAGGCCCGCGATCAGGTTCAGCAGCGTGGACTTGCCGCAGCCCGAGTGCCCGATCAGCGTCACGAACTCGCCCTTGGCAACCGTCAGGTCGATGTCGCGCAGCGCGACGAACGGGCCCTTGTTCGTCTTGAAGGTCTGCCCGACCCCGGCGATCTGGATGTATTTTGTGGACAGGTTTTCGTTCATATCAAGGCTCCAAATTCGGCGTCGGACATCCGGACGGCGTTCGTTTTCACGTCTTCACTTCTTCGAAAGTGAAAGCCGTTGCAAGCTTGATCAGGGCGTATTCGAGGAGCAGGCCGACGATGCCGAAGCCGATGCCGACGCCGCCGGTGAGCATTTCGGCGGCGACGATGACCAGCCAGGCGGTGCCGACGGCCAGGCGAACGCCGGTGAGCATGTAAGGCAGGACCGCGGGGAACAGGATCTTGCTGACGATCTTCCACTCGGAAAGATTCAGCACCCGCGCGACGTTCATGTAGTCGCCGGGAACGCGCTGCACGCCGACGGCGGTGTTGATGATCATCGGCCAGATCGAGCAGATGAAGATGGTCCAGATGGCGGCGGGGTTCGCGCCCTTGAACACCATCAG
>JAQGNJ010000210.1 GCA_028291885.1 Ramlibacter sp. | reverse complement strand
AGCTGACCCGTCTCCACCGGGGCTTTCCAAGCCCGGCGCTGCGCGGGACGAATTCGCCCCGCCTTGCTTTGCCCCCATCAGCTCATTGCAGCAGGGGCGGTTTGTGGTGCCAGTAGATCCCCTGCCGGGGCGGCGCTTTCGGCGGCGGAGATTGCCGCTTTTGCTGCGGTGCGCGCCTCTGGACCATTTCTTCCAGGGCCGATGAAGCCCCCTCGCCGGTGTGGGGGCGACTGGGGGGTGGCTGCTTGCTGTTGGGCTTTGGGCTGTTCATTTGCGTCTTCGGTGAGACGGCTATGGCAAGGCATGTGCCTGGGCGGGCGCCCTGCGACGCGGTCATCTGCCGTGCCGCGCGCCGTCCGGGTCCTGGGCGGCGGTGGATCTACGCAACGAATCACCAGGACATCGGTAGCCTTTACCTGCTGTTCGCCTTCACCATGTTCATGGTCGCGGGCGTTCTGGCCCTGCTCATTCGCGCTGAACTTTTCCGGCCCGGCCTTCAATTCTTGAATCCCGAACTGTGGCCGCGTCAGCGGCCTCGATCTGGGCTACACCAACATCCGCTTCAGCCGCAGCGAGCGCTCGGGTTCGCGCTTCGTCGACCTGTCGCTCGCATCGCGCAATGCCGGTCTGGTCTGAGGAGCAAAGGATGTCGATCGAATTTTCCGCCACCACGCCGGCAATCCGCGTACGCGATCTGGCAGAAGCACCATGTGGTGGTGCTGCGCGACCAGGAGCTGACCGACGCGCAGTTCGAGCGTTTCTCCGCCATGCTGGGCGAACTGGATCCACCGCCCAACCAGGGCGCGGGGCGCAAGAGCGTGCCCGGCCACCCGAACCTGTACGTCGTGTCCAACCGCAAGAACGGCGCCGGCGAGCCGATCGGCGCGCTGGGCGATGGCGAAGCGCAGTGGCACACCGACATGTCGTACCTCGAGCGGCCGCCGTTCGCCTCGATGCTGTGGGCGATCGAGCTCCCGGACAGCGGCGGCGACACCTGCTTCGCGAGCATGCCGGCGGCGCTTCGTTCCATGCCGCAGGCGCTGGTGCGGCGGCTGGAAAGGCTGTCGATCAAGCACGACGGCACTTACGACAGCGGCGGTTTCGTGCGCAAGGGGATGACGGCCAACGACGATCCGGTGCAGTCGGTCGGGACGCTGCATCCGATCGTCATCGAGCAGCCCGAGAGCGGCGAGCGCACGCTCTACCTCGGACGCCGACGCAATGCCTACGTTCCCGGCATGCCGCTGGCCGAATCGGAGGCGCTTCTGGACGCGATCTGGAGCCATGCGACGGCGCCTCAGGTGACGATGCGTCATCGCTGGGCTCTGGGCGACGTCGTGCTGTGGAACAACTTCACCACCATGCACCGGCGGGACGGCTTCCCGCCCGAGCAGTTCCGGACCTTGCATCGCTCGCAGATCAAGGGCAAGTACGTGCCGGCGGCAGCGGCGCAAAAGGAGGCAGCATGATTTCACGCCGCGCTTTCGGCAAGGCGCTCGCCATGGCGCCCGCGTTCGGCTACGCGGGGTCCTCCCGGGCCCAGGACAACTTCCCCGACAGGCCGATCCGGCTGCTGGTCGGCCTGGCGCCCGGCGGCATCGCCGACATCACGGCCCGCTTCCTCGCGCGTTCTTCGGTTCCAGGCTCCCTGCGCGGCGCAGGGGCCGGGCGGCTTAGCGCAGGACCGACAGGTCGGCGCGCGCGTCTGCCTCGGCAAGGTGTTGCTCTTGCCGCACAGGGTTGCCGGCAGCTGCCACCCGCACGGCCGCCACATAGGTCGGCCGCAGCTCGGCGGTCAGCATCGGGCGGATGCCGCGTCCGGGCTGCGGATCGATGACGGTGCCGCTGGTAATCCGGACAGCACCGCCGGCGAGGCGCTGGAATTCCAGGCCGACGAGCACCACCGCGTGGCGGCTGGCCCCGATGAGGAGCGGCCGGCCGGCGGCGAGTTCGGCCAGGACCTGGTCATTGCTGACCTGGTAGCGCTTGGCGAAAGCATCGGAGGCGAGGGCGCTGGGGCGGAACGGCTTGGCGTCCTGGTCGACCCAGGCCACCGACAGCACGTTGGTCATGGTCTCGCCCGAGGGGGCCGGGAGGTCGGTCGCAACGCCGAACGCGCCTTTGACGATCTCCTGCTGGGGCACACGGTAACCGTGGTGGGCGAAGATCATGGAGATGCTGGCGGCCCAGCACCAGTTCGGCTGTTCCTGCGCCACCGCCATTTGTCGCACTTTGTCAGCGCTCAGGCCCGAACTGCACTGGCGGGCGCCGAACGAATCCGGTGCGCCGCACTGCTCATCGGCCTGCGCCGGAAGCGCCAGGCCAGCCACCACGCCCGCCGCCAGCAAGGCCAGGGCGGGAAGGCGCGTGAACAAATTCATGAGCTCCATGGTTCCCCAACCGTTTGTCGGCGGGTGTTACCAATAGTCAGATCGTCATAAGGAATTGACCTAAGTATTAACCCTGTGGGATGACGCAGGGCAGGGCTCGCAGGCTTGGCGTTCCAGCCCCGTGTGCGCCCGGAGCACGCTGCGCCGATCCCCGATACTCGGGGCCCTTCCTGTTCCAGAGCAACTGAATGACACCGAGCTTGTCCGGCCTCCTCATCGGGGCGTTGGCTTTCGCCATCGCCTTCGGCATTGCGAAGTTCATCGCCGTGCGCAGGCAAAGGCGCTTGAAGGACAGGCAGCAACGGGTGGAGCGAAAGGAGCAGAGCCGCCAGGTGCGGCGGGCCCGCGAGCGCAAGGACAGGCGCTAGGCGGAGCGCTTGGCCTGCGCAGGCGTGTGCGCGGACGTGCGGGCTTTGCTGTCGTGGGTCGTGCTGCCGGCTGTCTGGGCCTGGCTGACGTTCAGGCCATAGGAGGCGGCGGTCACTGCCAGGATGAGAGGCAGGCGCTGCAGGATGCTGAGGGTCTTGTTTTCGTTCATCGTTCTTCGGTACTGCTGATTTCTACAGCGCCGGAGTATCGCGGCGCAGCGGCCCTTCCGGGGCCGATCCGGCTGCACGAAAAAGAAAATGGATGGCCGCCTACACACCGGATCGGCAGCTTCCGACGCGCAGCTCAGGGCCGGCGGCAGCCAAGCCGGGCGAACTAGCGTTCTTCGTCGATCGACGCGCTCCAGCGGTCGCCCCAGCTCTTCGCGTCATCGAGTTCGCGCCGACCGCGCTTGGTGGGCCGGCCGTGCTCGATCGAGTGCGCGGGTTCGGGCGAGAGGCGACGTTGTTCGGCCGCCTGCTGGCGCGCCTTCAGGCTGTCGGCGGTTTCCTCGTACAGCTGCTGCGCGACGGGTGCGGGACCGCGCATGTTGGACAGGCCCCTGATCACCACCGTGCGCGTCACCGGTCCCTGGCGCAAGGTGACGGTGTCACCCACCTTCAGGTCGCGGGCCGGCTTGACCTCGGCCCCGTTCACCTCGACCCGGCCCCTGGCGATTTCCTCGGCGGCGAGGGTGCGTGTCTTGTAGAAGCGGGCGGCCCAGAGCCACTTGTCGACGCGGAGTTTTTCCATTCAGGATCCATTGTGGGCCAGTGGCAGGCGCACCGTGGCGTCCAGGCCCGCAATCTGCCCATGGAGCTCGCGGTTTTCCAGCGCGATGGAACCGCCGAGCGCCAGCACGATCTCCTGGCAGATGGCCAGTCCCAGGCCCGAACCGCCGGCTACGTCGCCGGCCGAGAAAGGCTGGAACAGCCTGGCGCGCAGCTCCGCCGCGATGCCGGGCCCGCTGTCGGACACCGTCAGGGCGGCCGAGTGCGCATCGGCGACCAGCCGCAGCCACAGCATGCCGCCCTGCGGCGTGTGCTTGATGGCGTTGTGTAGCAGGTTGCGCACTAGCTCGTTGAGCATCCATTCGTGCGACCGCACCGGCGCGGCAACGGTCGTGATGTCGAAGTCCAGGTCCTTGTCGGCGATCAGCGGCGACAGCTCGAGCGCGACCGTTCGCACCAGCCCGGCAAAGTCCTTGACGCCGGTGTCGGGCTGCTGGCGCAGCTGTTCGACCTTGGCAAGCGAGAGCATCTGGTTGGCCAGCGTTGTGGCCCGCTCCACCGTGGCGTTGATCTCCACCAACGCCTGGCGCGGTTCGACGTCGCCGCGCAGGGCCGACTGCACCTGCGTCTTGAGAACGGCGAGCGGCGTGCGCAGCTGGTGCGCGGTGTCGCGGACAAAGCGCTTCTGGTTCTCCAGCAGCAAGGCGAGGCGAACCATCACGTGGTTGGTCGCCTCGACCAGGGGCAGCAGTTCGCGCGGCGCGTCGGGCGCGGCGATCGGCGTCAGGTCGCCTTCGCTGCGCGCCTGCAGCACGGCGCTGAGCCGGCGCACCGGCCGGGTGGCGCGCTGGACCACGATGACCGCGACCAGCGCGATGACGGCGACCAGCAGCGCCTGGCGCCAGATGGTGTTCACGAGGATCTGCCGCGCCAGCGAGCGCCTCAGCTCCAGTGTCTCCGCAACCTGCACCACGGCCATCCCCCGGCCATTGGCGCTCGCCACCGGCTGCAGCAGCACCGCCACCCGCACATCGCCGCCCCGGAAACGGTCGTCGTAGAAGTCGACCAGCGCGGCATAGGGCGGGCGCTGCGGCAGCTTGCCGCGCCAGAACGGCAGTTCGGCGAAGCCCGACACCATCTCGCCGTCCAGTGCGGACACGCGATAGAACAGGCGGCTGCGGTTGTCCGCTTCGAAGGCCTCGAGGGCGGAATAGGGGACCGTCGAGCGCAGCTGCGACATCTCGTCGTAGCCTTCGACATCGAGCTGCTCGCCGATCACCTTGGCCGAGGCCAGCAGCGTGCGGTCGTACGCCGTGTTGACCGCGGCCAGCGCCTGCGAATACAGGCTGACGCTGTTGATCGCGATCAGGCCCAGCACCGGCAGCAGGATGCCCAGCAGCAGGTAGCTGCGCAGCGAAAACCCTCTCATGCCGTTTTCAGCAGGTAACCCAGGCCGCGCAGCGTCATCAGCGTCGTTCCCGTGTGGGCGAGCTTCTTGCGCAGGCGGTAGACGACGACCTCGATCGCTTCGTACTGCACGTCGTCCTCGCCGGGAAACACCAGCTCGAACAGCCGCTCCTTGGAGACGGCGTGTCCAGGCCGCGCCATCAGCGCCTGCAGCAGCGCCGCCTCGCGCGGCGTCAGCTCCATCACCTGGTCGCGCAAGTAGATCGCGCCGCTGTCCCTGTCGCAGCGCAGCGGGCCGGCCACCAGCGGCGCGGCCTGCGCCGGCGGCCCGGCGTCGGACTTGCGCCGCACCAGCGCGCGCAGCCGCGCTTCCAGTTCGTCCAGGTCGAAGGGCTTGGGCAGGTAGTCGTCGGCGCCGCTGTTCAGGCCGATCACGCGGTCGCCCACCGTGCCGCGCGCAGTGAGGATCAGCACCGGCGTGGCCAGCTGCGAGCGGCGCGCCTGTTCCAGCACCTGCAGGCCGTCCATCCCCGGCAGGCTGAGATCGAGCACGACGACGTCGGGCAACTGCTCGCGCCACAGCTTGAGCGCCTGGTTGCCGTCGCCGCAACCCGTCACGCGCGCGCCGCGCCGCGACAGCGCCCGCTCGAGGGTGCTGCGCATGGAGGGATCGTCTTCGACCAGCAGGAGGTTCATGGGGCGCGTGCAGGATAACGGCAGCCTCACTCTAGTAGTTTCCCCAATGCCCCGGACAGCCGTTTGACAGGCAGCCGGCGCATGATCCGAAGGTTTGAGATCGCACAACAAAGGAGCATTCCAATGCGTCGAGACACGTTCCTGAAGTCCCTGGCCGCGCTGGCCGCGACCGGCAGCTTCCCGCTGTCGGCCCTGGCCGCGGCCAACATCAAGATGATGATCCCGGCCAATCCGGGCGGCGGCTGGGACACGACCGGCCGCGCCCTGGGCAAGGCGCTGCAGGAGGCAAAGGTCGCCGACAGCGTGACGTACGACAACAAGGGCGGCGCCGCCGGCGCGCTGGGCCTGGCGCAGTTCATCAACAGCGCCAAGGGCGATCCCAACGCGCTGATGGTCATGGGCGCCGTCATGCTGGGCGGCATCATCACCGGCAAGCCGCCGGTGAACCTGTCGCAGGTCACGCCGATCGCGCGCATCACCAGCGAGTACAACGTCTTCGTGCTGCCGGCGAACTCGCCGCTCAAGAGCATGGCGGACGTGGTCGCGCAGCTGAAGAAGGATCCGGGCAGCGTCAAGTGGGGCGGCGGTTCGCGCGGCTCCACCGAGCACATCGCCGCGGCGATGATCGCCCGCGAAGTCGGCGTCGATCCGGCCAAGCTCAACTACGTCGCGTTCCGTGGCGGCGGGGAAGCGACGGCGGCCATCCTGGGCGGCAACGTGACGGTGGGCGGCAGCGGCTACAGCGAATTCGCCGAGTACATCAACGCCGGCAAGATGAAGGCCGTCGCGGTCACGTCGGGCCAGCGCCTCAAGGGCATCAACGTGCCGACGCTCAAGGAGCAGGGCATCAACGTGGAGATCGGCAACTGGCGCGGCGTGTACGCCGCTCCCGGCATCACGGTCGAGCAGCGCAAGGCGCTGACCGACATGGTGCTGGCCGCGCTCAAGACCAAGTCCTGGCAGGAATCGCTGCAGAAGAACGACTGGACGCCGGCGGTGCTGGCCGGCCCGGCTTTCGACAAGTTCGTCGACGACGAATTCGCGAGCCTGCGCGCCACGATGGTGAAGTCCGGCATGGTCTGAGCGCCCGCCGGACCACCAAGAACAGACGCCCGGGCCTCCGGGCGTTTTTTTGTCAGTTGCAGGGGACACCGAAATGACTCGATTCCAGAACCCATCGACCGGCCAGACGCTGGTCGGCGCCGGTGTGCTGCTGATCGCGCTGGCGCTCGCGGCCGGCGCGATCTCGATCCCGGCCGCCGCCGGCTATGGCGGCGTCGGGCCGAACTTCCTGCCGTGGGTGGTCTCGGCCGCACTGGCGGCATGCGGCGTGCTGCTGATCCGCGAAGCGCGGAGCGGCGGCTTTCGCGAGCTCGACCAACCATCGGGCGCCGCCCGCGGCTACTGGCCGGGATTCGCCTGGGTGTCGGCGGGCCTGCTGGCCAATGCCGCCCTGATCACCAGCATCGGCTTCATCCTGAGTTGCACGCTCTGCTACGTGCTTGCGGTGCAGGGCCTGCGCCGCGCGAGCGGGCAGGAAGCTTCGCGGCCGCGGGTGATCGCAATCGACGTCGCGACCGGGCTTGCGATCTCGGCGCCGGTGTTCTGGATGTTCACGCAATTCCTGGCGATCAACCTGCCGGGACTGACTTCGAGCGGGTGGCTGTGATGGAGATCCTCGACGCGCTTCTTCACGGGTTCGCCACCGCGATCTCCCCGGCCAACCTGGTGTGGGCCCTGGTCGGCTGCATCCTGGGAACGGCCGTCGGCGTGCTGCCCGGGATCGGCCCGGCCGTCGCTGTCGCCATGCTGCTGCCGATCACCGCCAAGGTCGAAGTCACCGCCTCGATGATCTTCTTCGCGGGCATCTACTACGGCGCGATGTACGGCGGCTCGACCACCTCGATCCTGCTCAATACGCCGGGCGAGACGGCGAGCATGGTGACGGCGATGGAGGGCAACAAGATGGCCAAGAGCGGCCGGGCGGGCGCGGCGCTCGCCACGGCGGCGATCGGCTCGTTCGTTGCCGGAACCATCGGAACGGTGATCGTGACGCTGTTCGCGCCCTATGTCGCCGAGTTCGCGGTCAAGCTTGGCCCGCCCGAGTATTTCCTGCTGATGGTCCTCGCGTTCACCACCGTCAGCGCCGTCCTCGGCAAGAGCCCGCTGCGCGGCATGACGTCGCTCCTGATCGGCCTGGCCATCGGCCTGATCGGGCTCGACCAGATCTCGGGCCAGGCGCGGTACACGCTGGGCGTGCCGGAACTGCTCGATGGCATTGAGATCGTGCTGGTCGCCGTCGGCCTGTTCGCCGTGGCGGAGGTGCTCTACGCCGTGCTGTATGAAGGGCGGGTCGTGGAAACCCAGAACCACCTGAGCAAGGTCTACATGACCAAGCGGGACTGGAGGCGCTCGATCCCGGCGTGGCTGCGCGGCACCGCCATCGGCGCACCCTTCGGCTGCATTCCGGCCGGCGGCACCGAGATCCCGACCTTCCTGAGCTACGCGGTGGAGAAAAAGCTGGCCAAGGGCGAGAACCTGGCGGAATTCGGGACCAAGGGCGCGATCGAGGGCGTGGCCGGTCCGGAGGCGTCCAACAATGCGACGGTGACGACGGCGCTGATCCCGCTGCTGACGCTGGGCATCCCGACCTCCAACACCACGGCCATCCTGCTCGGCGCCTTCCAGAACTATGGCATCCAGCCCGGGCCGCAGTTGTTCACCACTTCCGCCGCGCTGGTGTGGGCCCTGATCGCGTCGCTGTACATCGGCAACGTGATGCTGCTGATCCTGAACCTGCCGCTGGTCAAGCTCTGGGTCCAGCTGCTGAAGATCCCCAAGCCGCAGCTCTATGCCGGCATCCTGATCTTCTCCACGGTCGGCGCCTACGGCATGCGCCAGAGCGCGTTCGACCTGGTGCTGCTGTTCGCGATCGGCGTCGTCGGCGTGCTGATGCGCCGCTTCGATTTCCCGACCGCTCCGGTCGTGGTCGGCATGATCCTGGGACCGCTGGCGGAAGCGCAAATGCGCAACGCCGTCTCGATCGGCGAGGGCAGCTTCATCATCTTCGTCCAGCGGCCGATGTCGATCGTGATGCTCGTGATCATCCTGGCCGTCCTCGTCGTCCCCCGCGTCATGAAGTACAGGGCTTCACGAACAGCGACCTGAACACGGGGACAAGGACGCAGAAGACGCAGAGGTTTCGCAGAAATCGCAGAAAAGACAAAGAGAACATTCAAATGGTTTTCCTTCTGCGGTTTCTGCGCCGTTTCTGCGCTTTCTGCGTCCGGCTGTCCGCTTTCTGTAGCATCACGCAATGAAAGCCGAAGACACGCTCCCCCGCGATGGACAAAGCATCCTGGAGCTGGCGGCGCGCTCGATGTTCCAGCTGTTCTCCAGCGTCAGCCAGGGCATGTTCCTGGTCGATCGCAGCGGCCGGATCGTCTGGCTCAACGAAGGCTACAAGCGCTTCCTGCCGGCGCTCGGGTTCACGTCGGTCGACCAGTTCCTGGGCCACATGGTGGAGGAAGTAGTCCCCAACACCCAGATGCGCCGCGTGCTGGAAACGGGCCAGCCGGTCCTGGTCGACCTGCTGACCAACCGCGCCGGCACCTTCGTCGTCAGCCGCATCCCGCTGCGCGACGAGCAGAGCAACGAGCTGATCGGCGCGATCGGCATCGTGCTGTTCGACCACCCGGAGACGACGCTGCAGCCTTTGATCAGCAAGTTCGCCCTGCTGCAGCGCGACCTCGACGACGCGCGGCGCGAGCTGGCCAGCCAGCGGCGCACCAAGTACACGCTGGCGAGCTTCGTCGGCGGCAGTCCGGCGGCAGTGGAAGTCAAGCGCCAGGCGCGCCGAGCCGCGCAATCGGCAAGCCCGGTGCTGCTGCTCGGCGAGACGGGAACCGGCAAGGAACTGCTGGCGCACGCGATCCACGCGGCATCGGGCCGCGCGTCGGGGCCGCTGGTCAGCGTCAACATCGCCGCCATCCCCGACACCTTGCTGGAGGCGGAGTTCTTCGGCGTCGCGCCCGGCGCATTCACGGGCGCGGACCGCAAGGGCCGGCAGGGCAAGTTCAAGCTGGCCGACGGCGGCACGCTGTTCCTCGACGAGATCGGCGACATGCCGCTCAGCCTGCAGCCCAAGCTGCTGCGGGCGCTGCAGGAAGGAGAGATCGAGGCGCTCGGCTCCAACAAGGTGGTTTCCTTCGATGCGCGGGTGATCGCGGCCACCTCGCGCGACCTGGCGGCGCTGGTGCGGCAGGGCAAGTTCCGCGAGGACCTGTTCTATCGCCTCAACGTGCTGCCGATCCGCGTGCCGGCGCTGCGCGAGCGGCGCAGCGACATCCCGGCCCTGGTCGAACTGCTGGCCGAAGACATGGCATTGCGCAACGGCTCCCCGCCGCCGGAGCTCGGCGCGGACGCGATCGCGCTGCTCTCGGCGCAAGCCTGGCGCGGCAACATCCGCGAACTGCGCAACGTCCTGGAGCAGGCGGCGATGCGCTCGGACACCCGGCACATCGGCGCGGCGCAACTGGAGGCCGTGCTGCGCGAGTCCGGGATCGAGCAGATCGCGCCCGCGGCGCCGTCGCCGTCGCCGTCGCCGTCGCACGCGGTGCGCGGCAACGCCCTGCGGCCGCTCGCCGAACAGGTCGCCGAGCTGGAAAGGCAGGCCATCGCCGCGGCGCTGGCGAGCACAGGCGGCAACAAATTCGCCGCGGCCAGGTTGCTCGGAATCTCGCGGGCCAAGCTGTACGAGCGGCTTGAAAGCTTGCCTGAATTTCAGGCAAGTGTCTGAAGATCGGTCACGTCATTTGTCTGATGATGGGTCATACTGCCCTGGACTCATCGGGAAAAGCCATAGCAATCAAGGACTTGCCGGCTGGCACGGGTCCTGCACCCGGTGGCGCGACAGTTCTGCAGTCAAAACCGGAGACAACACCATGATTCGCCGCAACACGCTTGCACTGGCTGTGCTCGCCACCACCACCTTGCTCTCCCCGCTGGCTTTCGGCCAGGCCAAGGACATCAAGATCGCCCACATCTACAGCCGCACCGGCCCGCTCGAGGCCTACGGCAAGCAGACCCAGACCGGCCTGCTGATGGGGCTGGACTACGCCACCGGCGGCACGATGACCGTCAACGGCCGCAAGCTGGTGGTGATCGAGAAGGACGACCAGGGCAAGCCGGACGTGGGCAAGAGCCTGCTCGCGGCCGCCTACGGCGACGACAAGGTGGACCTGGCCGTGGGCCCGACGGCGTCGCCCGTGGCCCTGGCCATGCTGCCCGTCGCCGAGGAATACAAGAAGATCCTGCTGGTCGAGCCGGCCGTGGCCGACTCGATCACCGGCGAACGCTGGAACAAGTACGTCTTCCGCACCGGCCGCAACAGCTCGCAGGATGCGATCTCCAACGCAGTCGCCCTGGACAAGCCGGGCAACGTCATCGTGACCCTGGCGCAGGACAACGCATTCGGGCGCGACGGCGTGCGGCCGCTGCGCGAGACGATCAAGAAGGCCAAGTTCCTGCACGAGGAATACCTGCCGGCGGGCACGACCGACTTCACGGCCGGCCTGCAGCGCATCATCGACAAGCTCAAGGACCAGCCGGGCCAGAAATACGTCTGGGTCGTGTGGGCCGGCGCCTCGTCGCCGTTCAACAAGTTCGCCGAACTCGAACTCGAGAAGCGCTACGGCATCAAGCTGGCCACCGGCGGCAACATCCTGCCGGCGATGGTCGCGTACAAGCAGTTCCCCGGCCTGGAGGGCGCGCTGTACTACTACTTCGGCATCCCGAAGAATCCGGTGAACGAGGCGATGGTGGCCAGCCACTACAAGCAGTTCAAGACGCCGCCGGACTTCTTCACGGCCGGTGGCTTCAGCGCCGCGATGGCGCTGGTGACGGCTCTGAAGAAGACCAACGGCGACACCTCGGCCGACAAGCTGATCGCGGCGATGGAGGGCATGAGCTTCGACACGCCCAAGGGCAAGATGACCTTCCGCAAGGAAGACCACCAGGCCATGCAGAGCATGTACCACTTCAAGATCAAGGCCGATCCGGCCTTCGCCTGGGGCGTGCCCGAGCTGATCCGCGAGATCAAGCCGGAAGAGATGAACATCCCGATCCGCAACAAAAGATAGTCACCGCAAAAAGTCGCAAACGACTTTTTCCGGTGGTTGATCAGTGTGGTGAGGACCGGCAAGCCGGATCCTCACCACAAGGGGGACCGCGCTGCACGTTGTTGCGCACGGTCCAGGGTCGATGGCGGCTGCGCCGGGCACGCGGCGACGCTCACTTGGGAAAGCAATGGGTCAACTTGCCACGCACGAACTCACGGTCCGCTTCGGCGGCCATGTGGCGGTGAACGCCGTCTCCTGCGCTTTCAAGCCGGGAACGCTCACCGCCATCGTCGGCCCCAACGGCGCCGGCAAGACCACCTACTTCAACCTGATCTCGGGCCAGCTCAAGGCCAGCGGCGGGAC
>JAQGNJ010000207.1 GCA_028291885.1 Ramlibacter sp. | reverse complement strand
CGCTGCATCCTTTCACTGTCGTCAACCTGAACTTCCTCGACCAGCTCGCGCTGGGCATCGGCGCGGTGTTCAACACCATCGAGGCGACGATGCGCACCGAGGGCCTGCTGACGCAGTCGCAGCAGCTGACCGCGGAACTGCAGTCGCGCCAGAGCGAGCTGCAGCAGACCAACGAGGAGCTGGGCACCAAGGCACGCCTGCTGGCCGAGCAGAACGCCGAGGTCGAGCGCAAGAACCGCGAAGTCGAGCAGGCGCGCGGCGCGCTGGAGGAGAAAGCGTCGGAACTGGCGCTCACCTCGAAGTACAAGTCGGAATTCCTGGCCAATATGTCGCACGAGCTGCGCACGCCGCTCAACTCGATCCTGATCCTGAGCCAGCAGCTGGCCGAAAATTCGCCGGGCAATCTGTCCAGCAAGCAGGTGGAGTTCTCCAGGAACATCAACTCCTCGGGCACCGACCTGCTGCACCTGATCAACGACATCCTGGACCTGTCGAAGATCGAGTCGGGCACGGTCACGGTGGAGGTGGAAGAGATCGGCTTCGCCAGCCTGCGCGACAACATCGACCGCAACTTCCGCCACGTGGCGGAAGCCAAGAACCTGCCCTTCCACATCCGCTTCGCCGACGACCTGCCGCGCTCGATGGACAGCGACCCGAAGCGGCTGCAGCAGATCCTGAAGAACCTGCTGTCCAACGCCGTGAAGTTCACGGCCCACGGCCAGGTCGAGGTGCGCGTCGGCCTGGCATCGCAAGGCTGGAGCCCGGACCATCCGGTGCTGCGCCAGGCCCAGCACGTCGTGGCCTTCGCCGTGGAGGACACGGGCATCGGCGTCCCCCCCGAGAAGCAGCGCCTGATCTTCGAAGCCTTCCAGCAGGCGGACGCCGGCACCTCGCGCAAGTACGGCGGCACCGGCCTGGGCCTGGCGATCAGCCGCGAGCTGGCGGTTCTGCTGGGGGGCGAGATCCGCCTGTCCAGCGTCTACGGACAGGGCAGCACGTTCACGCTCTACCTGCCGCTGCACTATGCGGGCCCGGACGGCGCCACGATCTCGCGCAGCGCCGACAGCAAGGCGGACGCCGGGCGTTCCGTCATCGCCTTGCCCGCCATGCGGGAGGAACACATCGCCGACGACCGCGACGTGGTCCAGCCCGGCGACCTCGTGCTGCTGATCATCGAGGACGACCCGCACTACGCGCGCATCCTCCTGGGCCTGGCCAGGGACAAGGGCTTCAAGGGTGTCGTGGCGACCAAGGGGTCGCACGGCCTGGCGCTGGCGCGCCAGTTCTCGCCGGCGGCCATCTCGCTGGACATCTTCCTGCCGGACATGCTGGGCTGGACCGTGCTGAACCAGCTCAAGCTCGACCCCGCGCTACGTCACATCCCGGTCCAGATCATCACGATGGAAGAAGAACGCCAGCACGGGCTGTCGCACGGCGCCTTCGCGTACGTGCTCAAGGAGCCGACCACCGCGGGACTGGAAGCGGCCTTCGACCGCATCAAGGAATTCACCGTCCCGCGGACCCGCAAGCTGCTGGTGGTGGAGGACAACAAGATCGAGCGCGACGCCGTCATCGAACTGCTCGGCTGGGACGACATCGAGATCGTCGCCGTCGGCAACGGCGACGAAGCGCTGGCCGCGATGCGCGACCGGTCTTTCGATTGCATCGTGCTCGACCTGCGCCTGCCGGACATGACCGGATTCGAGCTGCTGGAGCGGATGCAGGAGCAGCCGGAGCTGGCGGCGCTGCCGGTGGTCGTGTTCACGGGCAAGGACCTGAGCCGAACCGAGCAGGAGCGCCTGAACTCGATGGCCAAGAGCATCGTGCTCAAGGACGTTCAGTCGCCCGAGCGCCTGCTCGACGAAACCGCGCTGTTCCTGCACCGCGTCGTCACCCAGCTGCCGCAGGCCAAGCAGGCGATGCTCGAGCGGCTGCACAACTCGGCGGAAGTGCTGCACGGGCGCAAGGTCCTGGTGGTGGACGACGATGCCCGCAACATCTTCGCCCTGACCTCGGTCCTGGAGAACAACGAGGTGGACGTGATCAGCGCCACCAACGGCCGGCAGGCCATCGACATCATCAAGGCCACGCCCGACGTCGCCATGGTGCTGATGGACATCATGATGCCCGAGATGGACGGCTACGAGACCATGCGGGAGATCCGCAAGGAACCCCAGTTCCGCACCCTCCCGATCCTGGCCCTCACGGCCAAGGCCATGAAGGGCGACCGTGAGAAGTGCCTGGACGCCGGGGCCAGCGACTACATCGCCAAGCCTGTGAACACCGACCAGCTGCTCTCGCTGATGCGCGTCTGGCTGTTCCGCTGAGATGGCCCGACCAACCGCGTTTGCCAAGGACAACCCCTGAAGTGAGCAGTGTCATCTCCCCAGCAGATCCCCTCGCCGGCGCGGTCGACCGCGTCAACATCCTGATCGTCGACGACGAGCCCAAGAACCTGGTGGTGCTCGAAACCGTGCTCGACGATCCGGGCTATCGCCTGATCCGCGCCAACTCCGGGGAGCAGGCCCTGCTTGCGCTGATGGCGCACGAGTTCGCGGTGCTGGTCCTGGACGTGCGGATGCCGGGCATGACCGGCTTTGAGCTGGCCCAGATGGTCAAGGAGCGCAAGAAGACCGCGCGGGTGCCGATCATCTTCCTGACGGCGTACTTCAACGAGGACCAGCACGTCCTCGAGGGCTATGGCAGCGGCGCGGTCGATTACCTGCACAAGCCGGTCAATGCCGCCGTGTTGCGATCGAAAGTCGCCGTTTTCGCGGAGTTGCATCGCAAGGGACGCGCGCTCGAAGTGGCCAATCGCGCCTTGCTGGCGGAGGTCGCGGAGCGGCGCCGGGCCGAGGCGCGCCTGAGCGACCTCAACGACACGCTGGACCGCCGGGTGACGGAGCGCACGAACGAGTTGCAGGCGAGCGAAGCACAACTGCGCGACGCAAACAGCCGCAAGGACGAATTCCTGGCCACGCTGGCCCACGAACTGCGCAATCCGCTGGCGCCGGTGCGCAACGCGGTCCACCTGCTGCGGCTCAAGGGAGAGGTCACCGGCGAGCTGGCCTGGGCGTCGGGATTGATCGACCGCCAGGTCCACGCGATGAGCCGCCTGATCGACGACCTGATGGACGTGAGCCGGATCAACCAGGGCAAGATCGAGTTGCGCCGCGAACGCGTCGAGCTCGCCGCAGTGCTGCGCGATGCGATCGAGACCACCCGGCCGCTGATCGACGAGTCCGGCCACGACCTTGCGCTGCTGCTGCCGGAGCGGAAACTGACGGTCGACGCAGACCCGGCCCGCCTGGCCCAGGCCTTCATGAACCTCCTGAACAACGCGGCCAAGTACATGGACCGGGGCGGCCGGGTCGAGGTTGCCGTGCGCGAGGAGAACGACCAGGTCGCCGTCACCGTGAGCGACGCCGGCATCGGCATCGCCGCCGATCGCCTCGAAGGCGTGTTCGAAATGTTCTCGCAGGTGGAGACGGCCTTGTCGCGATCGCGCGGCGGCCTGGGGATCGGCCTGTCGCTGACGCGGCGGCTGGTGGAAATGCACGGCGGGACGGTCAACGCCACCAGCGCCGGCCTGGGCCGCGGCAGTGCATTCCTGGTCCGCTTGCCGCTGGTGGCCGACCTGGCCGACGCGCCTCCGGATCCGGACAGCGGCTCCGGTCCGGCCCCCGACACTGAGCCGGCGCCGGCCGCAATGGCGGGCACGCTGCGCATCCTCGTCGCTGACGACAACGAGGATGCGGCCGACACGCTGGCGATGCTGCTCGAGGTCCTCGGCCACAGCGTCGAGCTTGCGCATGACGGGGAGGCGGCAGTCGCGGCCGCAAGTGCTTTCGATCCGCAGCTGGTCCTGCTCGACATCGGAATGCCCAAGCTCAATGGCTACGAGGCCTGCCGCAAGATTCGCGAGCTGCCTGGCGGCGCGGCCATGACGCTCGTGGCCATCACCGGCTGGGGCCAGCCCGAGGACCGGCGCAGGTCGCGCGAGGCCGGTTTCGACCAGCACCTCGTCAAGCCCGTCGACCCGGGTACGCTGACCGGCCTGGTCGCCAAGATCGCCGCCGTCGGTGGAGTGCGGGCCGCAGCCTGACGCGCGGAGCTTGCGTGCGCGGCGCAGGTCGAGCCCTGCGATTCCGCGCGTTGAATCCGAAAAGAAAAAAGCCGCCAGCTTTGTCGGCTGGCGGCTTTTGTCGCTTGTCGTGGTGGAGCTGGCGGGAATTGAACCCGCGTCCGCAAGCCTTCTTCGCACAGTTCTACATGTTTAGCCGTCTGATTTGGATCTCGCTTCCCGTATCGCGCAGCGGCACGCTATACAGGACGCCAGCAACCTATTTTCTCGTTCCCTGCCAAGTTACCCGACAGGGAACCAGCCTCTGAAATTATCTTTGCAGCCGGGAGCCCTTAACTTGCGCTAAAGACCCCTTGCCCAGCCCAGAGGCCTGCTGTTGCAAAGCTCACCAGCAATTAAGCGGCGAGTGCGAAACGTTCGTCGTTTGCAGTTAGTTTGTTTGAATCTTTTTTACGAGCACATTCAGCTCGACAT
>JAQGNJ010000168.1 GCA_028291885.1 Ramlibacter sp. | reverse complement strand
TCGCGGCGCCCGAGCCGGCAGCCGCCGCGTCGGGACTGCACGAGACCAGGGCGCCCATGCTGGGCACGTTCTACCGCGCGCCCAAGCCGGGCGCCGAAACCTTCGTGGAGCCAGGAAGCCGGGTCGGTCCCGACACTGTCATCGGCATCGTCGAAGTGATGAAGCTGATGAACTCGGTGTCCGCCGGTGTCGCCGGCGAGGTGGTGGAGATCGTGGCGCCGGACGGCCAGCTGGTGGAATACGACCAGGTGCTGGTGCGCGTGCGCCCGGACTGAGGCAGCGATGGTGGAATCTGTCTCCCACCCGCCGTCCGCGCGGATCCGCCGCGTGCTGGTGGCCAACCGCGGCGAGATCGCGGTGCGCATCATCCGCACGCTGCGCTCGCTGGGGATCGAGAGCGTGCTTGCCGTCTCTTCCGCGGATCGCGCCAGCCTGGGCGCGCGGCTCGCCGGCCGCGCCATCTGCATCGGGCCGCCGCGCTCGAGCGAGAGCTACCTGAACATCCCCGCGCTGGTCCACGCGGCGCTGGCCAGCGGCTGCCAGGCAGTCCACCCCGGTTATGGATTCCTGTCCGAGCGCGCCGGGTTCGCGCAGGCCTGCGAGGACAACGGCCTGATCTTCATCGGTCCCAGCGCGCGGCAGATCGAGAGCGTGGGCAACAAGCTGGAGGCGCGCCGCATCGCCGAACTGGCCCATGTTCCGATCACGCCCGGCGGCGCGGTGGACACGCTGGAGCAGGCGCTGCGGATGGCGCAGCGCATCGGCTACCCGGTGCTGATCAAGGCGGTCGGCGGGGGCGGCGGCCGCGGACTCAAGCGCGCAAACACGCCGGCCGAACTTTCGGCGCTCTTCGAGCTGGCGAGCGCCGAGGCGCTGGCCGCCTTCGGCGACGGCCGGGTCTACATCGAGGTCTTCGTCACCGAGGGCCGGCATGTGGAGGTGCAGGTGCTGGGCGACGGAGACAGCGTGATCCACCTCGGAGACCGCGACTGCTCGGTGCAGCGCCGCTACCAGAAGCTGGTCGAGGAGGCGCCGGCGCCGCTGCTGCCCGATGGCCTGCGCCAGGAGCTGCATGCAGCGGCCGTGCGCTTTGCCAGCTCGATCGGCTACCGCAGCCTGGGCACGGTGGAATTCCTGGTCGACGTCGCGCGCTCGAGCTTCTATTTCCTGGAGATGAATGCCCGCATCCAGGTCGAGCATCCGGTCACCGAGATGGTGACGGGTCTGGACCTGGTTGCGCAGCAGCTGCGCGTCGCGCAAGGCGAGCGGCTGCAGCTGGCGCAGTCCGACATCCGCCTGCGCGGTCACGCCATCGAATGCCGCATCAACGCCGAGGACCCGGCGAACCAGTTCATGCCCTCACCCGGCACGGTGGCCGAGGCGTACTTCCCTCAAGGCGCCGGCCTGCGCGTCGACACCCACATCGAGAGCGGCGCGAGCATCCCGCCGTTCTACGACTCGATGATCGCCAAGGTGATCGCCTGGGCCGCCACGCGCGACGAGGCGCGCCGCCTGCTCGATGGCGCGCTGGCCGGCGTGCGGCTGACCGGCATCGAGACCAACCTGGCGCTGCACCGCGAGGTGCTCGCCACCCCCGAATTCACCGAGGGCGGCGTCGACACCGGCTTCCTCGGCCGCTTCCTCGCCGAACGCACAGCCGCCGCGCCGCGGCCAGCCAAGCCATGAAGACTCCCAAGCTGCAATTCATCGACACCACGCTGCGCGACGGCAACCAGAGCCTGTGGGGCGCCACGGGCCTGCGCACCGGCATGATGCTGGAGATCGCGCCGGTGCTGGACCAGGTGGGCTACCACGCCATCGACTTCAGCACCAGCACGCACATGGCCGTCACCGCGCGCTTCCACAAGGAGGATCCGTGGGAGCGCTTCCGGCTGATGAAGGCGCGCATGCCGCGCACGCCGCTGTGTTTCCTGTCCACGGGCATGCGGTTCATCTCCTGGGAGACGGCGCATCCGGAACTGATGGCGCTGTCCTACGAGCTGCTGGTGCGCAACGGCGTCGAGCGCTTCATGGTGATGGACCCGATGAACAACACGCAGGCCGTGCTCCAGAGCTGCCGCGCGATTTCGAAGGCGGGCGGGCGCGAGATCGTCGGCGCGCTGGTCTACACGGTCAGTCCGGTGCACGACGACAGCTTCTTCGCCGGCATGGCGCGCGCGCTCGCCGCCGAGCCCGCCGTCGACCGCGTCTACCTGAAGGACCCGGGCGGGCTGTTGACGCCCGAGCGCGCCCGCGCGCTGCTGCCTGCGCTTCGCACGGCGGTGGGCGACAAGCCGCTGGAGCTGCATTCGCACTGCACGATCGGGCTGGCGCCCTTCACCTATCCCGAGGCGCCGGCCCTGGGCATCGACGCGCTGCACACGGCGGCGCGGCCGCTGGCCAACGGCACCAGCCAGCCCGCGGTGGAGAACGTGGCCAGCAACCTGCGGGCCCAAGGCCTGGACGTGGATCTCGACATGGAGGCCGCGGCGCGGGTGAGCGCCTATTTCGTGGCGCTGGCGCGGGCCCAGGGACTGCCGCAAGGCGTGCCGCAGGAATACGACGCCCGCTATTTCCGGCACCAGCTGCCGGGCGGGATGATCGGCACCATGCGCCGCCAGTTGCGCGAGATGCGCCAGGAACACCGCATCGACGAGGTCTACACCGAGGTGGAGCGGGTGCGCGCCGAACTGGGCTATCCGATCATGGTGACGCCGCTGTCGCAGGTGGTCGCGACGATGGCCGTGATGAACGTGCTGGCGCCGCAGCGGTATGCCAACGTGCCCGACGAGGTGATCCGCTACGTGATCGGCCGCTTCGGCACGCCGCCGGTTGCCATGGACCCGAACGTGCGCGACCGCATCGAGAACCTGCCGCGCGCCAGGGAGCTGGCCGCCGAGCCGGCGATGCCGGAACTGGGCGAGCTGCGCAAGCGCTTCAGCCCGGGCCTGTCGGACGAAGAGTTCATCCTGCGCGCCGTGATGCCGGCGGACCAGGTCGACGCGATGGTCGCCGCCGGGCCCTGCCGCCGGGACTACAGCCCCGCGCTCGCCCCGGTGGAGAAGCTGCTCGCCGAACTGGCACGGCGGCCCGACGTCAGCCACGCACGCATCGAGCGAGACGGCTTCGTGATGGAAGTGCGCAGCCATGCCGCCGCAACCGGAGCCGCCCGGTGAAGCGGGACCTGCACGCCCGCAGCCTGCACGCGGTGCGCGGCTACATCTTCGACATCGATGGCACGCTGGCCCTGGGGGACAGCTCGCTCAACGGCTATCAGGCGCTGCCCGGCGCCATCGAGACGCTGGACCTGCTGGAGACGCGCAACATCCCCTACGTCGCCTTCACCAACGGATCGACCAAGACGCCGCAGCAGCTGTCGCAGGCGCTGGTGAAAGCGGGCTTGCGCATCGATGCGGAGCGCACGCTCACGCCGGTCAGCATCGCGCTGCACCTGTTCCGGCGAAAGAAGTACAGGCGCCTGCTGGTGCTGGGCGGCGAAGGCGTCTGGCGCCCGCTCGTCGAAGCCGGCTTCGACGTCGTGCGCTCGCCCGATCGCGCCGACGACGCGCAAGCGGTGCTGATCGGCTGGCATCCCACTTTCGCCCTGGCCGACGTCGACGCCGCATGCCGCGCGGTCTGGGCCGGCGCGGACCTGTACACGGTCTCCACCGCGCCCTACGTCGCCAGCCGCGATGGCCGCACGCTGGGCATTTCCGGCGCCCTGTCGGCGGCCGTGCGCAGCGTCACCGGCAAGCGGGCCACCATCGTCGGCAAGCCGTCGCAGGAGGCGCTGAAGGTCGCGTGCGCGCGCCTGGGCGCGGCGCCGCAAGAGGTGGCGATCGTCGGCGACGACCCTTCGCTCGAAAACGCGATGGCGCTGCGCGGCGGCGCGCTGTCGGTCGGCGTGCACACGGGGCTCTCGAGCGCAGCCGACTTCGCCGGCCTGCCGCACGGGCAGCGGCCCCACTATTCCCTCAGCGGCGTGCAGCAGCTGCTGGAGATGATCCGGTGACCGCAATCGATTTCCTGGTTCGCCTGGCGAAGGAGCGGGACAGCTCCTAGGCACGACGCAATGTCGGAGCCGTTCGCCGCGGCCCCGGCCCATCCCCGACGGGAAGAAAGAGGAGACAGACATGAGCAAGCCCAAGGTCCTGATGATCGTCACGCTGGACACCAAGGCGGTGGAAGCCAAGTTCGTGCGCGAGACGCTGGAGGCCAACGGCGTGGACGTCGTCCACCTCGACGCCAGCATCCGCACGGCGGTCGAAGCCGGCGTGGAGATCCCGCCGGATGCGGTCGCCGCCGCGGCCGGCAAGACCCTGCAGGAGGTGCGCGACCTCAGGCACGAAGGCAAGTGCCAGGGCGTGATGATCGAAGGCGCCGTCAAGACCGCGCTGAAGGCGCATTCCGTCTCGCCGCTCAGCGGGATCATCGGCATCGGTGGCTCCATGGGCACGGCGCTGGGATCCGTGGTGATGCAGGCCTTCCCCTACGGCATGCCCAAGGTGATGGTGTCGACGATGGCCTCCGGCTTTACCCGTCCCTTCGTCGGGGCCAAGGACATCGTGATGTTCAACCCGGTCTGCGACATCGCCGGGCTGAACAGCATCACCCGCGACGTGTTCCGCAACGCGGCGATCGCCACGGCGTCGATGGCCAGGGCGTATTCGCCGGTGCGCGTAGAGCCCAAACCGCTGATCGCGATGGGCACGCTGGGCACCATCGACCGCTGCACGGTGCGCGTGCGCCAGGCGCTGGAGCAGCAGGGCTACGAGGTGATGGTGTTCCACACGCTGGGCACGGGCGGCGCCGCGATGGACCAGATCATCCGCGAGCGCGACGTCGCAGCCGTCGTCGACTCCTCGCTGGTGGAGCACAACGACTTCCTGAACAACGGCCTGTGCAGCGCCGGCCCCGACCGCTCCAAGGCAGCCCTGGAAAAAGGCATCCCGGTGGTGTTCGCCCCCGGCAACGCGGACTTCATCGTCGCCGGGCCGATCGACGCGGCCAGGGCGCAGTTCCCCGGCAAGCGCTATCACATGCACAACCACGCGTTGACGGCGGTGCGCACCGAGGCGGGCGAACTGCAGCGGCTGGCGCAGCACCTGGGCGGGCTGATCAAGGGCGCGAAGGGGCCGGTCTCCTTCTTCGTTCCGCTCCAGGGTTTCTCCAACCACGACAGCCCGGACGGCCACCTGCACGACCCGTCGCTGTGCCCGGTGCTGGCCACGGCCTTGCGCAAGGAGCTGCCATCCAACGTGGCGATCCGCGAGTTCGACTGCCACCTGAACGACCCGCAGTTCGCCGACGCGATCGTCGACCAGGTGCTCGCCTACACGCGCGCACCGGCCAAGGCAGCAGCCTGATCCCGCACCCCTTTCCCACAACGACAAACCCGGAGACAAGACCATGACCCAAACTGATCCCACCCGCGCGCGCGCGAGCCGCCGCACCGTCCTGGGCGCCGGCGGCGCCGTCGGCCTGACCCTGCTCAATCCCGGTGCGCTGCTCGCCCAGCCCGCCGACGCCAACAAGATCAAGGTCGGCTTCATCAGCCCCCGCACCGGTCCGCTGGCCAGCTTCGGCGAGGCCGACGGCTATGTGCTGGACCTGGCGCGCAAGGCGACCAGGGACGGCATCACCGTCGGCGGCAGGAAGTACGCGGTGGAGATCCTGGACCGCGACACCCAGTCCGACCCGTCGCGGGCCAGCCAGCTGGCCAAGTCGCTGATCAACACCGACAAGGTCGATCTGATCCTGGTGACCTCGGCGCCCGAGACCGTGAACCCGGTCTCCGACGCCTGCGAGGCAGGCGGCGTGCCCTGCCTGTCGACCGTCATGCCCTGGGAAGCCTGGTACTTCGGCCGGGGCGCCAAGCCGGGCGCGCCGTCGCCGTTCAAGTGGAGCTATCACTTCTCGTTCGGCGTCGGCGAGTTCCTCGGCTGCTATGTCTCGCAGTGGAACCAGGTGCCGTCCAACAAGAAGGTCGCGGCCCTGCTGCCCAACGACGCCGACGGCAACGCGATCCGCGCCAACCTGGCCCCCGGCCTGCAGAAAGCCGGCTTCACCGTGGTCGACGCCGGCCCGTACGAGACCGGCACCACCGACTTCTCGGCGCAGATCGCCAGGTTCAAGGCGGAGAAGTGCGAGCTGATGTTCACCTTCCCGATCCCGCCGGACTTCGCCACTTTCTGGCGCCAGGCGGCGCAGCAGGGCTTCACCAAGACGGTCAAGGTGGCCCAGGTCGCCAAGACCGGCCTGTTCCCGTCGACCGTGGAAGCGCTCGGGCCGCTGGGCTTCAATCTCTCCAGCGGCTGCTACTGGCACAAGAGCTTCCCGTACAAGTCGCTGCTCACCGGAGTGACGGGCGTCCAGCTCGCCGAAGGCTACGAAGCCGCGGCGAAAAAGCAGTGGACCCAGCAGCTCGGCGCGTCGATGGCGCTGCTGGACCTGGGCTTCGAGGTGCTCAAGACCAGCCAGAATCCCAAGGACAAGGCCAGCGTGGCCAAGGCCATCGGCAGCCTGAAGGCCACCACGATGGTGGGGACGGTGGACTTCACCAAGGGGCCGGTGCCCAACGTCGCCACCTCGCCGATCATCGGCACGCAGTGGATCCAGGCGCCGGCGGGCGCGAAGTACAAGTACGAGTACGTGATCACCGAGAACGCGGGCGACCGCAACGTCCCGGTCACGCACAAGCTGCGCCCCTTCTCCTGAGCACCGCGTCGCCCATGGAAGACGCAGTACAGGGAGCCGCCGCGCTGCTGGACGCGCGGGGACTGCGCAAGCAGTTCGGGTCGCTGCTCGTGATCAACGACGTCGACTTCCGCGTCGCCCAGGGCGAGGCGCTGGGCATCGTCGGTCCCAACGGCGCCGGCAAGACCACCCTGCTCAGCGTCCTGTCGGGCAGCTACGACGCCGGCGGGACGGTGCGGTTCCAGGGAGAGGATGTCACCCGGCTGGACGCGGCGCGGCGCTGCCGGCGCGGCATGGCCCGGACCCACCAGGTGCCGCGCCCCTTCGGCGGCATGACCGTGTTCGAGAACGTCTACACCGCCGCGACCCACGGCGGCGGCTTTGCCCAGTCGCAGGCCTGCGAGCGCAGCATCGATGCGCTCACGGTCTGCGGCATGCTGGCGCTGGCGAACCGCAAGGCCGAGAGCCTGGGCCTGCTGGAACGCAAGCGGCTGGAACTGACCCGCGCGCTGGCGACGAATCCGCGCCTGCTGCTGCTCGACGAGATCGGCGGCGGCCTGACCGACGGCGAGGCGGCGCAGCTGGTGGAGACCATCCGCCTGCTGCACGGCCGCGGCATCGCCATCGTCTGGATCGAGCACATCGTCCATGTGCTGCTGCAGGTCGTCACCCGCCTCGTGTGCATGGACGCGGGCCGCGTGATCGCGCAGGGCGAGCCGCAGTCGGTGCTCCGCCATCCGGCGGTGGTCGAGGCTTACATGGGGACGGCGCTATGAGCTTGCTGTCGATCCAGGGACTCGAGGGCCGCCACGGCTTGCTGCGCGCCTTCCAGGACATCACGCTCGACATCGCCGAGGGCGAGAAGATCGCCCTCATCGGCGCAAACGGCGCCGGCAAGACCACGCTGCTGCGAACGCTGGCCGGCGTGCATCCGGTGTCGCGGGGAACGATCCGGCTGGACGGCGACGACATCACCACGCTGCCCGGGCATCGGCGCGCCGCCCTGGGCCTTGCGCTGGTGCCGGAGGGGCGGCGCCTGTTCGCCACCATGACGGTCGCCGAGAACCTGCGCGTCGCCGAATCGGCCGGCCGCGGCGGCTACTGGAATCTCGACACCGTGGTCCAGGCCCTGCCCCAGCTCAAGCCCAAGCTGGCCGCACCCGCCGGCACGCTGTCCGGCGGCCAGCAGCAGGCGGTCGCGATCGGCCGCGCGCTCATGACCAACCCCAGGCTGCTGCTGCTGGACGAAGTCTCGCTCGGCCTGTCGCCGGTGGCGGTGCAAGGCGTGTACGAATCGCTGGCCCGCCTGTTCGAGACCCAGACCGCCATCGTGCTGGTGGAGCAGGACCTCAAGCGCGCCACCGACGTCGCCGACCGCATCGTCTGCATGCTCGAAGGACGGATCGTCGCCAGCGGCCGCGCCGGCGAGATGTCGCGCGACGAGATCCTCGGCCACTACTTCGGCCACCGGGAACCCGCCCATGGATAACCTGAACCAGCTGCTGCAGGGCGTGCTCCTTGGCGGCTACTACGCCCTGCTCGCCTGCGGCCTGTCCTTCATGTACGGCGTGATGCGCCTGATCAACCTGGCCCATGGCAGCCTGGCCATCCTGGCGGCCTACCTGCTGTTCGTGCTGGCGGACCGGTACGGGATCCATCCCTTCGCCGGCCTGCTGGTCGTGATGCCCGCGATGGCGCTCCTGGGCTGGGTGCTGCACCGGCTGGTGCTGGAACGCAGCGCCCGCGCCGGCACGCTCATCCCGCTGCTCAGCACCTTCGGCATCGCCGGCGTCCTGGACAACAGCCTGTTCCAGGCCTTCGGCGCCGACACCCGGTCGCTCGCCCCGTACATCGGCAGCCTGGGCTACGAGGGCATCCAGCTGCCGGGCGGCCTGGCGATCGGGCAATTGCCTCTGCTGACCTTCGTGGTGGCCGTGGTGCTGCTGGGCGGGCTGCAACTGCTGCTGCGCCGCACGGCCGTGGGCCGCCGCATCCGCGCCGCCGCGGAGGACCCGTCGACGGCCGAACTGATGGGGGTGAACGCCCGCTCCTCGTTCGCGCTCGCGTCGGCCATCGCCATGGTGACGGTGGCGATCGCCGGCGCCTTCCTGGCGATGCGCGCCACCTTCGATCCGTACACCGGCCCGATGCAGCTGATCTTCGCTTTCGAGGCCATCATCATCGGCGGTCCCGCCTCGCTGTGGGGCACGCTGATCGGCGGCATCGTCCTGGGCGTGGCGCAGAGCATCGGCGCCAAGCTGCATCCGCAGGGCTTCCTGATCGCCGGCCATCTCACCTTCCTGTGCGTGCTGCTGGCGCGCATCTACGGCACCGGCTCGCTGCGGCGCGCGCTCGGCCTCCAGCCGCGTTCCGCCGGATGACCTCATGGCCTTGAACGACATCTCCCAACCCCGCGTCACCCGCTGGAGCCGGCTTTCGGTTTGCGCGCTGGCTGCCGTCGTCGCCGCGCAGCTGCTGCTGGCGCTGATGCCGCTGTTCGCATCCGAAGGCCTGGTCGAACGCCTCACGATCCTGTTCATCTACGGCATCCTGGCCCTGATGTGGAACGCGCTGGCGGGCTACGCCGGCCTGCTGTCGGTCGGCCAGCAGGCCTTCTTCGGCCTGGGCGCCTATGCGGCAGTGCGGCTCGCGGACGCGGGACTCGGCGCCTACACCTCGATGCTCACCGGCGCGGTGCTGGTGGGCCTGCTCGCCGTCCCGCTCTCGCTGGTCATGCTGCGCCTCAAGGACGGCGAATTCGCGATCGGGATGTGGGTGATGGCGTCGCTGGCCCACATGCTGGTGAACCTCGACACGCTGATCCAGGGCGAGACCGGCACGTCGCTGATCGCGTTGCAGCAGTTCGATCCCGGCCAGCGGCGGCTCTATACCTACTGGGCGGCGCTCGCCGCGATGGTGCTGCTCGCCTGGGGCGTCTACGCGCTGCTGCGCGGCCGGGTCGGCACGGCCGCCCAGGCGATCCGCGACAACGAGGAAGCCGCCACGTCCGTGGGCGTGCGCGTGCTGCCGACCAAGCGACTGATCTTCGTGCTCTCGGCCTTCGGCTGCGCCGTCGCCGGTGCGCTCTGGCTGGCAACGGCCATCACCTTCCAGCCCAAGACCTATTTCAGCGTGCAGTGGACCGCCTTCATGATCTTCATGGTGCTGGTCGGCGGCATCGGCACCTACGAAGGACCGATCCTGGGGGCCGTCATCTTCTTCACCATCGAGACCTTCTTCGGCGACACCGGCGTCGCTTACCTGATCGGGCTGGGCGCGACGTCGGTGCTGTTCGCGCTGCTGCTGCCGCGCGGCATCTGGGGCCACGTGGAGCAGCGCTACGGGCTGCGCGTGCTGCCGGTGGGATATCGGCTCGTCGTGGGCCGGGCCGCCGGTTCGCCGCCGCTGTCGGCCCAGCCGGTCAACACGCAAGGAGAAAACCCATGACGGGCATGAACCCCGACGAGCTGGCCGGCGCCTTGCGCGCCTTCGTGCGAATGCCGGTGCACACGGGCGCCGCCGACGGTCCGCTGGCGGGCTGGACCATCGCGCTCAAGGACAACATCGACGTCGCCGGCGACGTCGTGGAAGTCGGCGCCCGCCTGTTCACCGGCCGCCGCGCCACGGCCACCGCAACCGCCGCGCGGCGACTGCTCGCCGCCGGCGCGACGCTGTCCGGGCGGACGCAGCTGGTCGAGTTGTGCTTCGGCAGCTGGGGCATCAACGACTACACCGGCACGGCCGTGAACCCATGGGATGCGCGCGTGCAGCGCGTCCCGGGAGGATCCAGCGGCGGCTCCGCCGTCGCCGTGGCCGCCCGGCTGGTGCGCGCCGCCCTCGGCTCGGACACGGCGGGATCGATCCGGATGCCGGCCTCGCTGTGCGGCGTGACCGGCTTGAAGTCGACCTTCGGCGCCGTGCCGACCGATGGCGTGTTTCCGCTCGCCCCCAGCTACGACTCGGTCGGGCCGCTCGCCGTGACCGCGGCCGACTGCGCCGCCGTGCATTCCGTGCTCGCGGCCGACCCGGCGCTGGCCCGGCAGGGCCCGGCCCGCGGCGGGCGCATCGCCGTCCTGCCCGAAGGCTGCTGGCCCGTTCCCGTGGAGCCTGCCGTCGCACAAGCCGTGGGCGCGGCGGCGGCGGAATTCGCGGCGCGCGGTTTCGAGCTCGTGCCCGCGGACGACCCGCCCGACCTGGCCGCGCTCACGCAGCAGGCCGGCGTGCTGGTCGCCCATGAAGCCTGGAAGGTGCTGCGGGCGGACTTCCGGCGCAAGCGCGAATCTTTCGGCGCGGACATGCAGCGGCGCATGCGGGCGGCGCGAGAGCTGTCCGACGACGCGATCGCCCAGGCCTGGTCCGGCCGACTGGAAGCGACCCGCGCCTTCGATCGCTGGGCCAGGGGCTTCGACGCGCTGCTGCTTCCCGTGGTGGGCTGCTCGGCCCCGCCTGTGTCGCAGGTGCAGGACAGGGGCTCGACGCTCGGCCACTTCACGCGCTGGGTGAACCACGTCGGCGGCTGTGCGCTGTCGCTGCCGGGCGGATTCGACGACCAGGGCCTGCCGGTCGGCATCCAGCTGGTGGGCCGCGGCGGGCAGGATGCCACCGTGCTGGGACTCGGACAGGCTTTCCAGGAGGGCACCGGGTGGCACGAGCGGGTGCCCGAGCTCGCAGTCGCCGGCGCCGGCGCCGTCAGCGCTCCAGATCCTTCGCGCTGACGCTCGCGATGCCCCAGTTCTCCCTGGGGACGTCGTGGATCCAGACCCGCACGTTCTGCCTGGGCGCTGCCACCGCTTCCATCAGCGCCTGCGTCACCTTCTCGATGACGGCTTTCTTCTGACGAGCTGATGGTCCGCCCCTGGACGGTGTAGCCGTGCGGCGCGGCCTTGGCCGTGATGTCCGACCCCATGCTGCCGCCCGCGCCGGGCAACGCGCCTGTCCTCAGAACTGGGCCGGCAGTTCGTGTTCGACCGCCCGCAGCTTCTCGGCGTAGAAATCGCCCGCCGTGCCCGCCGTTCCCGCCAGCGCGGCCGGGGCGTGCGAAGCCATCGACGCCTCGAACACCGCTGCCGGGGTCGCCGCGGAGGCTGTCAGGGTCTGGGGCAGCACGAAGGCGGCGGCGACGGCGATGGCGGTGACTGCGCCGAAGAGGATGGAAGACTTGTTCATGGTGTTCTCCTGAAAAGAGAGACGAAACCTGCGAGGGCCGGAGGCGCCGCCTGCGGCGCCTCCGGTGCGAACCCGGATCGGGTTGGCATGTCGACTTTGCCCGCCGGGGCAGGAAGGCGCGACCCAGGATTCGGGGTCGCGGATGCAGAACATTCGGCAATCGACCGAACCGCCGGCTGGCTCAGCCGGGCATGTCACTTGCCGAGTTGGCGCATGGAAAACAACAACTGGCTTGCGACGCGGGCCCGCCCCGCCTTGCTCGGCGCCGCATGACGGTGTCGGCAGCACGGGTCCCGCGGACCGCCGAATCGATCTCCAGTCAAACCGCGCCAAGGCGGTTCCCGGCGGCCGACGGGCAGCTTCTCGGCAGTCCCGCGGCAGACGACATCGTGGTCGTGCTGGTGACGCACAACCGGCCGGAGTTGCTGGCCGAGTCGCTGGCCGCGCTGCAGGCCCAGTGCGTGCGGCCCCGGCGGGTGGTCGTGGTGGACAACGCCAGCGACGAGCAGACCCAGGCAATTCTTGCGGCAAGCCCCGTCGACGTGGTCCGCTCCGAGGTCAACCTGGGAGGGGCCGGCGGTTTCGCGTCCGGTATCCGCAGGGCGATGGAGCTCGGCGCCCAGTGGATCTGGCTGATGGACGACGACGCCATCCCGGAAAGCACGGCGCTCGAGGCGCTGCAGTCCGAGATGGCTCGCCTCCCCGCGACCACCGGCGCCGTCTGCAGCTGCGTCATGGAGTTCGGCTCGATCGCGACGACGCACCGGCGCCGCTTCAATCCGCTGCTCGGCTACGAGCGCGCGTATTCGTGCGCCGACTATGGGAGCGCCGCGCTGCGCATCGACACGGCGTCCTTCGTCGGCTTCATGGTTTCCGCGGCCGCCGTGCGCGCCGTGGGCTTGCCGGACGCCGACTTCTTCCTGTCCTACGACGACACGGAGTATTCGCTGCGGCTGGGAAAACACGGCTTCGGCGTCTGGCTGGTCCCGTCCAGCGTGATCGTGCACAAGCGCAACCGCTCGGGCCGCCTGCGGGCCACCGAGTTCGGGCCCAAGCACTACTTCAACATCCGCAACCGCATGGTCGTCAAGCGTGCCTACTGCCGGGCCGGATACGTCGGCGCCGCGGCCGGTGCGCTGTTCGGCCTGGCCTTGTGGCTGCGCTCGCCGCGGTGCTTCGCGCCGCAACCGTGGCGCATGCTGCTGGGCGCGATCTCGGACGGCATGGCCGGCCGGCTCGGTCCGCTGCCCGACCGCCTCAAGCCCGGCGCAGCACGGTGACCGCCCGCCCCATCAACGCCGGGCTGTCCGACATCGGAGAGGCGCTTCGTTGCTTTCCGCTCATCTGCTATCTGGCCTGGAGCGACCTGCAGGCGCGTTATCGCCGCAGCGCGCTCGGCCCCTGGTGGCTGACGCTGGGAACGGGGCTGGGGACAGCCGGCCTGGGACTGGTGTGGAGCGAGTTGTTCAAGCTCGATCGCGCGGTCTTCGTGCCGGCGCTGACGGCGGGACTGATCATGTGGCAGCTGCTCAGCGGCTGCATGACGGAGGCGACCACCACCTACTGGCGGCAGGCCAGCCTGATCCGCAACGTGCGGATGCCGCTGGCGCTGTATCCCATCCAGATGGTGCTCAAGCACGGCATCAACTTCCTGCACGTGCTGCCGGTGTTCGTGCTGGTCGCGATCGTCTTCGACGTGCCGGTCAACGCGCACACGCTGCTGGTGCTTCCCTGCCTGCTGGTCACGTTCGCCAACCTGCTGTGGATCACGCTGCTCCTGAGCATGCTCGGCGCGCGCTTTCGTGACCTGGAATACCTGCTGGTCGCAGCCATGCCCATCCTCATGTTCCTCAGCCCGGTCTTCTACCGCCCCAGCTACCTGCCAGTGACCGGGCCGCTGCTCTGGCTCAACCCCTTCAGCCACATGATCGAACTGGTGCGCTACCCCCTGCTCGGCACCTCGCCTCCGGCCTTCGTCGTCGTCACCAACCTCGCCATCCTCGCCGCCGGCACGCTGCTCACGCTGCGCGTCTTCGGCGCCAAGCGCGACCGCATCCCGTACTGGGTGTGAGAGCGATGACCCGTCTCATGTTCGATACCGTCACCGTGCAGTACCCGGTCTTCAACAGCAGGAACAAGTCCCTGCGCAACCACCTCGTGCGGCTTTCCACCGGCGGCCTCATCGAGCAGGAGAGCGCGGGCGTGCGGGTCGTGACCGCCCTGCGGGACGTCTCCTTCGAGCTGCGCGAGGGCGATCGCGTCGGCCTGGTCGGGCACAACGGCGCCGGCAAGAGCACGCTGCTGCGCACGATGGCGGGCATCTATGCGCCGGTGGCCGGAACCGTGGCGCGGACCGGCCGCATCGCGACGGTTCTGGAGCTTGGCGCGGGCATGGACGGCGAGCTGTCGGGTTACGAGAACATCCGCCGCATGTCGATGCTGCTCGGACGCACGGCGGCCGAAGCGCAGGAGGCGCTGCCCGAGATCGAGGCCTTCACCCAGCTCGGCCACTTCCTGGACCTGCCGGTGCGCACCTATTCCTCGGGCATGACCACCCGGCTGATGTTCGCCGTCGCCACGTCCACCAGCCCCGACATCCTGCTGCTCGACGAGGTGTTCGGCGCCGGCGACGCGGAGTTCCAGCAGCAGGCGCGCGAGCGCATGGAGGCGCTGATCGCCAGCGTCGGCATCTTCGTGTTCGCCTCGCACGAGCACGACAAGCTCAAGCGCTACTGCGGGCGGTTCTTCCGGCTGGAGCACGGAACCCTGGCCGAAGTGTCGGCCGGCGACATCTAGGCGGCAAGGCATGGCGCGACTGATCGTGGACCTGGACGAAACCATCACGCTGCACGCGCGGGACGGCTACGCCGACGCGGAACCGAACGCCGCCCTGATCGCGCGCCTGCGGGAATACAAGGCGGCAGGCTTCGAGATCGTCATCAGCACCAGCCGCAACATGCGCACCTTCGAGGGCAACGTCGGCAAGATCAACGCCAAAACGCTCCCGGTCATCCTGGAATGGCTGCAGCGCCACGCCGTGCCCTTCGACGAGGTCTACGTCGGCAAGCCATGGTGCGGCGAGCACGGCTTCTATGTCGACGACAAGGCGATCCGGCCTTCGGAATTCGTGCGCCATTCGCTGGACGAGATCCGCGAGATCCTGCGGGCCGAAAAAAAGGGGCGCTGATGCTTCTCATCATCTCCGGCCAGTACGTCGAAAGCGAGCTCTACGCCGAGTTCGGCAAGATCCCGCCGGCCTTTCTTCCGCTTGGCAACGAGCGGCTGTACGTGCACCAGATCGGGCAGCTCGCGCGCTCCTACGGACGGGTCGCGCTGACCGTGCCGAGCGACTTCCTGCTGGACGAATCCGATGCCGCGACGCTTGCCGGCCTGGGCGTGACGGTGTTGCGCACCGGTGTCGGCAAGAGCCTGGGCGCGGCGGTCCAGGAAGGCCTGGCGCTGACCGGCGTCCAGGGCCGCATCGACATCCTTTACGGCGACACGCTGGTGTTCGAGGACGAACTCGGCGGCACCGACTGGATCGCCGTGGGCGGCTCCGACGAGTTCTATCCCTGGCACTACGACGGCGAGACGGAAAGCGGCGAAGCCTGGGCAGGCATGTTCTCGTTCTCCAGCGCCCGCGCGCTGGCCGACATCCTGGAGCAGACGCAGGACTTCATCGCCGGCGTCACGCGCTACGGCACCGATTACGCCAGGCTCGAGCGGCGCTCGCTCAAGCGCTGGCTGGACTTCGGCCACGTGCATACCTATTTCCATTCGCGGCTGGCGGTCACCACGCAGCGGCATTTCAACCGGCTGGAGATCGCCGGCGGCGTGCTGACCAAGTCCAGCGACGACAGCCGCAAGATGCGCGCCGAAGCGACCTGGTTCGAGACCGCGCCGGCGGCGGTGCGGCCTTTCCTGCCGAACTACATCGGCGCGGAGAGCGGCGGCGAGCGCTACTCGATCGAGTACCTGCCGCTGACGGCGCTCAACGAGCTGTACGTCTTCGGCCGGCTGCCGGTCAAGGTCTGGAAGAAGGTCTTCGCCGCCTGCGACCGCTACCTGTGCGCCGAACGCAGCGTCGCGGTCCCCGCTCCCGGCGGGGCCGACATGGCAGACCGGATCTACCGCGACAAGACGCTCGCGCGGCTGGACGCATTCGCGGCCCAGAGCGGCACCGACATCCACAAGCCGTGGCGGTTCAACGGCTCGGAGCTGCCGTCGCTGCGCGAGATGACGCGGCTGGCGGCGGCCGCCGTGATCGCCCACGCGAGCGTCCCGTCGTTCGTGCACGGCGACTTCTGCTTCAGCAACATCCTGTACGACTTCCGCTCCGACCGCGTCAAGCTGATCGATCCGCGCGGCGTGGACGTCGACGGCAACATCACCGCGTTCGGGGACTTCCGCTACGACGTCGCGAAGCTGTCGCACTCGGTTCTGGGCCTGTACGACGCGATCGTCGCCGGGCGTTTCTGCCTGGACGGCGGCGGCCACGACATCGCTTTCGACGTGTCGTCCAAAGGCAGCCACACGATCCGCCAGGCCTTCCGCTCCACATCCTTCGCCGGCCGCACACCGGACGACTGGGACTGCCAGCCGATCATGGTCCTGCTGTTCCTGTCGATGCTGCCGCTTCACGCCGACAAGCCCTTGCGCCAGCGCGCCCTGATGGCCAACTGCATGCGGCTGTTCCAGGAATGGACCGCATGATCGTGATCCCGATGGCCGGCAACAGCCGCCGCTTCACGGCCGCGGGCTACACGCGCCCCAAGTACGAGCTGCCGGTCGGCAAGGAATCGCTGTTCGCGCTGACGGTGAGCTCGTTCGCCGCCTACTTCGACAGCGAGCGCTTCGTCTTCGTCTGCCGCAGCGAGTTCGGCGCCGAGGAATTCGTTCGCGGCGAATGCAGCCGCCTGGGCATCCGCCGGTTCGACGTCGTGCCACTGGAGCGCGAGACCCGGGGCCAGGCGGAGACCGTGCTGCTGGGCCTGCAGCGCAGCGGCTACGAACACGCCGAGTCGCTGCTGATCTTCAACATCGACACCATCCGCAAGGACTACCGCTTCCCGGCCGAGTGCGAGTTCGCGGACGGCTACCTCGAGGTGTTCAGCGGCGAAGGCGAGAACTGGTCCTTCGTGCAGCCGGCGGCGGCGTTCACCCGCCGCGTCGCGCGAACGACCGAGAAGGAGCGGATCTCCGCCCTGTGTTCGACCGGCCTCTACCACTTCGCCCGCGCGGGCGACTTCGTCGCGGCCGCCGGCCAGGCCATCGCCGCCGTCGACACCTATCGCAAGCGCTGGTCCGAGCTCTACGTGGCGCCGCTGTACAACCAGCTGATCGCCGACGGCAAGGCGATCGCATACCACTGCGTCGACTCCGGCGAGATCGGTTTCTCCGGGACCCCGGCGGAATACGAGGCGCTGCTCGGGCAACGGCGATGAGGACGCGCGACATCACCGTCATTTTCCAGGGCGCGATGAAGGTCCACAGGCCGCGCGACGGACTGGCTTTCGCGGAGATCCTCAAGCGCACGCGCAAGGCCATCCCGGGCGCCAGGGTGATCCTGTCGACCTGGGAGGGGGCCGATGTCCCGGAGAACCTGGCGATCGACGAGCTGGTCCTGTCGCCGGATCCGGGCCCGCTCGCGCCGCTCAAGCTCACGGACGACAAGGCCAACAACATCAACCGGCAGATCGTCAGCACCGAAGCGGGGATGCGCGCCGTGCGCACGCCGTACGCGGTCAAGCTGCGCACGGACTGCTTCCTGGAACACGCCGGTTTCATCGACTTCCACGGCGCCCTGCTGCGGCGCGACCAGCGCGCCAACCGGATCGTCGCTGCGGCGTTCTTCACGATGGACACGGCGGTGTTCGAGCGCATCCCGTACCACCTGAGCGACTGGTTCCAGTTCGCCCGGACGGAGGTGCTGCAGTCGTACTGGCAAGTGCCGTTGATGACTGCGGCGGCCGGCCGCTTCTACGAAACCCATGCGCACGCGCCGGACTCCAACGTCTTCGAGAAGCGCTTTCGCGCCGAATTCGCGGTGGAGCAGTACATCGCAATGCGGTACGCCCAGAAGCTGGGCTACGCCTGCCCCAGCCGCCTGAACGACGTCCGACCCGAGGTGTTGCGGGACCATCACCGCTTCCTGGCCGACGAGACGCTCGTGCTCGATCCCTGGCAGTGCGGCATGGTTTTTCCGAAATACCAGTGGGTCAACGATTCGCTGATGCAGGGCATCAACAACTTCATGCACCTGGACTGGCTTGCCCTCACAGGCCAGGCGTCGCTCGAAGATGCCGGTCCCGGCGAGGTCGAGCGGGCAGTCGCGCGCCGCAAGCGGCTCAAGCGGGTCGCGCAGCGGCTGTTCGACGCCAGCCGGCCCCTGCACGGCGCAATGTTCGAGGAATCGCCGCGGGGCCGGTTCGTGCGCCGCCAGCTGATGCGCGCCTTCCGGCTGCTGCGCAACTTCGCCCGCGCTTGAGCCAGCCTGCCTGGTCAGGGCTCCCCGCCAGCCCGAGGCCGACGGTCGAAGCTCTCCTACAGCAGCCGCCCTTGGCGGGGCGTAGATTGGACTCTCCCCAGCATCGACAGGAGCACAGCATGGCGACCAGGGACGAGAACCGCATGAACGACCAGGACCCGCGCATCAAGGGCGATCCGGCCGGCGCCGGCCAGGCCAGCGACCGGCAGGGCGACGAAGCCACGCCGGGCAAGGGCGAGAACCAGGCCGGCTTCATCAAGGACAAGGAAGCCAGGACCAGCGACAGCTACGGCAACACCCGCGACGCCGGCGAAGCCACGGGCCCGGGAAAGAGCTGAGCTAGAACTGCGCCGGCAGCTCTTGCTGCACCGCGCGCACCTTGTCGGCGTGATGCCGCTGCTTCATGCGCGGAAGCACGTGGCGCCCAGGGCGCCGGACGCAATCACGGCTGCGGCCTCGCGGAAGGATTGCGCGCCGAGGTCCGGCGCCATGACGGTGAGCGTGCGCACCGTCTCATGGAAGGGATTGCTGAAGCTGTGGACGGCGCCGCGCGGCTTGAAAGCGGAGTCGCCGGGGCCGAGGTCTTGTTCCACGCCGCCGATGCTGTGCCGCAGCCTGCCTTCCAGCACATAGAGCATCTCCTCCGCGCCGCAGTGGGCGTGCTCGGACGGAACGCTCGTATTCGGCGGCAGCCGCATCTCGAAAAGGCCCTTGTTGCCCGACCCGCTGCCGTCCACCAGGTGACGGACCTCGATCGCGCCGATGCGGATCGTGGCATCCACGCGCGCCGGGGAAGAAGTGTCTTGCGTCATGCGGTCTCCTGTGCCGGCGGGGCCGGCTGGGTGGATGGGCGGGTCGAAGCGATCACCGTGCAGCTACTTTGCGGCGACCGGCCCACGGGGCGTTAGCGACGATCCGGCCCGTCATTTGCCGAAAATTCGGCAAATTGCCGGGCGCCACCGGTCGAAGACGGCGTTTGCCGCCCCGTGGCGCGTTCCCATGCCTGCACCTGCGGCGCCTCGGCGGACCACTGCGTTCCGTAGCGATCCGGGCCGTCGCGCAGCATCGTCAGGGCGATGCGCGCCGCCCGGACATGGCCGCGGTCGGCAAGGGCCGCGAAGCGGGCATAGGCGGCCGACCAGCGGCCCGACCGGTACAGGTGCAGGGCCTCGGCAAAGAGGCGGCGCTCCTGCGCCCGGGTGCTCACCGATGACGATGCCGTGGCGGCCGGAGGCTGGCCGGCCATTTCGGCGAGTCCCTGGGCCTGGCTGGAACCGGCCGCGCAACCGATGAAGAGGGCCGCCGCGAACAGGTAATGCTGGTGCTTCATGCTGATCTCCTGCGCCGGTCACGCCGGCAAGTGGTCGAGAAAGCGGCGCAGGGCCATTGCAGCGCCGTCGGGCTATGTCGGGAGGGCCATGGCCTGGCCGTGCCGGGACTTTGCGCCCGGGGCCTCGACGCGACGAGCGAGGATGCGGTGCGGCGAATGCAGAAAATTCGGCAATCGGCGCAGGGCGGCCTGCGCCGTCAACTCGTCGTAGGACCCGGCGCGCGCCTGTTTGCGCGCCCTGCGGTCAGCCGCCGCTGCGCCGGCGTGAAGAAATCGGCAGCGCACAAGGAGCAACGCATGCGCATCCACCACCTGAACTGCATCTCGACCTGCCCGCTGGGGGGAAAGCTCATGGACAGCCGCACGCCCGGGGTGCTGACCCGGGGACACCTGTGCTGCCACTGCCTGCTGCTGGAAACCAACCGCGGCCTGGTCCTGGTGGACACGGGCCTGGGGCTGCGCGACGTCGCCAATCCGCGGTCACGCCTGAGCGGCTTCTTTCTCGCGCTGCTCAGCCCCGACTTCCGCGAGGAAATGACGGCGGCGCGGCAGGTGGAAAAACTCGGCTTCAGCCGTCGCGACGTGACGCACATCGTGCTCACGCACCTGGACTTCGACCATGCGGGCGGACTGGACGACTTCCCCGGGGCCGCGGTCCACATGCTGCGGCAGGAGCGCGATTCGGCCGTCGCGCAGAAAACCTGGCTGGACCGGCAGCGCTTCCGGCCGCAGCAGTGGGCATCGAGCCGGCCGCGCTGGCAGGTGTACGCGGGCGGCCAGGGCGAGCCGTGGTATGGCTTCGACTGCGTGCGCAGCCTCGCCGGCCTGCCGCCGGAAATCCTGATGGTGCCCCTGCCCGGCCACACCCACGGCCACGCCGGGATCGCGATCCAGGAGGACGGCGGGCGCTGGCTGCTGCAGGCGGGCGACGCCTACTTCTTCCACCGCGAGATGGACCTCGAGCGGCCCTACTGCACGCCCGGCCTGCGCATGTACCAGGCGCTGATGGAAAAGAACCGCCGGGCGCGGCTCGCCAACCAGCAGCGCCTGCGCGAACTGCGCCACGCGCACGGCAAGGAGGTGGAACTGTTCTGCGGCCACGACCCGATCGAGTTCGAGCGCATCACGGGCCACGGGATGGACATGCCCGCCGCCCGCGGCGGCGGCGGTGGCCGGCCGCAGTTCGCCTGACCGCGCCGGCGGGGACGACGTCACCCCTGTCTGCGCGGCCGGTTCGGACGGCCGCCTCTCCCTGGACCTGAGAGACCGGGATCAGTGCGTGGCGGATGGCAGCCGCAACCGCGCCCTGGTCACGAGGCCTGAAGGGTCGACCAGGATGACGCGCTCGGCGACTTCGACGTTTTCTTCGTCCTGCCTGCGCCTCCTGGGCGGCTTGTCCTTGTCGACCCACACCTCGTAGCCACTGTCGAACCGGATTTGCGTGGCTTGCGCAAACGCGGCGGCGACATCGGCGCGCGTGCTCCTGCCCGGGACGATCGGCCCGACCCGCTGGCCTTCGTTCACGCCGCCGCCCGCCATGAACTCGAATTCGACGAGCGTGTCGTCGGGCCAGCTGCGGTCGCCCAGCGGCAGGAAGTAGCTGCGATCGAGCAGCACCTCGCAGTCGCAAAACGGCAGGTCGTCCTTGTACGCGGGGTCGTCGCTTGCGGCGGCATAGAGCTGGCCCACCGGCAGCGTCTCGCGCCGCTGCCCCGACACCAGGGCCACGCCGAACAGCGGCTGGTCGGAGAAGAAGAGGTAGCGCGGGTCCTTGCCGGCGCAGTAACTGGGCGTCTGCACCACCGCGCCCAGGACCCGATCGAACAGGCTGCGGTGGTTGGAGACCAGGCCTGCTTCCATGCCGACCTCGCACTCCAGCCGCAGGTCGCCCAGGCGGCGGGTTTGCGGCGGCAGGCCAGGCGTGCGGATCTCGGTGCGCCAGGTCATGGTGCCCCGCCTGCGATCGGGCACGACCATCGCGTTTTCGGCCAGCGCCCGCTGGTCACGCTGCAGGACGAAGGTGTTGTCCGGCGCGACCGGCACCGACATCTCGGCGTTGGTCCCGAGCACGTTCAGCTCGATGTCGCGCATGTCCGTGTCGCGGTGGCGCGGCAGCAGCTTGAAGCGCAGGGTCGCGTCCGGCGCCAGCGCGTGGCGGCGTTCGAACAGGTCCATGCCCCGGACCATGCGCCGGTACGATTTTTCCGCCGGCTCGCGGTTGGCCTTGGCGCTGATGGTGACCGGCGCGAGGGTGCTCGCCCGGTCTTGAGCCCACACGGCTGCGCATGCGACCAGCAGGGCGAGCGGCAGCACGAGCCGGGGAAACAGGGCGCGCAAGCTGAGTGGTGGGTGAGCCGTCATGGGAGAAGAACCGATCTTCCCGCCAGCGTAGATCGCGCCGCTCTTCGGTCTGTGCGACCGCGGCGCGCGGCACTGTAGGACCGCTGCGACCGCTGGCACATCCGGCACCGGCGGATCGACAAATCTGCCAATCCAGCCCGTGGATTGACTCAGCCGCATCCTCCGACTACCTGGGAGGTGCTTGGTTCGCCGGGACTGTTCGTCGGGACGCCGTTCTCGTTCTGGTTGCCCTGACCGGCTGCGCGGCGCCCCGACGACGCAACGTCAACGCTTGGCCGGCGAGTAGAAGGTGCCCTCGACTTCGACGATGTCGTCCTGGTTCAGGCGCTGAACTTCAACGATGGTCCGCGGAGGATATGGGCCGGAGCCCCAGAGCTGCTCCTGCACCTTGTTGACGATCGGGCGATAGCGAAACATGTCGGTCACATAGACGACCAGGCGCACCGAGTCGCGCAGGCTGGCGCCTTCGGATTGCGCGATCAGCTGCATGTTCTTGAAAGCCTGCAGGACCCGCGCCTCGTCGCCCGCGACCAGCGCGTTGGTCGCCGGGTCGATGCCGCGCATCCCCGCGATGAAGACGAAGTCGCCGGCCCGGGTTGCGAGGTTCCAGGTTCCGGTCGACTTGATGGCGCCCGGTGGATTCAGTGTCTTGACGCCGTTGCCGGAGACTTGCTGGGCGTGGCCGAACATTGGGAGCAGGCCCACGAGCATCGTGAGCAGCAGGCGGGAAAACGGCTTGGCGGTCATACGGGACGATGTTCCTTGTTGGTGATGGAAGGCGAATCGAGCATAACCCGGCGCGTCGATGGGCCCGGCCGCCTTCACGCGGGCGACGCGGTTCCGGCTGGCCGGAGCATCACGTGGACACTCCGTCAGTCCTACGCGATTTTGGCCGGCGACCCACAAGCGCCGGCATCGCGGACGCATAGATTGGCATTGCTGCCGGATGGTCCGGCCGCGAACGAAAGGAACTTCCATGCCCCAATCGACCAAGGACTCCAACGGCGGAAAAGCGCATTCCGCGAAGAAAACGCATGCTAGCGGCGCGGTGTCGGAAAAGGCCGCCGCGAAGAAGGCGGGGGGCCGGTCCTCCAGCTCCCCGGTCGGACCCAACAAGCACGGCGAAAAGAAAACCACGGCGCGCTGAGCGGGCTTCCTGCCCGCTCCCGCCGCTCGTTCTTCAAGCATCCAGGGATCGCGATGTTTCTGTTCTTCTCGAATCGGCTCGGCTGGCTGGGATCGATCCTGCTGTCGATTGCATCGACGCTTGTGCTCTTGTCCCTGTTCACGCTCTTCTGATCCGCCTTCGGGCGCAGAGCTAAGCCAGGACGCCCTTGGCCTTCGCAGTGTGTGTTGCGATCAGGTCCATCAGCGGGGGCGACAGGCAGTCGTAGGGTTCCAGGCCCAGGGACTTCAGGCGCCCCCGCACTTCACCCATCTGCTCCGGCTTGGCGCCGCTTTCGATGATCGACGAGACGAAGGCCGCAAACTCCGGTGCGGCCCAGCCTTCCTGGTCGGACAGTTCGACGTGGACGAAGTCCAGCCCGTAGAAGGGATGGTCCTTGTTCTCGATGCGGCCATACATGTGAACGCCGCATTCCACGCAGGCGTGCCGCTGGATCGTCGCCTTCTCGTCGACGACCCTCAGCTTGTCGGCGCCGGAGACCACCGAGAGGTTGTCGCGCGAGACCACGGCGACCACGGAGAACAGCGATCCGTCGGGCTTCCAGCACCTGGTGCAGCCGCAAGCATGGTTGAAAGCGACGTTGCCGTTGATCCGGACTTCGACCGGGCTGGACACGCATTTGCATTTCAGCGTGCCACCGGCGAAGTTGTCGACGCCTGGGCGAATGCCATTGTCGACCGAGGGATGAATTGAGATATCGGACATGGCTTGGCCCTCCTGAGAAGAGGCGTGGTTTCGATCGGTTTGCGGTGAGGCTGCCTGGGGGCGATGCCGGATTCCCGCATGCGTCCGGCCCACCTCATGTTCACCCCTTGCCCGGCGCAGGTCAATCCCGCGCGGAACCCGGCCCGGGTTCTTCACGCCCAGCTCGACATTGGCCGCAGGAGGGTCGGCGACACTGCGGCGGGACGTGAAGAACCTGCGGCCTCTTCAGCGCGCCGACACCGCCGCGGCGATCGCGGCGAAGGCCTTGCGGTCCAGCGTGTGCGTGAAGCGGGTGTCGCCGACCGGGTGCGACGTGAGCTTGACGATCACCAGTTCGGCGGCGGGATTGACGTGCATGTGCTGGCCGAACAGGCCTTTCATCTCGAACGTGCCGGCCGCGTCGTGCGGGATCCAGAAATGGTTGTGGTACGAGTAGCCGGCGCGCATCGGCATGTTGGCCGCCTTGAACTTCTCCGGGTCCGCGCCCTTGCGGATCTCGGCGACCACGCCCGCGGGCAGCACCTGCTGGCCGTTGTAGCGGCCGTCCAGCCGCAGCATCTCGCCGACCCGCGCCAGGTCGCGCAACGTGGCGCTCATTCCCACGCTGGCCAGCTGCGTGCCGGTCGGGTCGGCCCACACGTAGGCGTCTTCCTGCGCGCCGATCCGCGACCAGATGCGCTCGGACATCAGCGTCGCGAAGCTCTTGCCCGTGACCCGCTCCAGCAGCCAGCCGATCACCTCGGTGTCCACCGTCTTGTAGACGAAGCCCGCGCCATGCTCGCCCTGCTTCCTGACCGTCTTGAGGAAGTCCGGAATGGTTCGCGGTCCCGCATAGGTGGCCGGTGCGGGCAGGAGGCCGCCTGCGAACAGGTACTGGAAGATGCCCGAGCTCGGGTCGCGGAAGTCTTCCGTGTACTGGACGCCCGTCGTCATGTCCAGCGTCTGCTGCACGGTGGCGTCGCCCCAGGCGCTTTCCCTGAGCTCCGGCAGGTAGGCCGAGACCAGCGCATTCGGGTCGATCCGGCCCTCGGCGACGAGCGCGGTGGCGAGCAGGCCGGTGAACGATTTGCTCATCGACCACAGCGCATGCGGCTCCCGCGCCAGCATGCCGGCATACAGCTGCTCGGAAACGACCTTGCCCTTGTGCAGCACGATGAGGCCGTCGGTGTAGGTCGTGCGCTGCCAGTCCGCGATGCTGACGCGCTTTCCCTCGCCGTCGTCGAATTCGATCGCGTCGAGCGCGCGCGGCGCGGCCGGGAGGGCCGAGGCGCCGGCGCCGCCGCGCCAGACAGCGGCGGTCGGGCCCAGTTCGCGCATGTGGTGGAGGGCCCAGCGCGCATTCGGGTACTTGAGCACGGAGCCCAGCCGCACCGTTTTGTCCGGCGCGGGCGGAAAGCCCTGCATGATGCCGAGCGCCACCGGGTCGGTGGTGTCGGGCGGCGGCAGAAGCGGCGCCTGGGAATGGGCGGCGGCGGCGGCAAGGGAGAGGATCGCGCAGCCAAGGGCCAGGCGCAGGGTGGAAAGTGACGGATTCATGATGGGCTTTCGGGAGTGGTTGTCGAACGGGGGGAATTCATCGGGCGGCCGAGGCGAGCAGGGTCCGGATCGCGGCTTCGGTTTCCTGGTAGCGGCCTTCGCCGAAGTGCCGGTACCGGATGTGCCCGCCGGCATCGACCAGGTAGAACGCCGGCCAGTACTCGTTGCCGTAGGCCTTCCAGGTCGCGTAACGGTTGTCCTGCGCCACCGGGTGCTTCACGCCGAAGCGCTGCATCGCCGTCTTCAGGTTGCCGCTCGAGCGCTCGAAGGGGAACTCCGGCGTGTGCACGCCGACGACCACCAGGCCCTGCGCCTTGTAGGCCTCGGCCCAGCGATTCACATGGGGCAGCGTGCGCAGGCAGTTGATGCAGGAGTAGGTCCAGAAGTCCACCAGCACCACCTTTCCCCGCAGCGCGGACATCGTCAGCGCCGGCGAGTTGAGCCACTGCTCGACGCCGGTGAACTCGGGTGCGGCCCCGTAGTCCTGGAGACTGGCCGTCGCCGTTGCGGCGACGCCGCGGCGGGCCGCCAGCGCGAGCATGGAGCCGAGCAAGGCGCGGCGTCTCAGGTCGGTGCGATGTGTGTTCATGTCAGAGTCCTGCCCCGGTGTTCGGGTAGAGGTTGGAAAGCCACACCGTGACCACCGCGTCGTACTGGAAGTACATCGCGACGGCGGTGAGGACGACGAGGAAACCGAAGGCGTGCTGCACCCGGCGCGCCTGGCCTGCGACTACGCCGACTCGGGGCGGCCGGTCAGCCTGGCAGCCGGCGGCGAGCTCGCCGCCGTCACCCGGCCGCTGGCCTTGCGGCGCATCGTCGGCAACCTGGCGGACAACGCGCTCAAGTTCGCCGGCCAGGCGGAGCTGTCGCTCGAGCCGCTGGGCGCCGGCGGCTTCAGCATCGCCGTGCGCGACCGCGGGCCCGGGATCCCGGAGGCCGAACTCGGCGCGGTGCTGCAGCCGTTCCACCGCCTGGAAAACTCCCGCAGCCGCGAAACCGGCGGGGCCGGCCTGGGCCTGGCGATCGCCCAGCAACTGTCGCTCGCCGTCGGCGGAAGACTGACGCTGGCGAACCGGGAGGGCGGCGGGCTGGAGGCGCGTCTGGCGGTGGCGAACTGAAGCTCGATGCAGCAATCCGGGGCTCTGCGCAGCGGAAAGCGCGCCCTGCTCCACGCTTGCGAAGCCCCGGCCGACCTCAGCGCAGGCTGACCGATGCGCCTTTCCGGCCCGCACCTATACGAGCAAGATGGTGACCATCGAGGCGCGCAACGAGCCCGATGGAGTCAGCTTCCTGCTGACGTTGCAGCGGGCGGCCTGAGCCGCGAGCTCCGCCACAATCGCATGCCATGAACACACGACCCGACTCTCGCCGCCAACGGATCCTGGCCGCCGTCCAGGCCGAACTCGATAGTGCCCAGCGCCTCGAGGACCGGGGCGACGCAGCCGGCGCCTTCGCCCACCTGGAACGCGCCCACGTCCTGGGCCAGGCGGTGACGGCGACGCACGTGCGCGTGCACTGGCGGATGCTGACCTGGGGCCTGCGCCGGCGCCGGCCGCGCGAGGTGATCGGCCAGACGCTGCGCATCGTCGGCGCCGCGACCAAGACCGCGCTCGGCTGGGTGCCGCGCGGAAACACCGGCGGCGCCGACGTGAGTCCGTGGCGCCGCATGCCGATCCCGCCCGACCTGCAGCGGCAGATCAACCGCTTCGACGCCCCTTAGCAAACCGCCATCGACCGGTTCAATCGCGTTGCGCGACCCGGTTGCGCAGGTCCTTCATGCGTCCCGGCGCGCCTGTCCCAGCCGCATCAGTTCGAAGATCTCTGCGTAGGGGAGCTGCGTGCCCAGCGATTCGGCCGCCTGCCTGTTGATCTCGAGCACGCGCGCGTCGAAGCCGGCGCCGCGCGTGCGCAGGTTGCGCGCCTGCTGCGAGCGGTGGCAGCGCAGCAAATGCGCCTTCCAGGCTGCGTCCTCGTCGCCGAAGTCGCAGTACAGGTCGACCCGCATTTGCAGCGTCTTCGCGTCCTGGTTGAGGCAGGCCCAGGCCTGCAGGCCTTCGCCCGCCGCGATGGCGCAGACCGCTTCGCTGGTGCGACGGTGCGTGCGGTTGCTGTCGTTGCCATGCGGCATGAACAGCAGATCGGCCGGCCGCGCCGTGATCCAGGCGCGAAGGCGTTCCAGGTCCTGCGCTTCCTCGACCGGCCCACCATCCCGGGCGCTCCCCCACAGCCTCAGGAACTCCAGCCGCTGCGGCGGCAAGCCGAAGATCGCGCAGCTCTCGCGCTGTTCGGCTTCGCGCAGCGCCGCCTTGGCGGCGTCGCCGGTGGCTCCCTCAAAGCCGTCGTCGACTCCGCTCGCGCCGCTGGTGAGCACGGCGACGTGCAAGGCGTGGCCCTGGCCATGCAGATGGCGCAGGCTCACCGCGATCGCGTCGAAGTCGTCCGGATGCGGCGCCAGGACCAGGACTTCCAGCGGCCGGGGAAAGACGAGTTCGCGCAGCGACAGCGGTCGCTCGCCTGCGAGGAAAATGGAATCGGTCGCCAGTGTCATGCCCTAGCTCTTGCCGGCGACCTGCGCACGCAGCCGCTCCTCCTGCTCGCGCAGCTCGGGCGTGAAGGCCTCGCCGAAGTCCTCGGCCTCGAAGATCTGCCGAATCTCGATCTCCGAGTCGCCCGGCATCGGGTTGGGGCAGCGCCTGACCCAGTCGATCGCCTCCTGCAGCGAGCCGCACTTCCAGATCCAGAAGCCGGCGATCAGCTCCTTGGTCTCGGCAAACGGCCCGTCGATGACCGTTCGGTCCTTGCCCGAGAAGCGCACCCGGGCGCCCTTCGAGCTGGGCTGCAGGCCTTCGCCGGCCTGCATGACGCCGGCCTTCACCAGCTCCTCGTTGAACCGGCCCATGTCGGCAAGCAGCTGCTCGCTGGGCATCACGCCCGCTTCGCTGCCGGCATCGGCCTTGACCATGACCATGAATCGCATGTCGATCTCCTCGGTTGGGTGGCGGAACATTCTCGCTCCAGCTCCACGACGAACCTGCCTGGGCGATTTCGACATGCGCGGCGGCGCGCGTGCTTACCTTCGATGCGCCCGCGCGTGCCGGACGCGCGGGTGCGCGTGCGGCTCCGGCGCAGCGCCGGGCGCGTGCTGCGCGAAGAGCCGCGCGTAATAGCCGCCCTGCGCCAACAGCTCGGTGTGCGTTCCCACCGCCTCGACGCGGCCGCCGCGCAGCACGACGATGCGGTCGGCGTCGACGACGGTGGAGAGCCGGTGCGCGACGACCAGGGTCGTGCGGCCGCGCGCCAGCCGCTTGAGCGCGGCCTGGACCAGCGCCTCGCTCTCGTTGTCCAGCGCGCTCGTGGCCTCGTCCAGCACCAGGATCGGCGGGTCCTTCAGCAGCGCCCGCGCGATGGCGATGCGCTGCTTCTGCCCGCCGGAAAGCCCGGCGCCGCGCTCGCCCACGACCGTGTCGTAGCCGGCGGGAAGCCGCTCGATGAACTCGTGGGCGTTCGCCGCGCGCGCCGCCGCCTCGGCCTGCCCGCGTGTCGCGCCCGGCGTGCCGTAGCCGATGTTGGCCAGGATGGTGTCGTTGAACAGGTGCACGTCCTGCATCACCGTCCCGACCTGGCTGCGCAGCGAGCGCTGCGTGCAGTCGCGCACGTCCACGCCGTCGACCAGGATCCGTCCCGCGGTCGGCGCGTACAGCCGCTCCAGCAGCGACATCAG
>JAQGNJ010000164.1 GCA_028291885.1 Ramlibacter sp. | reverse complement strand
CTCGATCAACATCGTCACTACCGTTCTCAACATGCGCGCGCCCGGCATGACGCTGATGAAGATGCCGATGTTCTGCTGGACCTGGCTGATCACGGCCTACCTGCTGATCGCCGTCATGCCGGTTCTGGCTGGCGCCATCACCATGACCCTGACCGATCGTCATTTCGGCACCTCGTTCTTCAATGCAGCCGGCGGCGGTGACCCGGTCATGTACCAGCACATCTTCTGGTTCTTCGGTCATCCCGAGGTCTACATCATGATCCTGCCGGCCTTCGGCATCATCAGCCAGGTGGTCCCGGCCTTCGCGCGCAAGCGCCTGTTCGGCTACGCCTCGATGGTCTACGCCACCTCGTCGATCGCGATCCTGTCGTTCATCGTCTGGGCCCACCACATGTTCACCACCGGCATGCCGGTGACCGGCCAGCTGTTCTTCATGTACACGACGATGCTGATCGCGGTGCCGACGGCGGTGAAGATCTTCAACTGGATCGCCACCATGTGGCAGGGCGCGATGACCTTCGAGACGCCGATGCTGTTCGCGATCGGCTTCATCTTCGTGTTCACCATCGGCGGCTTCACCGGCCTGATCCTGGCGATGGCGCCGATCGACCTGCTGCTGCAGGACACCTATTACGTGGTCGCCCACTTCCACTACGTGCTGGTGGCCGGCTCGCTGTTCGCGATGTTCTCGGGCTTCTACTACTGGGTGCCGAAGTGGACGGGCGTGATGTACAACGAAACGCGCGGCCAGATCCACTTCTGGGCGTCGCTGATCACCTTCAACATCACCTTCTTCCCGATGCACTTCCTGGGCCTGGCCGGCATGCCGCGCCGTTATGCCGACTACCCGATGCAGTTCGCGGACTTCAACGCGATCGCCTCCATCGGCGCCTTCGGCTTCGGCCTGGCGCAGGTGTATTTCTTCATCGCAGTCGTGCTGCCCTGCATGCGCGGCAAGGGCGCCCCGGCCCCGCAGCGTCCGTGGAACGACCCGGACGGCAAGGGCGCCGAGGGCCTGGAATGGGAAGTGCCGTCGCCGGCCCCGTTCCACACCTTCGAGACGCCGCCCCGCCTGGACGCGACCGCCACCAAGGTGCTCGACGCCCGCGTGCAGCCCGAGCGCCGCGAGCCGATCGCGGGCGCGGCCGGCCACTGATCCGTACGGGAAGGACCGGAGATGAATCCCGAGCAGAAGAAACGCAACCTGCGCATGGCGCTGGTGCTGGCGTCGATCGCGGCCGTGTTCTTTCTCGGCTTCCTGGCCAAGATGGTGCTGCTGTCGCATTGAGACGACGATGACCCGACGCCGTGAGAACCTGAGGATGGTGGGCAAGCTGGCCGTGGTCACGCTCGGCATGTTCGCCTTCGGCTACGCGCTGATCCCGATCTACAAGCACATCTGCGAGATGACGGGCATCAACATCCTGTCGCTGTCCGAACGCCAGGTGCCCGGCGGCGGCACGGCCGGCCGCGACGTGAAGATCCCGGCCAATTCGCAGGTCGACCTGAGCCGCACCATCACCGTCGAATTCGACGCCAACGCGCGCGGCCCCTGGAAGTTCAAGCCGATGCAGGCCAGCCTGCAGGTCCATCCGGGCCAGCTGGCGACCGTGATGTACGAGTTCCAGAACGTGCAGGACCGGCGCATGGCGGCGCAGGCCATCCCCAGCTACGCGCCCAGCCAGGCGGCGGCGCACTTCAACAAGCTCGAGTGCTTCTGCTTCCAGCAGTACACGCTCGAGCCGGGCGAGAAGAAGCAGTGGCCGGTGGCTTTCGTCATCGATCCGCGGCTGTCCAGGGACGTGACGACGATCACGCTGTCCTATACCTTTTTCGAAGTCGGCGGCAAGACGCCCCCGGCTCCGGAAAGCACCGTGCGGGCCGAGCCCGCCGCGCAAGGGAAGGCCGGAACATGAAGCTGCTGCAGACGGTCAGGGCCGTGGCGTGGTCGTTCATCGGCATCCGCAAGAACAGCGAGTACCAGCAGGACCTGGGCAAGCTCGATCCGCTCCACATCATCGTGGTCGCGCTGGTCGCGGTCGCACTGTTCGTCGTCGGCATGATCCTGCTGGTCAACTGGATCGTGAAGTGAGCAGGGACCACAAGGAAAAGATTTCGGGAATCAGGAGTTGAAATGAGTACCAGCACCACAGGCGCAACGCCTTACTACTTCGTGCCCCAGCCCTCGCGCCATCCGGCGATGGCGGCTTTCGGGCTGTTCTGGGTGATCTTCGGCGCCGCGCAGTGGATCAACCGCGCGGACTGGGGCAAGTACCTGGTGATCTTCGGCCTGCTGTGGCTGTTTGTCGTCCTGTTCCAGTGGTTCCGCCAGGCCATCGGCGAGAGCGAGGGCGGCATGTACAGCCACAAGATCGACCTCTCGTTCCGCTGGAGCATGAGCTGGTTCATCTTCTCGGAAGTGATGTTCTTCGGCGCCTTCTTCACCGCCCTGTGGTGGATGCGCGCGCACTCGATTCCGGCCCTGGGCGGCCTGGACAACGCCCTGTTGTGGCCTGACTTCAAGGCCGTCTGGCCGACCGTCGCCCCCGGCACGACCGCGTCGCCCGCCGGCATCATCGAGCCGTTCCAGACGATGACGCCGTTCTGGCTGCCGACGATCAATACGGCGCTGCTGCTGTCGTCGGGCGTGACTCTGACCATCGCCCACCACGCGCTGCGCGAAAACCACCGCGGCCGCACGCTGGCCTTCATGTGGATCACCGTGCTGCTGGGCGCGACCTTCGTCTGCGTGCAGGGCTACGAGTACTTCCACGCCGCCAGCGACCTGAACCTGACGCTGCGTTCGGGCGCCTACGGCTCGACCTTCTACATGCTGACCGGCTTCCACGGCTTCCACGTGATCGTCGGCATGCTGATGCTGTTCTTCATCACGCTGCGCCTGCGCAAGGGCCACTTCACGCCCGAGCGCCATTTCGGCTTCGAAGGCGCGGCCTGGTACTGGCACTTCGTGGACGTGGTCTGGCTGGGCCTGTACACGCTGGTCTACTGGTTGTAGGCGCAAGCGCCAGCCAGGAAACAAGGGCCGCTGCAGCGGCCCTTGTCCTTCATGACGGTTTATCTGGAGAGCGGGATGCCGGTCGGCTGGATGTAGCCGAACTTCCACGCCAGCAGGATGCAGACGAACAGCAGGATCGACAGGCCGACGCGCAGCGCCAGGGCTCGCACCATGTTGCTGGTCTTGGGCTTGCCGCCCTGGCCGTCCTTCATCATGAAGAACAGCGCCGAGGCCAGGCTGCCGATGATGGCCACGAAAGCGAGCAGGACGAGGTACTTCATGCCCGGGATTATCCGTTGACAGCAAACCGCTCGGGACGCTTCTGGCGCATCACGTTCGCCGCCGCGCTGGTGTTCGCGGCGGGGCTGGCGCTGGGCGCCTGGCAGCTCTCGCGGGCCGCGCAGAAGAACGCGATCCACGCGGCGATGCAGCAGCGCAAGAGCCTGCCTCCGCTGGATGGGATCGCGCTCGCCGCTGTCGGCAATCCGGCCGAAGTGACCTGGCGGCCGGTTCGGCTGCGAGGACGCTGGGTTGCCGAGCAGACAGTCTTCCTGGACAACCGGCAGATGCGCGGCAAGGCCGGCTTCGACGTGCTGACGCCGCTGCGCATCGAGGGCAGCGAGGCAGCCGTCGTGGTCCAGCGCGGGTGGGTCCAGCGCAATTTCATCGACCGTGGCAAGCTGCCGGCCGTCGAAACGCCAGCGGGACCCGTCGAGGTCCAGGGCTTGATTGCCCCGCCGCCGCCCAAGCTATACGCCTTCGCCGGACCGGAGTCCGGCGCGATCCGGCAAAATCTCGACCTTGGGGAGTTCCGCGCCGGCACCGGGCTGGCGCTGTTGACCGGCGTGTCGGTGCAGCAGGCGGGCCCCGCCTCCGAGGGCCTGCTGCGTGACTGGACGCAACCGGGCAGCGGCGTCGAAACCCACTATGGCTACGCGTTCCAGTGGTTCGCACTGAGCGCCCTCATCGCAATCCTTTATGTCTGGTTCCAATTCGTCGCCCCCCGCCGCAGGCTCCCGCATGCTTGACCAGCCGCTAGCCTTGACGGTCCATTCGCTGCCGGCGCCGGGCGAGACCGCGCGGCGCACGATCCTGGGCCGCTGGCGCCTGCTCGGCCTGCTGGCCGTCTGCGCGGCGCCGGTGATCGCTTCCTACTTCACCTATTACGTGATCCGCCCGGAGGGCCGCCGCAGTTACGGCGAGCTGGTCGAGCCGCAGCGTCCGCTTCCGGCGGTTCCCGCCACCACGCTGGACGGCAAGGCCGGCCCGCTGAGCGCGCTCAAGGGCCAGTGGCTGCTGATCGGCGTCGCGTCCGGCAGTTGCGATCCCGCTTGCGAGAAGCACCTGTACCTGCAGCGCCAGCTGCGCGAGAGCCTGGGCAAGGAGAAGGACCGGATGGACTGGGTCTGGCTGGTCCCCGACGAAACGCAGGTGCGGCCGGCGCTGTTGCCGGCGCTGGCGCAGGCCACGGTGCTGCGCGTGCGCGGCGAGCTGCTGCAAGGCTGGCTGGAGCCGGCGCAGGGCCATCGCCTGGAGGAACACCTGTACCTGGTCGACCCCCTGGGCAACCTGATGATGCGTTTCCCGGCCGCGCTCGACACCGCCTCCGCCGCGCAGGCCAAGCGCGACCTGGACCGCCTGATGCGCGCCTCCGCCGGCTGGGACAAGCCGGGCCGCGAGGTGCCCTGAGATGAGCGCATCCCTCTACGACTTGTCCCCGGCGCTGCGCGTGATGCTGCTGGGCATCGTGGTGGCGCTCGGCCCGCTGGCCTGGGTGTGGCTTCGCAACCGCGGGCATTCGCCCGCTCGCCGCCTGCAGGCGCTCACCGTGCTGACGCTGTTCCTCACCTTCGACCTCGTGCTGTTCGGCGCCTTCACCCGCCTGACGGATTCCGGCCTGGGCTGCCCCGACTGGCCCGGCTGCTATGGCGCCGCGAGCCCCACGGGCGCCCATGCCGAGATCAGCCTGGCCCAGGCCGCGATGCCCACGGGGCCGGTCACGCACGGCAAGGCCTGGATCGAGATGATCCACCGCTATCTCGCCACCGGCGTCGGCGTCCTCATCACCACACTCGCGGTCTCGACCTGGCTGCTGCGCCGCCGGGGTGACCTGCCGCTGACCCTGACGCTGCCGGTCCTCACGCTGGCCTGGGTCTGCGTGCAAGGCGCGTTCGGCGCGCTGACGGTCACCATGAAGCTGTTCCCGGCGATCGTCACGCTGCACCTGCTGGGAGGGCTCGTGCTGCTGGTCCTGTTGTCGCTGCAGGCGGCGGTCTATGAGCGTGCCGCCGGGCGCGAGCCGACGCCGGTCGACGCGGCGACGCGTCACCTGCTGCTGCTGGCTTTCGTGCTGGTCGGCGTCCAGGTGGCGCTGGGCGGCTGGGTCAGCACCAACTACGCGGTGCTCGCCTGCAACAGCTTCCCCGCGTGCCAGGGCGGCTGGTGGCCGGCGATGGATTTCCGCCAGGGCTTCGAGCTGTGGCGGCCCCTGGGCCAGACCGCGGCCGGGGAGCACGTCAGCTTCGCCGCGCTCACCGCGATCCACTACACGCACCGGCTGAGCGCTTACCTGGTGTTCCTGGTCATCGGCCTGGCTGCCTGGCGGCTCGCACGCTTCCCCGCACTGGCGCGGCAGCGCAATGGCCTGGTGCTGCTGGCCCTGTGGCAGCTCGCGACCGGCGTCACCAACGTCGTGATGGACTGGCCGCTCGCCGCAGCCGTCTCGCACACAGGGGGCGCGGCGGCGCTCGTCGTCCTGCTCACGTGGACGCTGTGCCATGTCCGCGCCACCGCGCCGGCGGGCGCGCAATCGCGGCTGCGCACTTCGAGGGCTTCGGCATGAAGAGCGCCGTGGTTCTCGCAAGCCAGTTCTACGCGCTGACCAAGCCGCGCGTCGTCCAGCTGATCGTGTTCTGCGCCTTGATCGGGATGGTGCTCGCCGTGCCGGGGGCGCCGGGCCGCGACGACGTCTGGCTGGCCCTGGTCGCCTGCGTCGGCATCTGGCTGGTCGCGGGCGCGGCGGCGGCCTTCAACTGCCTGGTGGAAAAAGGCATCGACGCCAAGATGAAGCGGACAGCCTGGCGGCCGACGGCCAAGGGCGAGCTCAGCGACCTGCAGGCGCTGCTGTTCGCGGCCGTGCTGTGCAGCGCCGGCTCGTGGATCCTTTATCGCTGGGTCAATCCGCTCACGATGTGGCTGACATTCGCGACCTTCGTCGGCTATGCGGTGATCTACACCGTCATCCTCAAGCCGCTGACGCCGCAGAACATCGTGATCGGCGGCGCCTCGGGCGCGATGCCGCCGGTGCTCGGCTGGGCCGCGATGCGCGGCGACGTCAGCCCCGAGGCGCTGATCCTGTTCCTGATCATCTTCCTGTGGACGCCGCCGCATTTCTGGGCGCTGGCGCTGTACCGGGTCGAGGACTACCGCAAGTCGGGGCTGCCGATGCTGCCGGTGACGCACGGGAACGAGTTCACGCGACTGCAGGTCTTCCTCTACACGCTGGTGCTGTTCGCCGCCTGCCTGCTGCCCTTCGCGTACGGCATGAGTTCCTGGCTGTACCTCGTGGCGGCGCTGGTCCTGAGCTTCGGCTTCTGCTGGTACGGCTTTCGGCTCTGGCGCAACTACTCCGATGCGCTGGCGCGCAAGACTTTCCGCTTTTCACTGATCCATCTCAGCGCGCTGTTCGCGGCACTGCTGGTGGACCACTACCTGATGGCCTGACGATGCAGCGACGCTCCGCTTTCCAATTCATCGCCGGCGCCGCGCTGGTCGCATCGACGGCGAGCCTCGTCGCGGCCTGCAGCGAGAGCAAGCCGCAGTTCAGCGCGATCGACATGACCGGCGCCGACTACGCGAAGGACTTCAACCTGCCGGACCAGGATGGCCGGATGCGCAGCCTCAAGGACTTCGCCGGCAAGGTGGTGGTGCTGTTCTTCGGCTACACGCAATGCCCCGACGTCTGCCCGACGACGATGACCGAGCTGGCGCAGGTGAAGAAGCTGCTTGGAGCAGACGGCGAGAAGGTGCAGGTGCTGTTCGTGACGGTGGATCCGGAGCGCGACACGCCCGAGGTGCTCAAGGCCTACATGGCCAACTTCGATCCCGGCTTCGTCGCGCTGCGCGGATCGCCCGAGCAGCTCGCGGCGATGGCCAAGGACTTCAAGGTGTTCTACAAGAAGAACGAGGGCAAGACGCCCAGCAGCTACAGCATGGACCACTCGGCCGCCAGCTATGTCTACGACACCCGGGGCCGGCTGCGGCTGTACACGCGCTACGGCGGCGGCCCGCAGGCGCTGGCGTCCGACATCGGCTTGCTGCTCAAGTCCTGAGCTGCAATCGGCGGGGCGTCACCAGGGGAAGATGGAAGTAGGCGGAGAGCCCGCATCGCGCGGGCTCGTCGCCTTCTTCCCTGATCACGGCTGTCCGGTATTCAGGACCAGGCAGCGGCCAGGCCTGCCGCTTACTCCGCCTTGATGCCGCGCATCGCGATCACGCCACCGAGCAGGTTGGTGTCGGCCTTGATGCGGTTGGCCAGGCCCTCGGCGTTGGTGCCGGCGGTCTGCCAGCCTTGCTGGAACAGCTTGGCGCGCACTTCGGGCGTGCGGACGATCTCGCTGATCAGCGCGGAGAGCCTGTTGACGATCGGCTTGGGCATCGAGGCCGGGCCCGCGGCTGCGGTCCAGATTTCCAGCTGGAAGCCCGGGATGCCGGCTTCCTGCAGGCTGGGGTACTCGGGCACCAGCGGGCTGCGCGACGCGGAGGTCACGCCGATGGCCTTGAGCTTGCCCGCCCGGATCTGCGCGGCGGCAAGCGCCGGGGGCAGCAGCGACAGCTGGATCTGGTTGCCGATCAGGGCCGTGATCACCTGCGGGTTGCCCGGATAGGGCACGTGCACCGGCGCGATGTTGGTCTTGGTCTTGAGCAGTTCCATGCCGATGTGGCCCACGGTGCCGACGCCCGGCGTGCCGTAGCTCCATTTGTCGCCGGCGTTGCGGGCGGCCAGGAAGAACTCCTGCGCGGTGTTGCCGGGCGCGTTGGCGGGAGCGGTCAGCAGCAGCGGCGCCGTGGCGATCAGGCTGATCGGGGCGAAAGCCTTGAGTGGGTCGAACGGCGTGGCCGGATTGAGCAGCTTGGCGATGGTCATGTTGCCGTTGATCATCACGCCGATGGTGTGATCGTCGGTGGCCCTGGCGATCAGGTCGCCTGCGATGTTGCCGCCGGCGCCGACTTTGTTGTCGACGATGACCGGCTGGCCCAGCGCCCTGGACAGCGGCTCCGCGATCGTGCGGGCGACCAGGTCGGGCGTGGAACCGCCGGGGAAGCCGACGATGATCTTCAGCGGCTTGGTGGGCCAGGCCGCTGCGGGCGCGGCGGGGGATTTCACTGCCTTCTGGGCCTGGGCCAGCGTGGCGCCGGCGACGGCTGCGAGCGCGATCGCCAGCACGGTGCGGCGAAGTGCGGGTCGGGACATGGGTTGGTTTCCTTGGTGCAAAAAATGGGTCGGCGCCTGCGCGGCCGAGCTCCAATCGTACAGTCTCGCCCCTAGGGTGTTCGCTTAAACCGGAAGTGAAAAAAAAGCCCGGAGTCTCCCCCGGGCTTGTCTGCTGGCGCAATCGCGCGCGTCAGGCGTAGGCGGCGAGCGCCTTCTTCATCTTCTTCATTGCGGCCGATTCGATCTGGCGGATGCGCTCCGCCGAGACGCCGTATTCGGCGGCCAGGTCATGCAGCGTCAGGCCGCCGGAACCGTCGTCGTTCACCTTCAGCCAGCGTTCTTCGACGATGCGGCGGCTGCGCGCATCGAGCTGCTCCAGCGCCGCCGCGATGCCGTCGGTGGCCATCACGTCGCGCTGCTGCGACTCCATCACCGCCGTCGGCTCGTGGAGTGCGTCGGCCAGGTAGGCGATCGGGCCGAAGCCTTCATCGCCGTCATCGCCCGGCGACGGATCGAGCAGCACGTCGCCGCCCGACATGCGGGTTTCCATCTCGACGACTTCCTCGCGCTTCACATTCAGCTGGCGCGCCATGGTCTCGATCTGCGCGTCGGTCAGCGTGTCGCGGTGCGTCTGCGTGTCGGCGTCGTCCTTGAAACCCTGCTTCATCGACCGCAGGTTGAAGAACAGCTTGCGCTGCGCCTTGGTCGTGGCGACCTTCACCATCCGCCAGTTCTTCAGGATGTATTCGTGGATCTCGGCCCGGATCCAGTGCAGGGCGTAGCTGACCAGCCGCACGCCCTGGTCGGGGTCGAAGCGCTTGACGGCCTTCATCAGGCCGATGTTGCCTTCCTGGATCAGGTCGCCGTGCGGCAGGCCGTAGCCCAGGTACTTGCGGGACACGGACACCACCAGGCGCAGGTGCGACAGCACCAGCTTTCCGGCGGCTTCCAGGTCGTTGTTGTCTTTGAGCTGCCTGGCGAACTGCTGCTCTTCTTCCGGGGTGAGCATCGGCAGGCGATTCACGGCGGAGATATACGCGTCCAGATTGCCCAGGGAGGGAACGACCGCCCACGGATTGGCCACGGCGAGCGCCGTTCCAGAGGCTCCATTGGAGAGGGACATTCGATTGGCTCCTTTCATTGCGAGAATCATATTAGCACTCGGTTGGAGGGAGTGCTAAGCGTGAAGTTCTATGGTCACGATAGCAAAAGCAGGGTTTTCCCGGGTATCGAAAGGTGAGGGAAACCACAGCTTGCCAATGAGTATGCGCCGCCCCGCTTAGGGCAGGCTTAGGCCGGAATTAGGGGCGGGAAGTGAGCAGGCGCTTTGGTCCAAAGCGGTTCCTGTTGCTGGGCCGGGCTGTCCTTGCCCCGCCGTCAAGCCAGGCGCCCGCGCCCCGCTACCAGCGGACGCCCAGCCTGGCGAACAGCTTGCCCAGCACGAACAGAGGCCCGACCCACAGGTACTGCAGGTCCTCGAAGAAGGACGGCTTCTTGCCCTCGATCCTGTGGCCGATGAACTGGGCGATCCAGGCCGCGACGAAGATCGCCATCGAGATCGGCAACACCTGTGGTCCCATGGCGTGGACGAGCAGCAGGGCAATGCCCGACAGCACGGCCATGGCCAGCAGAAACACGAGCGAGAGCCGGGCGTAATAGACCATGCTCGCCGCCACGAAGCCGTATGCGACCCAGGGATGGATTGCGAACAGCAGGCCGATCAGGCTGAGCATGATCAGCGGGATGGCCACGTAATGGATGAGCTCGTTGCGCGGATCGCGGTGGCTCTCGCCGTAATGCGCCAGCAGCTGGTCCACCTTCTTCGTGCCGCCCGCCGCGGCGGTGTCGCTCAACGTGCTCATGGCTGGCTCCGGTTTGGGACAAGATCGCACTGCATTCTGTACGAAAGGTCCCGGCCATGGAAGACGCGAAAGTCCACCCAGTCCTGAGTCTCGTCACCACCGTCGGTTCCCTCGATGACGCGCAGCGCCTGGCCCGCCTGGTGCTGGAGCAGCGGCTCGGCGCCTGCGTGCAGATCGAGCCGCAACTGCTGTCGCACTACGTCTGGCAAGGCAGGCACTGCGAGGAGCCGGAAACCAGGCTGACGATCAAGACCCTGCCGGGCCGGGAAGCGGGCTTGCAGGCGCTGTTCGCCGCCCACCACCCCTACGGGCTGCCGCAGTTCCTGGCGACCGTGATGGAGGCAAGCCCCGCCTACGCGCAGTGGGTTGCCGAAGCCGTATCGGACCCGGCCGGGAGTTGAAGCTTCAGCGCAGCTGCAGGCGCGGGCCGGAACCGGCCTCGGCGATCTCGCCGATCACGGCAGCGGCGTCGAAGCCATGGCGACGGAACACCGCCAGCACCGTGTCCGCGGCATCCGGCGAGCAGGAGACCAGCAGGCCGCCGCTGGTCTGCGGATCGGTGAGCAGCGCCTTGGCGGTCGGATCGAAGCCGGCGGGCAGGCCCACCTCGTCGCCGTAACCCGTCCAGTTGCGGCCGGAAGCGCCGGTGACGTGGCCGGCGGCAGCCAGCTCGTACACGCCAGCCAGCAGCGGGACGCGGGCCCAGTCGATCCGCACGTTCAGCTTCGCGCCGCGCGCCAGTTCCAGCGCATGGCCGGCCAGGCCGAAGCCCGTCACGTCGGTCAAGGCGTGCACGCCGTCCAGCGCCGCGAGCTCGGGGCCCGGCGTGTTCAGGCGTGTGGTGGTGGCGATCATCTGGCCATAGCCCTCGGCGTCGAGCAGCTCCTTCTTCAGCGCCGCCGAGAGCACGCCGACGCCCAGCGGCTTGCCCAGGATCAGCACGTCGCCGGCCTTCGCATCGGCATTTCGCTTGACCCGCTTCGGATGCACCAGGCCCAGCGCCACGAGGCCGTAGATCGGTTCGACCGAATCGATGGTGTGGCCGCCCGCGATCGGGATGCCCGCTTCGCGGCAGACCGATTCGCCGCCGGCCAGGATGCGGCCGATGGTGGCGGTGCTCAGCACGTTGATGGGCATGCCGACCAGGGCCAGCGCCAGGATCGGCTTGCCGCCCATCGCATAGACGTCGGAGATCGCGTTGGTCGCGGCGATGCGGCCGAAGTCGTACGGGTCGTCGACGATCGGCATGAAGAAATCGGTAGTGGCGATCAGCGCCTGCTCGTCGTTCAGCTGGTAGACGGCGGCGTCGTCCGCCGTCTCGATGCCGACCAGCAGCTCCTTGGGGATGGGCATCCGCGCCGTGTCCTTGAGGATCTCCGCCAGCACGCCGGGTGCGATCTTGCAGCCGCAGCCGCCGCCATGGGAAAGCGAGCTCAGGCGGGGTTCGCCCGCGGGGACGGCGAAGTTCTTGTCAGGTGCGTTCATGGGATGGGTCCATCAGGTCGGCGACGAGCCGCAGCAGTGCTGCGCGCTCGGCCCCGGGTGCGAACAGGGGTGCGCGCAGGCCGCATTGTGCCCCCAGCCGCGCCAGCAGCGAGGCCGAAGGGGCATCGTCCCTGCACCGCCCGACAAGCGCAGCCAGTCCCGCGGCGTCGCCATGCGCGAAGTAACCCTCGTAGTCCCGGCCGAGCATTCCGACGTTGCCCGGGATCCGCGACGCCAGCACCGGCGTGCCGCTGCAGACCGCTTCCATGATCACGTGGGCGCCGCCTTCCATGGCGCTGGCGTTCACCAGCAGGTGGGCGCGCCGGATCCGCTCCCGGGTTTCTTCGTGCGGCAATGCACCCAGCCAGCGGTAGTTCGGGCAATCCCGCTGCGTCTGCAAGGCCAGCTCGCCGAGCTGCGGCTCGAGCGCCTGGCCGATGTGGCTGATGCGGATGTCGCCGCGCGCGGCGAGCAGCCGCGCCGCCTCGAACATCGTGCGCGGGCTCTTGACCTCGCGCAAATGGCCGACCATCACGACATCGAGAACCTCGCCGGACTTGGGTGCGGCAGCCTGAAAGGGCGTCGACTGGAAGATGACGCGGGCCTTGGCGCGCACGGCTTCGGGCAAAGCTTGCGCGCCGAGCTCCTGCAACACGACCAGCCGTGCGGCGAGCCCCAGCGATTCCTGGGCCTGCGCGTCGACGCCGATGTCCTGGTACAGATCGGTGCCGGTCAGGACCACCACCAGCCTGTCGCCACCGTTGGCGCGCGCCCAGGCATGGACCGATTCCGCCGAGCGCCGCGCGTGCAGCGCGAGCATCACCGCATCGCCTTGCACCGCGCCATCGGGCCAGCGCTGCGTGATGCGCACGTCGCAGCTTGCGGCGAGAAATTCCTGCCAGCGGCGCGCGGTCTGCCAGTTGCCGTTGTTGGCTGCGGCAAGCGCGGGGCTTACGATGACGACAGATGGACGGGACACACAGCGGTTATAGCAAGGCGCAGGCGCTGCGCACCGGAGGCAAGGCGCCGGTGCGCGAAGCCTTGCTCGAGATTCGCGCGCGCACGCTGCAGCTGGCCGACGCCTATGCCGTCGCGCTGGGGCCGGCCGGACTGGCCCTGCCGTATGCGGAGCAACTCAATCCACCGCTGTGGGAATGGGGCCACGTCGCCTGGTTCCAGGAGCTGTGGATCACGCGCAATCGCCAGCGCTCGCAGGGAGTGCACTGCGACCCGTTGCACCGGCACGCGCCCTCCCGGCTGCCGCACGCGGACAGCTGGTACGACTCCAGCCGGGTCGGGCATCGCAGCCGCTGGAGCTTGCCGCTGCCCGATGCTGCAGGGACGCGCGACTACCTTGCCGCCACGCTCGAGCAGACGCTGGAGTCGCTGGACGCACTGCCGCCGGACGCGAGCGCCCAGGAGCTGTACTTCTTCCGGCTGGTCGCGCTGCATGAGGCGATGCATGCGGAGGCGGCGGCGTACATGGGGCGGTCGCTCGGCATCCGGATCCCGGGAACGGAAGTCGTCCGGCAGGAAAAACGCCAGGCGCGTCTGGCGGTTCCGGCGCAGAGCTTCCGGCTCGGCGGCGACGAAGGCTTCGCGTTCGACAACGAGCTTCCCGGCCACGACGTCGCCATCGGCGCCTTGGAAATCGATGCCGAGGCGGTGAGCTGGCGCCGCTTTCTCGGCTTCGCAGAGGCCGGCGGCTACCAGGAGCGCCGCTGGTGGAGCGACGAGGGCTGGGAGTGGCTGCGGCAGCAGGGCGCGGGCGGGCGCGGCGATGCGCTTGCGGCCGACCTCGATTCACCCGCGGTGCACCTGAGCGCCCATGAAGCCGAGGCCTGGTGCCGCTGGGCCGGCCGGCGCCTGCCGACCGAGGCCGAATGGGAGTGCGCGGCGCTGAACGCGCCGGGGTTCAGCTGGGGCCGGGTCTGGGAATGGACCGCCTCGGACTTCCATCCCTATCCCGGCTTCACGCCGCACCCGTACCGCGATTACTCCGCGCCCTGGTTCGGCGGCCGCCGCGTGCTGCGGGGCGCCTGCGAGGCCACCTCGCCCTGGCTGGCGCACCCTCGCTACCGCAACTTTTTCGAGCCGCACCGCAGCGACGTCTTTGCGGGTTTTCGCTCCTGCGCCTGAAGCCGCCGCCGCCTTGCGGTGTAATCGGCGCTCATTTCCCCGAAAGAAGATCATGTTTTCGACCCGCACTTCGCTCGTCCGCCGCGCCCTGCTGGCGTGCGCGCTGTTGTCCCTCACGACGGCGATCCAGGCGCAACAGGTGTTCCGCGTCACCGCGATCCCCGACGAGTCGCCCACCGAGCTGGCACGCAAGGCCGCGCCGCTGGTGAAGTACCTCGAAGGCAAGCTCGGGATGAAGGTGGAGTTCACGCCGGTGACCGATTACGCGGCCGCCGTCGAGACGCTGGCCAACAAGCAGATCGACATGGCGTGGTTCGGCGGTTTCACTTTCGTCCAGGCCCAGCAGCGCTCGGGCGGCAAGGTCATCCCGCTGGTGCAGCGCGAGGAGGACGAGAAGTTCCGCTCGGTGTTCATCACCACCGAGCCGGCGATCAAGTCGCTGGCCGATCTCCGGGGCAAGACCGTGAGCTTCGGCTCGCAGTCCAGCACCTCGGGCCACCTGATGCCGCGCAGCTACCTGCTGGCCGCCGGGATCGATCCGGACAAGGACTTCAAGCGCGTGGCCTATTCCGGCGCCCACGACGCCACCGTCGCGGCGGTCGCTTCCGGCAAGGTCGACGCCGGCGCGCTCAACATCTCCGTCTGGGAAAAGCTGATCGCCGACAAGAAGGTCGATCCGGCCAAGGTCCGCGCCTTCTACACGACGCCGGCCTACTTCGACTACAACTGGACGGTGCATGCCGACATGCCGGCGCCGCTGCGCGAGAAGCTGACCAAGGCGATGCTGGACCTGAGCGCCGCCACGCCCGAGGGCAAGCAGGTCCTGGAACTGCAGCGCGCGACTCGCTTCATCCCGACCCGGGTGGAGAACTACAAGGGCATCGAGACCGCGGCCCGCAGCGCCGGACTGCTGAAGTAAACCTTCCGGGTGAAAGTCAGCCTCAAAGCCGTTTCGGCGCGCCATCCGGCGGCGCGCGCCCGGATCGCGCCGGCGCTGCACGGCCTGGACCTGGAGTTGCAGCCGGGCGAGCAGGTCGCCGTGATCGGCCCTTCCGGCGCCGGCAAGACCACGCTGCTGCATCTGCTCGCATGCGCAATCCAGCCCAGTGCCGGGACCTTGGAGCTCGACGGGCGCGATCCCTGGCAACTCTCGCGGCGTGAGCTGCAGCGGGTGCGCGGCACGCTGTTTCTCGCGCCGCAGGTGCCGCCGCTGCCGCCCCGCCAGCGCGTCGTGACGGCGGTGCTGGCCGGACGCCTGCCCCGCATCAGCCTGGCGCACAGCCTGCGCAGCCTGTTCTATCCGACCGGCATCGCGCAGGCCGACGCCGCGCTGGCCCGCTTCGATCTCGGCGACAAGCTGTTCGCCCGGGTGGACCGCCTGTCCGGCGGCGAGCGCCAACGCGTGGCGCTGGCGCGGGCGCTGGTGGCGCAGCCGCGTCTGCTGCTGGTGGACGAGCCGCTTTCGGCGCTCGATCCGACCCGCGCGGTCCAGGCGATGGCGTCGCTGACGCAGGCGGCACGCGAGAGCGGCGCCAGCCTGGTCACGACGCTGCACGACGTGCCGATGGCGCTCGCGAGTTTTCCCCGCATCGTCGGCTTGCGCGACGGCGCCCTCGTCTTCGACCTTCCGTCCGCGGCGGTGACGCCGCAGCGCCTCGAAGCGCTGTACGCGCAGCACCTGGACGAGCTGAAGGGCGTGCAGTCGCTGCTCGACGTCGCGCCGTCCGCAACGCCCGCTCCGGTCGCGATGACCTGCCGCTGAACGCGATGGACCGCGCGATGTCCGCATCCGCCGCCAGGCTGCGCGATCCGGCCTGGACCGGCCGCGTGTTCTGGCTGCTCGCGGCCTGCGTCGTCCTCTGGCCCTTGCTGGTGCTGGCGGAATTCAAGCCCTGGATCCTGCTGACGCCGGAAAGCCTGAAGCCGACGCTGCGCTTTCTCGCCGACTTCTTCCCGCCGCGCGTGGACCCCGAGTTCCTGCTGCTGGTGGCGCGCGAGACCTGGCGCACGGTCGCGATCGCGACGGCGGGGCTGGCGCTGGCGATGCTGATCGCGATCCCCATGGCATTGCTGTCGGTTCGCGTGCTGTCGGTGTCGGCCCTTGCCGGGCGCATGGCGCCAATGCCGGCGGTGATGCGCCTGGTCGTTCGCGCCGTGATGGTGGTTCTGCGCAGCGTGCCCGAGCTGATCTGGGCGCTGGTGTTCGTGCGCGTCGTCGGCCTGGGACCGACCTCGGGCGTGCTGGCCATCGCACTCACCTACGGCGGCATGCTGGGCAAGGTCTACGCCGAGATCCTGGAAAGCGGCGAGACCCACGCGACCACGGCGCTGCTGCGCAACGGCGCCGGCCGCGTCCAGGCGTTTTTCTATGGCCTGCTGCCGACCAGCGCGGCGGAGCTCACCAGCTACACGGTCTACCGCTGGGAATGCGCGATCCGCTCGTCGGCCGTGCTCGGCTTCGTCGGCGCCGGCGGCCTGGGCCAGCAGATCGACTCGTCGATGAAGATGTTCAACGGCGCCGAGGTCTGCACGATGCTGCTGGTGTTCGTCGCCCTGGTGGCGCTGACCGACCGCCTGAGCGCTTGGCTGCGCAAGGCGCTGGGCTGATCATGGAAGCAGAACGCCCGCCCGCCGCCAACGAGGTGTATCGCCTGCCGCCGCCGCTGTTCGACGCGCGCTGCCGGGCCTGCTGGCTGGTCGTCGGCCTGGTCGCTCTCGTGGTCCTGAGCTTCTGGTCGCTCGACCTGCAGTGGGCCCGCTTCTTTTCGCAGGACGCGGTCGCGCGCATGGGGCGGTTCCTGGCGGAGTTGCTCTCGCCGAACACAGACGGCAAGTTCCTCACCAAGCTCCTGCCGGCGACGCTGGAAACGCTCGCCATGTCGGCGGTCGGCACGCTGCTCGCGGCGGTGTTCGGCCTGCTGCTGGCGCTGCCCGCCGCCAGGACCCACGCGGCCGACCGGGCGCTCTGGCGCGCGCCGACGCGGCTGGTGCTCAACGTGCTGCGCAGCGTTCCCGAGTTGATGTGGGCGGTGCTGCTGCTGGTGGCCGCCGGACTGGGACCGCTCGCCGGCACCCTGGCGCTGGCGATCCACACGACCGGCGTGCTGGGCCGCCTGTTCGCGGAAGCGATCGAGAACGCACCCGAAGGTCCGGGATTCGCGCTGCGGCTGCGCGGCGTCGGCGAAGGACGCGTCTTTCTCTACGCCGGCCTGCCGCAGGTCCTGCCGCAGCTTTTGAGCTACACGCTCTACCGGTGGGAGAACAACATCCGCGCAGCCGCAATCCTCGGCGTGGTGGGGGCCGGCGGCCTGGGCCAGATGCTCGCCTTCCACCTCGGCCTGTTCCAGATGGCCGAGACCAGTTCCGTTCTCGCCGCGATGCTGGTCCTGGTGGCGCTGGTCGACGCGATCAGCTTTGCGGCGCGGCGGCTGATGGCGCGCTGAGGCGCAGCGTCCGGAACACCAGCAGGTGCCCGAACAACGCTGCCTGCAGCAGGAAGGTCGGCAGCCGCGCGAGCGCCACGGCGAGAACGCCGGTCACGATGTCGAAGTTGCGGCCCGAATACGTCATCTGCACCGGGATCAAGCCCTCGGAATAGAGCGCGTGCAGCGCCATTTCCAGCGGCACGCGGAACGCCTGGTAGCCGACCAGGGCTGCCATTGAAATCCCCGCGGCCAGGCGCGCACCGAACGGCGACAACGCCAGCACGATCGTGCCCAGCGTCAGCAGGACGAAAAGGACGACGCCGATCGTTTTCCAGCTGGCGGCCGCGAAAGCTCCGGCCACGGCCGCGACCGTGGCAACGAAGATCGCTTCCGTGAGGACCGAACCGCCAGGCATGGTGCCCGAGCATGCTCCAGCCGGCCCCGGATCCTCAAGCCTCCCGGCTCTCGAACGGAAGAACTAGGCCAGTAGTGCGAGGGCGAACTCCCGCGCGCTGAAGGTCTCCAGGTCTTCCAGCTTCTCGCCGACGCCGATGAAGTACACCGGCACCGGCTTCTCCTGCGCGATGGCGGCCAGGACGCCGCCCTTTGCCGTGCCATCGAGCTTGGTGACGATCAGTCCCGTCAGCTTCAGCGCGTCGTCGAAGGCCTTGACCTGCGTCAGCGCGTTCTGGCCGGTGTTGCCGTCGATCACCAGGATCACCTCGTGCGGCGCCGTGGCATCGGCCTTCTGCACCACGCGGCGGATCTTCCTGAGTTCTTCCATCAGGTGCAGCTGGGTCGGCAGCCGTCCCGCCGTGTCGACCAGCACAACGTCCTTGCCGCGCGCCCGGCCGGCGGACACGGCGTCGAAGCTCACGGCGGCCGGGTCGCCGCCTTCCTGGCTGACGATCTCCACCGTGTTTCGATCGGCCCAGACGGCAAGCTGCTCGCGCGCCGCGGCGCGGAAGGTGTCGGCCGCGGCCAGCAGCACCGAGGCGCCTTCGTTGGCCAGGTGCCTGGTCAGCTTGCCGATCGACGTGGTTTTCCCCGCGCCGTTGACGCCCGCCACCATGATCACCGTCGGCTTGAACTCGCCGATCACCAGCGGTTTTTCGAGCGGCTTGAGCAGTTCGGTGAGAGACGCGATCAGGATGTTCTTGGCCTGCACCGGCCGGCTGGCGCCGCTCGCCGCCACCCGGCGCTTGACGTCGGCGAGCAGGAACTCCGTCGCCTTGACGCCGGCGTCGGCCAGCAGCAGGGCGCTTTCCAGCTCCTCGTAAAGGTTGTCGTCGATCTGGGCGCCGGTAAAGACCTGGGCGATGTTGGAGCTGGTCTTGCGCAGGCCCGAGCTGAGCTTGTCCATCCAGCCCTGGCGCTCGGGCGCGACCGGCGCCGGAACCGGGATCTCCATCGGCGTGACGAGGGCGCTGCCGATCAGGCTGCGTCCGGCGGCGAGCGCTGGTGCAGGCGGGGGGGCCGGCGTCGCGACCGGCGCGGGAGTGCTGGCGGGTGCGGCGAGGGGTGCCGGTGGGGTCGCGGGCGGTGCGGCGGCTGGGGGAGGCGGAGGCGCCACTGTCGGTGCGGGTGGCTTTTTCCTGAAGAAACTGAACATTGCGGCACTTTTTAGAATCACACGATTCTATGAAACACCCCCCGTCGCGCTTGCTCGCCTTCTTCTTCGGCCTCCTGTTCTCCCTGTCTGTCCTGCCGCCGGCCGTGGCGCAAAGCCCGCCGAAGGCCCAGCAGTTCACCCTGGCCAACGGCATGACCCTGATCGTCAAACCCGACCGGCGCGCACCGACGGCGGTCCACATGGTGTGGGTGCGTGTCGGCGCCATGGACGAAGTGGACGGCACGACCGGCGTGGCCCACCTGCTCGAACACATGATGTTCAAGGGCACGCCCACGGTCCCGCCCGGGGAATTTTCGCGCCGTGTCGCCGCGCTCGGTGGCCAGGAAAACGCCTTCACCGGCAAGGACTACACCGGCTACTACCAGCAGATCCCATCGAGCCGGCTGGAAAACGTGATGAGGCTGGAGTCCGACCGCTTCGCCAACAACCAGTGGCCGGAGGAGGACTTCAGGCGCGAGCTCGAGGTGGTGAAGGAGGAAAGGCGCTTGCGGACGGAGGACCAGCCCCGGTCGCTGTTCTGGGAGGCGCTGAGCGCCCAGGTCTTCAACGCCTCGCCTTACCGGCGGCCGGTGGTCGGCTGGATGACCGACCTGGACGCGATGACGCCGCAGGACGCGCGCGAGTTCTACAAGCGCTGGTACGTGCCGGCCAATGCCGCCGTGGTCGTGGCGGGCGACGTCGATGTCGCCGAGGTCAAGCGGCTCGCGGACAGGTATTACGGCAGCATTCCGGCCCGCGCCGTGCCGCCGCGCAAGCCGCGCGACGAGCCCGACCAGGTCGGCCTGCGCCGCATGGAATTCAAGGCGCCGGCGGACCAGGCGTATGTCGCGCTGGCCTTCAAGGTGCCGCGGCTCACGTCTTTCGAATCCACGCCGGAGAACGACGACGCGCTCGCCCTCACCGTGCTGTCCGCTGTCCTCGACGGCTACAGCGGCGCCAGGCTGGACCGCGCACTGACGCAGGGTGCGGACCGCCTGGCCGACAGCGCGGGCGCGAGCAACGGTTTGTCCGGCCGCGGCCCGCAGCTGTTCACGCTGGACGCCGTTCCCGCCAAGGGCAAGACGGCCGCGCAAGTGGAGGCGGCGTTGCGCGCCGAGGTGGCACGCGTTGCCCGCGACGGCATCACCGAAGCCGAGCTGAGCCGGGTCAAGACCCAGTGGGTGGCCGGCGAGGTCTACAAGCGCGACTCGGTGATGAACCAGGCGCGCGAACTTGGCAGCAACTGGATCGAAGGTTTTCCGCTGGACGCCGACGAAAGGCTGATCGCGCGGCTGCGCGCCGTCACGGCCGCCCAGGTCCAGGCCGTCGCCGCAAAGTATTTCGGCGACGACCAGCTCACCGTCGGCACGCTGCACCCGCAGCCGGTCGACAAGAACCGCAAACCGCGCACGCCCCCGCCGGGCTTTCGCCACTAGGCCGCAATCACCATGACCGCTATGAAATCGATGGCAAGACAGTTGTTCGCCGTTCTGGCGCTGGCATTCGCCGGTTCGCAGGCCGCATACGCGGCCATTCCCATCCAGCAATGGAACCTCGCCAATGGGGCAAAGGTGTGGCTGGTGGAAAGCCACGGCATCCCGATGGTGGACGTGCAGCTGGACTTCGACGCCGGCGGCCGGCGCGATCCCGTCGGCAAGGCGGGCCTGGCGAGCATCACGGCCCGCATGACGTCCAAGGGAATCGCGGCCGCAGACGCACCGGCGCTCGATGAGAACCAGCTGAGCGAGGCCTGGGCCGACCTGGGCGGCAGCTTCGGCGGTGGCGCCGGCGGCGACCGCATGAGCTTCACGATGCGCTCGCTCACCTATCCCGACCTGCTGCCCCAGGCGGCGCAGCTCGCCGCCCGCCAGCTGGGAGAGCCGTCGTTTCCGGAGCCGATCTGGCTGCGCGAGCGCGAGCGGATCTCGGCCTCCATCCGCGAGGCGAACACGCGGCCGGCCACCATCGCCGGCAAGGCTTTCGCAGCCGCGGTTTACGGCGCCCATCCCTACGGCTTCGACACGACCGAAGCCTCGCTTTCGCAGATCGGCGTCGCCGACATGCGCGAGTTCTACCGCCGCGGCGTCCAGGCCTGCCGGGCCAAGGTGAGCGTGGTCGGCGACGTCACCCGCGCCCAGGCCGAGACGCTGGTCAGCACGCTGCTGGCGAAGCTGCCGCAACGCGCCGGCGGCGCCTGCGAGCCGTTGCCCAGCGTCCCCGACGTCGAGGCGCTGACGGCGGAGCGGGTGCAGGCGATCCCGTTCCAGTCGGCCCAGGCCCATGTGCTGATCGGGCAACCCGGGTACAAGCGCAACGATCCGGACTTCTTCCCGCTCACCGTCGGCAACTACATCCTGGGCGGTGGCGGCTTCGTCTCGCGGTTGACGACTGAGGTGCGAGAGAAGCGCGGCCTGTCGTACAGCGTCTACAGCTACTTCTCGCCCGGCCTGCACGCCGGCGCTTTCACGGTCGGCATGCAGACCCGGCCGGACCAGACCGCGCAGGCCGTCAAGGTGTCGCGCGAGGTGCTGGAGCGCTTCGTCAAGGAAGGCCCGACCGAAGCGGAGCTGAAGGCGGCCAAGGACAACCTCGTCGGCGGCTTCGCCCTGCGGATCGACAGCAACCGCAAGCTGCTGGACAACGTCGCCAACATCGCCTGGAACAACCTGCCGCTGGACTACCTGGACACCTGGACCAAGCAGGTGGAGCGGGTGACCCTGGCCGACATCAAGGCCGCCTTCGCCCGCAAGCTGCAGCCCGAGCGGATGGTCGTCGTGACGGTCGGCGCGACCGACGCAGCCCCCGCCCACTAAAAAATCCAGAAAATCGCGCTCGACCCTGTCAACTCTGACAGGGGTTCGGTATTGCGGTTTCCTTTTTCCGGGCAAGATTTGGCTTCACCGGCTGTCACGCAACCGGGGAGGAAGAGAGAAAAGAGATTCAACAGCGCGGTCCCTGCCCGGGACTGCGCTTTTTTTTTGCGCCTCCGCCGCGTCCGCGACCGATTAAAGTCCCGGCATGCCTTCACCCAAAGCCCTCCCCAACGAGGTCCGCATCATCGGCGGCGACTGGAAACGCACCAAGCTGCCGGTGGCCGACAAGCCGGGCCTGAGGCCCACACCGGACCGGGTCCGCGAGACGCTGTTCAACTGGCTCGGCCAGGACCTGAGCGGCTGGCGCTGCGTCGACGCCTTTGCCGGCACCGGCGCCCTCGGCCTGGAAGCCGCCTCCCGCGGCGCCGGCCAGGTGCTGCTGGTGGAGCAGGATCCCGATCTCGTCTCCAAGCTGCGCGCACTGCAGCAAAAGCTCTCGGCCAGCACCGTGACGGTGCAACGCGGCAACGGCCTCTCGGTTCTCGCGCAACTTGCGCCGGCCAGCGTCGACCTGATCTTCCTGGACCCGCCGTTCGAGGCCAAGCTGTACGACAAGGCACTGAAGGCGGCGGCTGCGGCGATCGGCCCCGACGGCTGGATCTACCTGGAGGCGCCGGACGCCTGGAACGAGGCAAAGCTGCAGACTTTCGAACTAAGCTTGAGCAAGCACATGAAGGCGGGAGCCGTCCACGCGCATCTGCTTAGCCGATCCGGGCCCGCGCCGGCCTCATAATCCGTAACAGAAAGCGACGGCAGCAGCGCCGGCACTGTTGAGGAAAACCACCATGGCCCAGAGCGTGATCGCCGTTTACCCAGGCACTTTCGACCCGATGACACTCGGCCACGAGGACGTGGTCCGCCGCGCGACCCAGCTGTTCGACCGCGTGATCGTCGCGGTCGCCGCCGGCCACCACAAGAAAGCCATGTTCACCCTGCAGGAGCGGATCGAGATGGCCAAGGACGTGGTCGCCGGCTACAAGCAGGTGAGCGTGGAAAGCTTCTCCGGCCTGCTGCGCGACTTCGTCGTCGCCCGCGGCGGCAAGGCCATGGTGCGCGGCCTGCGCGCCGTCACCGACTTCGACTACGAATTCCAGCTCGCGGGCATGAACCGCAGCCTGATGCCGGACGTGGAAACGGTGTTCCTCACGCCCAGCGACAAGTACCAGTTCATCAGCAGCACCTTCGTGCGGGAGATCGCCGTCCTCGGCGGCGAGGTCGACAAGTTCGTCTCCAGCACGGTGCAGCAGCGGCTGCAGGAGAAGGTCCGCAGCCTCGGCCGGGAATAGCCTTCCTCAGGCCGGCGTCGATCCGGCCTGGAGGCTCGCGAGCCACGCAAACAGGGTCGCATTCACCACCTGGGGCTGCTCCATGGTCAGCATGTGGCCGCAGTCCTGCACCAGCACCAGTTGCGCGTTCGGCACCAGCTGCGCGATCTCGCGCGAATGCTCGGCCGGCGTGAGCTGGTCCGCGTCTCCGCACATCACCAGCGTCGGACAGCGGAGCCGGCCAAGATGGCTGCGCGCGTCCGGCCTGCCGATGACGGCGCGGTTCTGGCGGATCAACTGCTCGGCTCCGGCCCGCAGCACGAACTCCAGATAGGTGGGCGCCAGCGCTGCCGCGTTGTCGGGATGAAAGGCGAAGGCGACGTTGGGCTCGATCACCTCGGCCACGCGGCCCTGGGCGAACAGCTCGATCGCCGCTTCCCGCAGGGCGCGCATCCCGTCGCTTTCCGGCGCGGCGGTCGTGCCGAGCAGGGCCAGACCTTCGATGCGACCGGGCGCCTGCCGCGCGGCCTCCATCGCGATCATCCCGCCCATCGAGGCGCCGCAAAGCACCAGCCGGCCTTCGTGTTCCGACAGCAGTGCCTGCGCCATCGCGGGGATGCTGTCATGGCGCATGTGCACGTCCGCCACCAGCGCCCGCCACTGCTGCGGCAGCCCGTGCAATTGCGCCTGCCACATGGTCGCGTCGGCGGCGAGGCCGGGAATGAGGATCAGCCGGGTCATGCGATGGCGTCGGCGATCTGGCCCAGGCCGAGGCCGCGGTAGACGCCGGCGGCCTGCCGCTTCAGGCGCAGCGATTCCGGCTGGCCGCGCAGCTGCGGCTGCAGCAGATGCTGGGCGCCGGCCAGATTGCCGCTGCGGATCAGCGCATCGATGTGCAGCTGCGAAAACAGGTCGCGCTGCGCATGGCTGCCGCCGATCTCGGTCAGGCGCGGCAACGCTTCTCCCAGCCCGTCGATAGCGCCCTGCCAGTCGCCGCGGGCATGCGCCAGCATTCCGTGGCACGCGGGAACGCACACGCGCTGCCATGCGTGCTGCAAGGCCGGCGGCGCCTGCGCGGCATGCGCTTCGATGTTGTGCAGAAGCTGGTCGGCCTGCATCCGGCCGGCGCGTGCCAGGCCGTACAGGTACTGCATGTCGAGGAAGGGAAGCACCTGGTCGCCGGTCCGCTGGAGCAGGTGATCGGCCAGGTCCTGCCAGCGATCGCCGACGTCGGCTCCGGCCAGCTCGAGGCGGGCGAGCAGGGAGACGGCGTTCACCTGGTCCTGGGTGTAGTCCTTGGCGACGCCCCAGACCTGCTCGTCGTACAGCGAAAGCGCCTCGGCGTGCCGCTCCAGTTCCAGAGCGAACAGGGCCTGGTGCCACCAGTTGTGCGTGACCATGAAGGAGTTCAGTCCGACCCAGCTGTCGCTGACCTCGGACAGGAACCGGTGGCCTTCATGGATGCGGCCCTGCGTCAGCATCACGTGCGCCAGCGCGTGATGCGCCCATGGCTCCGTGCGCTCCATGGCGATCGCGCGCCGCGCCGCAGCCTCGGCCTGTTCGAGCAAATGGCATTGCTCCCAGGCGAAGGCCAGCATGCCATGCAGATAGGGCACGTCCGCCGCGTGCGCAAGCGCCGCCAGGGCGACGCGCAGCATGCCGGGCGAGTCGCCCAGGTTGAACAGGTGGTAGTGCGCCAGCTTGAGCGCGACCAGGTCGCGCGGGAAGTCGCGGACGTGCTGCTCCAGCCGGTTCACGCTTTGCAGCACATCGCCGTCGACCCAGGCCTTGACGGCGTGCACGAAGCCCAGCTCACGCCGCGTGGGCGTCAGCGGCGAGGCCAGCGCGCGTTCGATGAAAGGCCGGGCGCTGGCACTGGCGGATCGCGCTTCGGCAAACATGTGCAGCGCCGCCGCGTAGGCCTGGACGAGCGGCGCTTCGTCGACAGCCGCCGTCTCCAGGATGTTGCCGACCCGCGCCTGGCTGGAAATAAAGCCGTCGACGAAATCGCCGACGCCGGCCTGGCTGCCCGCGTGCTGCAGCGTGACCGGGTTGCCGAGGCTGTCAGTCCACATGCTGCAGCGCTTCGGAGGGCGGCTGCGGCCACGGGCGCTGCGCGTCCCGGATCAGTTCGAAGGCTCGCGAGACCTGCAGCACGCCGAGATCGTCGAAGCGCTGGCCGGCGATCTGCAGGCCGATCGGCAGGCCGCCGGCCGTGTAGCCGCAATTGATCGACGCCGCCGGCTGCTCCGACATGTTGTAGGGGACGGTGAAGCCGATGTGCTCGAGCGGCCGCAAGGGATCGTTCGTCGGCGAGGCCCAGTCGGCCGGCGGCGCGGGCACCGGCGACGTCGGCGAGATCACGTAGTCGAACGCGCGTAGCGCGCTCACCGCCGCCAGCCGCGTCGCATGGAACTGGCTGAAGGCCCTGAACACCGCTTCGCCGCTCATGCCGGCCGCGCTGTCCGCCCATTGCTGGATGTAGGGCAGCACCCGGGCCTTCCTCGCCGCGGGCAGGGCCTTCATGTCGATGTGCGAACGCATGCGCCAGAAGTGGTCCATTCCGTCGAGCATGGTCTGCGTCATGAACGGCTTCATGGGCGCGACCACGGCCCCGGCGCGCTCGAAGAGGCGGGCAGCGTGTTCGACAGCGGCGCGCACCTGCGGCTCGACCGCCAGGCCGCAGCCCGCTTCGAGCAGCAGGCCGATGCGCAGGCCCTTGAGCCGCTCGACGCCCTGGTCGAAACTGCTCCACGCGATGTCCTGGTAGGGCAGGTTCATGCTGTCGCGCGCATCCGGTCGCGACAGCACCTGCATCAACAGCGCCGAGTCGCCGACGCTGCGCGTCATCGGCCCAGCGGCGCGTCCCATGTAAGGCGGATCGATCGGCACGCGGCCCAGGCTGGGCTTGAGAGTGAAGATGCCGCTCCAGCCGGCCGGCAGCCGCAGCGACCCGCCGATGTCCGTGCCCAGGTGCAGAGGGCCGTAGCCTGCCGCGGCCGCCGCGCCCGCTCCCGCGCTGGAGCCGCCCGGCGTCCTGCTGCGATCCCAGGGGTTGCGGGCGAGCTTGTGGAAACTCGAGAGCCCGGACGACAACATGCCGTAGTCGGGCATCGTCGTCTTGGCGATCATGACGGCGCCCGCTTCCTTCAGCCGTGCCGCGGGAGGTGCATCGGCCGCGGCAGGTGCCAGCTCCGTGGCCGCGGTGCCGAGCGGAGTCGGGTCGCCTTCGGTGGCGATGTTGTCCTTGATCGTGACCGGCACGCCGTCCAGCGGACCGGCGGGTTGGCCCTTGAGCCAGCGTGCCTCGGAGGCGCGGGCCTGCTTGAGGGCCAGTTCGGGCCGCAGCAGGTACAGGGCCTTGAGGTGCTGTTCCCAGCGCTCGATGTGGCCGAGGACCGACTGCGTCACTTCCACCGGGGAGAGTTCCCGGCGGCGGAAAGCCTCGATCAGCGTCGTTGCCGGGAGTTCATGCAATGCCTGCGGTGACTGCTCATTCATGCACGGCCAACCTTCAACCCCAGGACAGTGCGCTGACGTCGTTGACGAAGATCGGCATGTCTTTCCACAGGCCCTTGACGTTCTTGTTGGCAACCGTGATCCACTGGGGCTGGTAGAGGAACGCGTGGACGCTGTCCTCGGCGAGCAGCCGCTGGATGTCGCCGATCAGCTTGTTGCGGTCGGCCGGCCGCGGCGAGGTCTTGTACTTGTTGTACAGGTCGTTGAACTTCGCCGACTGGTAGTTCCAGTAGTAGTCCGGCTTGGCGAAGTTGCCCAGGTCGAAGGGCTCGACGTGGGAAATGATCGTCAGGTCGTAGTTCTTGTTGCCGTAGGTGCCGGAGAGCCACTGCGCCCATTCGACGTTCTGCAGCTTGGCGGTGATGCCGATCTTGGCCAGTTCGGCGGCGATCACCTCGCCGCCCTGGCGCGCATAGGGCGGCGGCGGCAGCGTGAGCGTGAGCTCCAGCGGCGTCGTGACGCCAGCTTCCCTGAGCAGGGCCTTGGCCTTCTCGGGGTTGTATGCGTTGACGCCGGTCACGTCGACATAGCCGGGAGCGCCGGGCACGTAGTGGCTGCCGATCGGCGCGCCGTAGCCGTCGCCCGCGCCCTGGATCACGGCCTTGCGGTCGATCGCCATCGCGATCGCGCGGCGCACGCGCACGTCGTCCAGCGGCTTCTTCTTGTTGTTGATCGCCAGGATGGTCTTGGCCCGCGAGCCGCTCACCAC
>JAQGNJ010000114.1 GCA_028291885.1 Ramlibacter sp. | reverse complement strand
ATCGGGTCAGCACTTCAGGTCGAATTTCCGCGCCCGCAACGCCCGTTGCCTGTCCCTGATCGAATGCTGCGTCTGGCCTGACAGCGGCTGGCGCGCCCCGACATCCCAATGGGGCAGTTCCGCCGTGAGGGCGGCGCCGGCGCCAACCTGCGAACTCGCGTCCGCGAAGCTGGTAAAGTCACGCCCCTTGCTGTTCATCAACAGCAAGAACGCGGGAGTAGCTCAGTTGGTAGAGCGCAACCTTGCCAAGGTTGAGGTCGAGAGTTCGAGACTCTTCTCCCGCTCCATCGGTCCGCACCGATGGGAAGGTGCAGCAGCACCCGTCAGCCAGCCCCGAGCGGGCTGAAACCCCTTCCTCCATTCCTGTCGACCTTGCCGCACTGGCTTGCGCACGTCCATCCGCGCCTGCTTTCACGCGTCCACCAAAACCCTGTGGACGGTTCCGGCACAACTGTCCGGTTATCCACAGAAAAAGCTTCGACGCCCAAGTTGTTCATGCCGGCGCGACAGCATGGAAGCGCAGGTACGCACAGTGTTCGAGCTGCGCTAAGTGCCTGGCCGGGCACGGGAAAAGGCGCTTGTCCACAGAAGCGGGCGGCCCTTATCTACTACTACTAACTTAAATAAGGAAGATAAGAGAGAAGACAGAAACGGGCGCCCCTGCGCGTTCCCTGTCCTTCCTGCCGCCGGGTTCCGGCATGTCCTGTTGCGCGCGCTTTTCGTCGATCGCGTCCGTGACGACGACCTTCTTCCCAACAACTCTGTGGACAGTTCCGGCACAACTACCCGGTTATCCACAGAAGAATCCAGAACGGCCGAGTTGTTCATTCTGGCGCGACAGCACGGAAGCATGGGTGCGCACAGTGTTCAACCTGCGCTAAGTGCCTGGCCGGGCTCGGGAAAAGACCCTTGTCCACAGAAACGGGCGACCCTTATCTACTACGACTAATTTAAATAAGAAAGATAAGAGAAGAGTAGGACAAGCGGCTCCTCGCGCTCCGGACGGTCCGTCGGGCCGCGCCGCGGCCATGCGCCATGGATCGACCGCGGCCGGCCCGAAAAATATTCTTGTTCACGGGCGCTCCACAACCACGGGCCCGCGTGTCCACAAACTTGTTCCGGCGGCAAGTCGTTGAAGACGAACGAAAAATCCAGGTTGTCCACAGAAAGGGACAAAGCAATGGCGGCGACCGCGAGCCGGCGTTGCTAAGCCCGGCTCGGCGTGGTTTCGCCGGGTTGGCGCGGCCATAATCTCGCCATCGAACAACGGAGGAGCAGCCCATGGCCATCCTGATCCTGGGTCTCGTCCTCTTCCTGGGCGTGCACTCGACGCGCATCGTGGCCGACGGCTGGCGCACGGCGGCGATCGCCCGCATCGGCGGTCTGCCCTGGAAGGCGGTGTATGCGCTGGCATCGATCGCCGGCTTCGTGCTGATCGTCCGCGGCTTCGGCCTGGCGCGGGCCAACCCGGTCTACCTGTGGGAAGCGCCGATGGCGATGCGCCACATCGCCGGCCTGCTGATGCTGGTGGCCTTCGTCCTTTTGGTGGCGACCTACGTGCCGCGCAATTCGATCAAGGCCAGGCTGCACCACCCGATGGTGCTGTCGGTCAAGGTCTGGGCCCTGGCCCACCTGCTGGCCAACGGCAACCTGGCCGATGTGGTGCTGTTCGGCGCCTTCCTCGTCTGGGCGGTGTTCAGCTTTCGGGCGGCGCGCAAGCGCGATCGTGCGAACGGCACGGTCTATCCGCCGGGCACGGCCGCGGGGACGGCGGTGACTGTCGCCGTCGGCGTCGTGGCCTGGGCGGTGTTCGCCTTCTGGGCCCATGGACTGCTGTTCGGCGTGCGGCCCTTTGGCTGATGGCCCGATGAAAGTTCACGTCCTGCGTCTCGCGCCCGGTGAGGACCTGCGGCTCTCGCTCGAAGCGGCTTTTGCCGCGCTCGCGAGGGAGCACGGCATCGAGGCCGCATGCATCGTGTCGGCTGTCGGCAGCCTCTCGCACGCCGTACTTCGCTACGCCGACCGGGCCGCGGGCAGCGACATCAACGCGGCGCTGGAGCTGCTGATGCTCTCGGGCACGCTCAGCCCCGACGGCGCGCACCTCCATGTCAGCGTCGCGGACGAACAGGGCGCGGTGAAGGGCGGCCACCTGATGCGGGGATGCATCGTGCGCACGACGGCCGAAGTGGTGATCGCGCTCTTGCCCGGATGGCAGTTCCGGCGCGAGCTGGACGCGGCGACCGGCTTCAAGGAATTGAACGCGCGGCAACTGCGCACGCCCAACCCGTGACCACCGTCGCCGTCATCGACTTCGAGACCACCGGCCTTTCGCCCGGCATGGGCGACCGCGCGACCGAGATCGCCGTCGTCATCCTCGAGGGCGACCGGGTGGTGGACCGCTACCAGAGCCTGATGAACGCGGGCGTGCGGATCTCGTCCTTCATCGAGGCCTACACCGGCATCAGCAACGAGATGATCGCCGGGGCGCCGCCTGCGGCGAAGGTGATGGCGGAGGCGAGCCGCTTCGTCGCCGGCCGGCCGATGGCGGCGCACAACGCGTCGTTCGACCGCCGCTTCTGGGCGGCGGAGCTGGAGCGCATCGACGAGCCGGCGACGCAGCCTTTCGCATGCACGCTGCTGCTGTCGCGGCGGCTTTATCCGCAGGCGCCCAACTACAAGCTCGCCTCGCTCGCCTCGTTCCACGCGCTGCCGACATCGGGCCGCGCCCACCGGGCACTGGCGGATGCGGAGGTCGCGGCTGCATTGCTCGGTCGCATCCGCGACGATTTGCGGATCCAGTTCAAGGTGCCGGAGCCGCGCCACGACCTGTTGATGAAGCTGCAGGCCTGCACCCGCAAGGCCGTTCCCAAGACGATCGAAAAGCACCTGGCAAGCGCGTAGTTCCAGACGGTCTGCTCGGCAATAAAAATGCAGATCGCCGGCGCGAGAACAAGCTGGCGAGGATCGGGCAACACGAGAAGCTGTCCGACAGCGGCGCGTGGATGCCTTCACCAGAATGGATCGATCGCCGGCTGGTCCGGCATCTTGGTGAGGTATCCACATGGATTTGAAAGCACCCCGTCCGCTGGCTGTCGTGACCGGCGCGTCGTCGGGGATCGGCTACCACCTTGCGTGCTGCGCCGCGGAACATGGCTACGACCTGGTCGTCGCGGCTGACACGCCGCTGGAGGACGCGGTCAGCGACTTCCAGGCGCTGGGCGCGGCCCAGGTCAATTCCATCCAGGTCGACCTGGCGACCCGTGCCGGCATCGAGGAGCTGTGCGCCGCGCTGCAGGGGCGCGAGGTCGATGCCTTGATGGCCAACGCCGGCCATGGCCTGGGCGGGTCCTTCCTGGAGCAGGATTTCTCCAGGGTGCAGCACGTCATCGACACCAACATCACCGGCACCATCTACCTGCTGCAGCAGGTGGCGCGCGGCATGGCGGCGCGCGGCCAGGGCCGGATCCTGGTCACCGGCTCGATCGCCGGCTTCCAGCCCGGCGCCTTCCACGCCGTCTACAACGGCAGCAAAGCCTTCATCGACTCCTTCGCGATGGCTTTGCGCAACGAGCTCAAGGACACGGGCGTCACCGTCAGCCTGCTGATGCCCGGGCCGACCGACACCGACTTCTTCGTGCGCGCCGACCTGCTCGACACGAAGATGGGTTCGGACATGAAGAAGGACAACCCGGAAGACGTCGCGCGGATCGGCTTCGACGCCATGCTCAAGGGCGAGGCCGACGTCATCGCGGGCTTTCGCAACAAGATGCAGGTCGCCGCGTCCAAGGTCATGCCGGCCGAGGCGGTGGCCGAAGTGCATCGCAAGATCGCCGAACCCGGCACAGCCCAACACCATCCCGAAGGAGAGCCCCATGCCTAAGAACCAGAGCCCCGCCGACAAGCAGCAACCCGGGACCGGCAAGGTTTCCAACGACCACAACAAGGTCGGAGAAACCACGCCGACCCAGAAGAACGAGGGCCGCCGCACGCCGCAAAGCCGGCACGACCGCGAAACCCTGGCGGGCACCCAGAACCAGGTCTCGGCCCGCAAGGGCGGCGGTGGCGCCGGCCGCGGCCCGCGCGGCGCGGGCTGAACGCACGAAAGCCACGGAGGGCGTCCGTGGCTTTCGTATTGGCAGTGCAGGCGGGCGTTGCACCCGCCGGGTGGTTTACTGCGCGTTGGTTTGCGGCTTGCCGGCCAGGGCCGTGCCCGCGGCGCGGACCCGGTTCTGCGCCAGGTAGGCCGAACCGCTGTCTTCGCCAGTGAAGGCCGCGACCTGGTTGCGCGAGGCGACGTATTGCGCCGTCACTTCGGCGCGGCTCTTTTCGCCCTTGTAGCCGGCCAGTGGGTTGTATTGCATCGACCAGGGGCTGGTGCCGGCCTTCTTGAACTGGCCCAGTTCGGCTTGCACTTCGGCACGGCTCTTGGCGGAGACGAACTTGCTGTTGTCGACGGTGATGTCGTCGGCGAAGGCATTGCCCGCGACGGCGGCGGCGGCGAGGACGAGAGCGGTGGCGAGTTTGCGGTTCATGGTGAATTCCTTGGGTTGATAAGTTGCAGACCAATTCCGGGCATGGCGGGTCTGTGGCGCCCGTCTGTTTCCAGCCTCGGTGAGTCGTCGCTTGTGTTGCCTGGCGGCCCATCGATGAATGGCAGATGGGCCGGATCGCGGGGCGGACAAGGCGCGCTTTCGTGCACACGCTGTTTCGCCGATGGAAACAATCGCCGCCGGGGGCGGTTGCTACAGTCGGGCGATGACCCGAAACCTCCTGGCCTATGCGCCCGTCTTCGGCGCGCTTGCCGTCCTGGACTTCCTGTGGCTGGGGGTGATCGGCAAAAGCCTGTACCGCGACGGCATCGGCCACCTGATGGCGCCGGCGCCGAACTGGGCCGCCGCGGCGGCCTTCTACCTGCTGTACCCGATCGGGCTGGTGGTTTTTGCCGTCCTGCCGTCGCGAGGCGACTGGCTGCGCGCGCTCACGCTGGGCGCGCTGTTCGGGTTGTTCTGCTACGGCACCTACGACCTGGGCAACCTCGCGGTGCTGCGTGACTGGCCGCTGCCGCTGACGCTGGTCGACATCGCTTGGGGCGGCGTGGCCAGTGCGGCGGGTGCGTCCGCCGGGGCCTGGGTGTTGCGCTGGCTGGCGGCCGGCTAGGAGTCTGCGCGGCGGAGCGGTTTCCTGCTCCCTCTGCCTGGCCGCTTGCCCTCACCCCAACCCTCTCCCGGGGGAGAGGGAGAAAAACGGGATTGTGCCGCGCAGACTCCCGGGGCCGCAGGCGGGACTAGGACAGCACGCCGATGCGGCGCGTGAACAATTCCTTGTCCAGCGTGGCCAGCATCTTGATCCAGCCGTTGCGGGTCAGCGTCTCCAGCTCGTGGGCGTAGCGGCTGTCGCCCATGTCGTGGGTCAGGGTGAGCTGGCAGGCGCCGACGCCCTGGGCCGCGATCTCGATCGTGACGCGGGTGGGCTGGTCGGCGTAGGGCAGCGCGCTGAAGTCGAACACCAGCCGGCGGGGCCGGTCGATCTCGATGTAGGTGCCGCTGTGCTCGACGTCGAAAACGCTCTCGTCGCCGTCCGAGTGGGGGCGTCGGTCCGTCACCGTGAAGCTGCCGCCGACCTCGGGCTCGATCTGGCAGCGCATGATGTTGCCGGTGCGGGTGGCGAAGAGAAAGCGGCTGGCCATCGACGGCGTGAGCCAGGCGTCGAAGACCCTTTCCGGCGGGGCGTTGTAGCGGTGTGAGACCTGGATGATGAGAGGCGCGCTCATGGGCTGGTTATCCCCGGGGATAGCGCTGCTGTCAAGGCCCGGCAGGCTACTTGGCATCGGGAAGCTCGATTTTGACCTCCAGCACTTCCAGGTTGTCCTGGCGCTCGAGGTGGACCTTGATGTCGTCCGGATTGATCTTGACGTAGCGGGAGATGACCGCCACGAGGTCGCGCTGCAGCGCCGGCAGGTAGTCCGGCTCGGCGGCGTTGCGGCCGCTGCGCTCGTGGGCCAGGATGATCTGCAGCCGCTCCTTGGCGACGCTGGCAGTCTTCTTCTTTTCGCCCAGCAGGAAGGACAGGAACGAGCCCATGCCTTACCTCGCCCCGAACAGCCGCTTGAGGAAGCCCTGCTTCTGGGCGTCGACGAAGCGCATCGGCTTGTCCTGGCCCAGGAAGCGGTCGATCACGTCCTTGTAGGCTTCGGAGACGTCGCTGCCCTTCATGTGGACCGCCGGCACGCCCTGGTTGGAGGCCTGCAGCACCGATTCGCTCTCCGGAATGACGCCGATCAGCGGGATCCGCAGGATGTCCTGGATGTCCTCGATCGCCAGCATCTGGCCCTGGTCGACCCGGTTGGGGTTGTAGCGGGTGATCAGCAGGTGCTCTTTGATCGCTTCCTTGCCCTCGATGGCGCGCCTGGTCTTGCTGGAAAGCATGCCCAGGATGCGGTCCGAGTCGCGCACGCTCGAGACCTCGGGGTTGGTGACGACCAGCGCTTCGTCGGCGAAGTGCATGGCCATCAGCGCGCCGGTCTCGATGCCCGCCGGCGAGTCGCAGACGATGTACTCGAAGCCCATGGCGGCCAGGTCGGTGAGAACCTTCTCGACGCCTTCCTTGGTCAGGGCGTCCTTGTCGCGGGTCTGGGAGGCGGCCAGCACGAACAGGTTGTCGCACTGCTTGTCCTTGATCAGCGCCTGGTTCAGGTTGGCCTCGCCCTGGATCACGTTGATCAGGTCGTACACCACCCGCCGCTCGCAGCCCATGATCAGGTCCAGGTTGCGCAGGCCCACGTCGAAATCGATCACCGCGGTCTTGTGGCCGGCCAGCGCGAGCCCGGAAGCGAAGCTGGCGCTGGTGGTGGTCTTGCCGACCCCGCCCTTGCCGGAAGTGACGACGATGATTCTTGCCATGGTGGGAATGGTCCTCGGACTAGGTTTTGATCGGGTCCATCACCAGCTTGCCTTCGCTGCCGCCGACCAGGCGCACCTGGGTCGGCCGCGACAGAACGTCGGCTGGCAACGGCACTTCGCTCGTGCGGTACACGCCGGCGATGGAAATGAGTTCGGGCTCGAGGCACAGCGAGAAGATCCGCGCCTCGGTGTTGCCGCGGGCGCCGGCGATGGCCTTGCCCCGCAGCGGCGCATAGACGTGGATGTTGCCGTCGGCGATCACCTCGGCGCCGGGATTGACCATCGCCATCACCACCAGGTCGCGGCCGCGGGCATAGACCTGCTGGCCGGAACGCAAGGGCTTGTCGACGACCAGGGCGCCGGCTTGCTCCCTCTCCTCCCGGGGGAGGGCCGGGGCGGACGCGGGCTGCTCTTCCCGTTCGGGCTGACCCGGTCGAAGCCCTGCCTCGGGAGCAGCCGCCAGTCCCGCTTCCAGTGCCGCCTGCATCTGCGCCTGGCTCCCGCCCTTGACCGCAACCGGCAGCACGCGGTAGGGCCGCAGCAGTTGCACCAATGCCTCGAAGTCGACTGGGGCCTCGCCTTGCGCCTGCAGCGGCGCCAGGTCGATGACCAGCGGGTCGTTGTCGAAGAAATCGGGGATGTCGCCGAAGCGGACCGCCAGTTCGCGGCCCAGTTCGCCCAGGTCGGCGGACTTCAGCAGCAATGCAAGCAAAGGCAGGTTCGCGCTCTTGATCTCGAACGTGGCAGGCGTGCGTCCAGTGATGGCAACGGTCATGAAAAAGTTACTGCGGGGAGGCCGGACGACGGCGGCAAACGGGGCGAATCTTACCAGCCGTGCGGTAAAGCCAGCGCTGTCCTACACATTCTGTTGCCCCTTGGCGCTAGGGCGGCAACACCACTGCCGCCAGACTCGAAGCCGCAGTCGCACACAAGGAGATCGCCATGCGGTTCAACCACCATTCCCCCTACCACTGGCTGGTCGTCGCCGTGGTCGCGCTCGTCGCGCTCTTCACGTTCGGCCATGCGCGGGGCCAGACCACGAACGCGGCCGCCGCCTTCGAGGGCCGGCCGTCGCTGGCGGGCGCGCAGGGCGGGCTGGGCGCCCAGTCCGGCATGGCGCAAGGCGGCATCGGCGTGCAGGGCAACGACGCCGCCCAGCGCCAGCTTCGCCTGCACAAGCCGAGCGGCCTGGACAGCATGCCGGCGCTGCCGCAGGCCACGGGCGAGGTCGCACCGGTGACCGCGCGCTCCGACCTGACGCTGGTGCCGAAGAAGGACGAAGTCGCCAGGGACCAGCGCCGGCCGGCGCGGGTGGCCAAGAGGGCGGCGCGGCGCACGATCGAGCGTTCACGCACGGGGGTCGGGGCCATCGACGCCAGTGCAACCGTCGCGCCGTGAATGCGTCTACAGTCGCCCATGCAAGACACAAAACTGAGCAACGTGGTCCGCGCCTACTTCGGCGCCTACGAAACTGAAAACCGCGACGTCGCCGAGAAGCTGCTGGCCAAGCACTTCACCTTCACCAGCCCCAACGACGACGCGATCGACCGCGCCACCTACTTCGAGCGCTGCTGGCCCCAGGGCGATCCGGCGCGCGACCAGAAGATCGAGAAGATCGTGGTCGACGGCGACAAGGCCTACGCCACGTATTCCTGCTCCATCGTCGGCGGCAAGAGCTTCCGCAACACCGAGTTCTTCACCTTCAGCGGCGAGCAGATCGCCAGCGTCGACGTCTTCTTCGGCGCCGCCTACCAGGACGGCGTGATCGTTTCCTAGAACAGCTTGCGCGCCTTCGCCAGGTCGTGCACGAACAGCGCGAAGGTTTCTTCCCGGTCCTCCGACGGCACGCGCAGCAGCGCGGAGGGGTGCAGCGTGACCAGCACCTGGCGGCCGTCGCCGCGCTCCAGCCAGTGCCCGCGCTCGGCCATCACGGGAACGGCCCATCCCATCAGAGATCGTGCCGCAGTCGCACCCAGCGCGACGATGGCCTTGGGCCGCACCAGCTCGATCTCGTCTTCCAGCCAGTGATGGCAGGCCGCGGCTTCGCGCTGCGTCGGGCTCTTGTGGATGCGGCGCTTGCCGCGTAGCTCGAACTTGAAATGCTTCACCGCGTTGGACACGAAGACCTGCTCGCGCGGGATGCCGGCCTGCGCCAGCGCCCGGTCCAGCAACATGCCGGCCGGACCGACGAAGGGATGGCCCTCGATGTCTTCCTTGTCGCCGGGCTGCTCGCCGACCATCATCAGCACCGCCTTGCGCGGGCCTTCGCCGATCACCGACTGGGTCGCGAACTCGCCGATCGGGCATTCGCGGCAGCGCATCGTCGCCGCCTTGAGCTGCTCGAGCGATGCGATGCCGTCGACCTTCGGCACGGCGTGTCAACCGCTGTCGCGGGCGCCGAAGATCGCGCGATAGCCCTCCAGCAGGAAGGCGTCGTCCGGATGCGGCACGTGCGGGCCCGCGCCGGTCACCCCGGGACCGAATTCCAGCCGCTCGGTGGCCGGCGTCCAGCGCACGCTGCGCTCGGGCGTGAGGATGGCCCAGCGCTGCTGGGCGTAGCGGCGCACGAACCATGGCGCGGCCGCTTCGACGATGTGGTGCGCGGGCTCGAACCAGGCCAGCTGCAGCGGCTCCGTGTCGTCGCTGCCGTCGTCCATCGGCCGCAGCCGCAGGAAGGCCTTCATCTTGTGCAGGTCGCGCCGCACGGCCTGGCCCATCTGCTGCGCGGCCAGCATGTCGGCGTCGATCGGATCGCTGCGCAGGCCCGGCTCGTGGACCAGCCGCCACAGCAGCCGGTAAAGCAGGGCGAAGCGCTCGGGCTCGCGGTGCAGCACGACGATCTCGCACAGCCGAAGGAACGACGCCGGGACGATGGCCATCGCCGCGCGCGGAACGTGGCGCGACCCCCTTCCCTCCGCCGGCACGACCTCGGCGAACTTGTCGCTGTTGGGCGCGGTGAGCCAGTCCACCTGGTCCGGCGGCACCTGGTGGGCCAGCAGCGAACGCGCTTCTTCGCGGAAGCCCGCCAAGTCGGTTTCGCTGGCGAGGCGGGCTTGCATGTCAGTTCGCGGCTTCCAGGCCGGGTGATCTGGACGCGTTGCGCTTGGCCTTGAACTCGAACGCGACGTACATCGCGGCCGCGATGAGCGTGGGCAGGATGTAGTAGATCGCGCGATAGCCCAGCAGGGCGGCAAGCAGGCGGCTTTCCGGGACCTGGTGCGAGAGCAGGGCGACGAAGACGAATTCGAAGACGCCCAGGCCGGCCGGCACATGGGCCACCACGCCCGCGATGGCGCCGACCAGCAACACGGTGAGCACGTCCGTGTACGCCACCTTCTGCTGCAGCAGGACGTAGACGATCCCCGCCATCAGGCTCCAGTTGATGCACGAGATCCCCATCTGCAGCACCGCCATGCGCCACGGCGGAAGATAGATCTCGTGGCCCTTGACGTCCCATTTGTGGTCGCCCATTCGCACGCAGGCGACGATGTAGGCGCCCGAGATCGCCACCAGGGCGAAGCCGGCCCATTGCAGTCCATGGTTGCCCATGTGCCAGGCGGGAGGCAGGGCCAGCGGATGGAAGATGAACAGCAAGCCGGCGAGCAGCTTGTAGCCCAGCCAGTTGGTGAGCATGCTCATCGAGACGATGCGCGTGATCACGCCCTTGCCCAGTCCGGCCTGCGAATACAGCCGGTAGCGGAAGCCGACGCCGCCGACCAGCGAACCGATGGTCAGGTTGAAGGCGTAGCTGATGAAGTTGATCATCATCACCGTCCTGGTGCGCAGGTTGTGGCCGGTGTAGCGGCGCCCCAGCAGGTCGAAGCAGCTGTAAAGCAGGTGGCTGGCCGCGGCAAGGGCGATCGCAGTCATCAATGCAGGGCGCGGCGTGTCGACGACCGACGACCAGACGTCGTCCCAGTCCACGTGCTCGGCATAGCGCCAGAGCAGCACGACGACCACGGCGAAGAAGCCGAGCGTGAGCCCGCGTTTGGCCCACGGCCACCAGCTGCGCTCGGACCATTTCGCCCGCGCGCCTTCGTGCTCGCCCTGGCCGGGTTCGACCCGGGCATTGCGGGGCAGGGCGCGGGTGTTCATCGTCCCTCCTTGCCCGGCGCGGCGCAGGCGGTGACCAGCCCTTCGCTTGCGACCGGGTGCAGCTTGGGCGCGTGGCGCGGCAGCCAGGTGGCCCAGGACGGGTAGTGCCGGATCACGTGGAAGGCGAGATAGCTGCGCACCAGCTTCCAGCCGCTCAGCTCGCCGACGTGCCTGCTCTCGATCTGCTTGCAGCTGTTGCGCATCAGGCAGTCCAGGCGCTCGAACAGTTCCTGGTTGAACTCGCGGTCGCGGATGATGACGTTGGCCTCGAGATTCAGCGACAGGCTGAGCGGATCGAGGTTGCTCGAGCCCACCGTCGCCCATTCGTCGTCGGTGAGCGCCACCTTGCCGTGCAGCGGCCGGTCGGTGTACTCGAACACCTTCACGCCGCTGTTGATCAGGTGGTGGTACAGCATGCTGGCCGCCGTCTTGACGATCGGCATGTCGGGCTGGCCCTGCAGGATCAGGCAGACCTCGACGCCGCGACGGGCCGCCTTGCGCAGTTCCTTGATCAGGCGGTAGCCGGGAAAGAAATACGCGTTGGCGATCACCACGCGCTTGCGCGCGGCGCGGATCGCGATGCGGTAATGCCGCTCGATGTCGTTGGTGTGGCGGCCGTTGTCGCGCGTCACGAACATGGCGGCCGACGTGCCGGGCCGCGGCAGGGTGTCGGCGGGCGGGCGCATTTGCCTGCGGTTGCGCCACCACTGGCGTTCCTCGCCCCTGGCATGGCGCAGGCCCGCGGCCAGGGCGGCATGGGTGAAGCGATGGATCTCGGCCACCAGCGGACCGCGGATCTCGACCGCGTAGTCCTGCTTGGCTTCCGGGCCGAAGTCACCGAGATGGTCGGCCGAGTAGTTGATGCCGCCGACGAAGGCGAGCTCGCCGTCGACGACGACGATCTTGCGGTGCATGCGGCGCAGCAGGCTGACCCGCCTGCCGAACAGCACCGTCGCCGGTTCGTACACGTGCAGGCGCACGCCGGCCTCGCACAGCGTGGAGACGAAATGCCTGGACAGGTCGGGCGAGCCGAAGCCGTCGACCGTCACGTCCACCTGGACACCGCGCCGGGCGGCGGCGATCAGCGCCTCGTGCAGCTGCAGGCCGACCTTGTCCTCGAACAGGATGAAGGTTTCCAGCAGGACTTCGCGCTTGGCGTTGGCGATGCAGGCGAACACGCGCGGGAAGAATTCCTCGCCGTTCTCCAGCAGGCGGATGTCGTTGCCCTCGATCCATTTGCCGCTCATGACTGGCCTCGATTACAGATGGATTTCGGCCACGAGCGGAGCGTGGTCGGACAGATGGGACCAGGGCTTGCGAGGCAAGACCACGGGCAGGTGGACCGAGGCGTTGCGCACGAAGATGCGGTCCAGCGACAGGATCGGGAAGCGGGCCGGGAAGGTCCGCGCCGATTCTCCGTACGCCGAGACGAACACCTCGCGCAAGCCCACTTCGCGCTCGAGCATCGCGTGGGCGCGGCGGCGCCAGTCGTTGAAGTCGCCCGCGACGATCAGCGGCGCGTTGTCCGGCACTTCGCTGCGCACCATCTGGCAAAGCAGCTCCAGCTGCTGCTGGCGGTGGCTCTCGGCCAGTCCCAGGTGGACGCAGATGGCGTGGACGTCGCTCGCCTGGCCGGGGACGCGCACGACGCAATGCAGCAGGCCGCGCTTCTCCGGGCCGGCGATCGAGACGTCGTGGTTCTGGTAATGCACGATCGGGAACTTGGACATCACGGCGTTGCCGTGGTGGCCCCTGGGATAGACCATGTTGCGGCCGTAGGCGAACTGCGGCCAGATGCTGTCGGCCAGGAATTCGTAATGCGGCGTCTCCGGATGGTCGTGGCCGTTGCGCCCGTTCTTCTCGATCGTGCCCATCACTTCCTGCAGGAACACGAGGTCGGCGCCGACCTTGCGCACGGCGTCGCGCAGCTCCGGCAGGATGAACTTGCGATTGAAGGTCGTGAACCCCTTGTGGATGTTCACGGTCATCACGGTCAGCGGCGGCGCGGCCACGGTCTCGGTCATGGTTGTCTGGTTCTTTCGGGGAACACTTTTTGTACTGCCGGGCTCCTGCACAGGGTGTAGGACGCCGCGCAGAGTTCTTGTCTGCTCCAGGGTGCACGGCGCGCTCGCCTGGTTTTCCGCCGCTTCGCTGCGTCGCGCCGGCGCGTCGCGGCGCTGTAGGACGCCATCCATTTCTCGGCATCCGCGCGCCCGCTGGTTCCCAACCCGCCACGGCCTCAGCAAACTCGTCGCAATGACATCCAGACACCTGCGCCTTCTTGCTTTCCTCGCCGCGTCGTGCGGTGTGCTCTTGCCCGCGGCCGCCGAAGGCCTCAGGCCCGCGGGCTATTTCGTGCAGGGCGGCGCCGGCGAGGGCCGCGCCTGGAACGCCGGCGTGGGCCTGACCTGGCCCTGGTCCTGGCGCGCAACCTGGCTGGGCGGCGAATTCGGCGGCCTGACCGAGGCCTACATCAGCCACTGGGATGCGCGCGCAGCCACGGGAGGGCGCCGCGGCTTCACGCAGGTGGGCGTGGTGCCGCTGCTGCGGATGCGGTTCGCCCAGGGCCGCTCCGACTGGTTCGCCGAAGCGGGCATCGGCCTTTCGGCGATGGACCAGCGCTTCGCGACGCCCAGCAAGCAATTCAGCACGTCGTTCAACTTCGTCGACATCGTCGGAGTCGGCCGCAGCTTCGGCGCCAATCGCGGCCAGGAACTGAGCCTGCGACTGCAGCACGTGTCCAACGCGGGTATCCGCAATCCCAATCCGGGCCAGAACTTCGTGCAACTGCGCTACGGCGCAAGCTTCTAGCGGACGCGGTTCCGGGGTCGGGATGGCGTCCTACAGGGGCGCGCGGCGACTGTCCGATCACGGCACGGCGATGCCGTTCTAGATTGGTCCATCGGCTGTCACACCGGAGCACGCAATGAGACTGAAATCGCCCGCGGCAGGATCGCTGCTCCTGGCCTTGCTGGTCGCCGCGGGAAGCGCTTTCGCGCAGCAGACCAGCAACATGCCCAGCGGGTCGGGCGAGGCCAGCACCATGACCAACGGCGTCCCCAACCTGGTCACGTCGAACCCGCAACCGGGCGAGCTCGGGCTCCAGGGCAGGTTGACCGTGCGGCGCTATGCCGCCACGCCGGCCGCGACGGCCAACACGAAGATGATGGGTGCGTCCGGCACAAGAACGGCGACGACTGTTGTGCCTGCGACTGCAGAGCCTGCGCGCCAGGGCGCCACGCCCGACTGACGCAGGCGCAAGTCCTACAGGGGAGGTCGGGGCTGTCCGATAGGGACCAGCGCGACCGGGACCTAAGGTCTTCCCATGCCCCGAATCGTCGGGACGCAACCCAATCGAAGGAACCCAGATGAACAAGCGTGCAACCCCCTCCCTCCTGCTGGCCGGCCTGATCGCCCTGGCCGGCGCAGCCCATGCCCAGAGTGCCGCCACCACCTCCGACGTGCCGACCCGGGCCGGCGAAGCCAGCACCATGACCCAGGGCGCACCCAACGCCGTGACGACCAACACCCCGGGCAGCGAAGCTGCCCCGGTGACCAGGACCCAGGCTCGCGAAGACGCCCAGGGCCGCAGCAAGGCTTCCGCCACGACCCACACGCCCGGCCGCGCCGGCGAAGCCAGCACCATGGTCAAGGGCAACCCCAACGCGGACCCGGATTCGCCGCTCCTGAACAAGAGCAAGTCCGAGCGCAAGATGGAAAAGGAAATGAAGAAGGCCCAGGCGAGGCAGGCGCGTGAACTGGCCGTGATGGGCCAGAAGGGCGCGCAGGTCGGCGCCGAGGTCGGCACGCCGCAAGTCTCGCCGGCCGGCAACCCGTCGGTCTTCAAGGGCGGCACGCCGCAGTAAGCGGCCCGGCGCGCGCTTTGCGGCGCCAATGAAAAAAGCCTGCGCTTTCCGGCGCAGGCTTTTTGTTTTTTATGCAGCGGGATCAGCCGTGGTGGCCGTGGTGGCCGCCGTGGCGGCCGCCGCGAGAGCCCGCCTCGTCGAACACCCGCTTCTGCTCGGGCGAGAGCGCGGCGTAGAACGTCTTGGTGGCGTCGGCGCGCTTGTCCATGCGGGCCATCCGCTCGGTGCGCAGCGCGCGCATGCGGTCGATGCGCTCGGGCGTGGTCAGCTTCTCGAACTCGGCGCGGTCGGGGCGCTTCATGTTCGCGGGCGGCTGGATCGAAGCCGTCCACGCAGCCCATGCTGCTTCCTGCGCCGGCGTGATCTGCAGCTTCTGCTTGAAGCGCGCCATGCGCTCGGCCATGCGGGCCTGCCACTTTGCGGGATCGTGCCTTCCCGCTGCGTCGGGGCGGGCGGGCGTGGTCGCGGCTGCACCGTAGGGCGCGGGCGCGGGCGCGGGTGCGGTCTGCGCGACGGCGGCCAGGCCGAGGGCGGCCAGCACGGCCGCGGCGATCAGTTGCTTGGGAGAGTGAGTCATGGTGTCCTTCCGTTTTGGAGAGAGCCTGGCGCGGTTTCGTTTTCAGGCTGGAAGCGAGTGTGGGCGCCGCATGTATAGGCTCCGTGGCCCGGCGGTAGCGCGCGTGTAAAGCTTTGCGCGGGCCGGGTGCTCAGCCGTTGCCGGGCCGTCCGCCCACTCCTACAGCAAGTGCGCCGCTGGGGCCACACGTGGGTCGGCAGCGGCCGCGCACCATCCCGGCAACATCAGGAGACTTCCATGACCATCCGACTGCTTGCCGGCCCGGCCCTCGTTGCGACGTTGCTGGCCGTCGGCACGGCCCAGGCGCAGACCGCGCCGGGCCTGACGGACCCGGGTCCGGCCAAGGGCGTGACCGACGTGGGGCCGCCGCCGGCCGAGGAGCGCGACAGCGCCGGCGCGGTCGTGCTGGAGAACTCGAAGGTCCGCGCGCAGCGCAAGGCCTTCGCCGAATCGTCGGCGCGCACCGGCGTGGGCTCGGTCGGCCGCGGCGTGATCCGCGCGACGACGCGGGCGCAGACGCGTGCGCAGACGCAGGCGGAGCTGGCGAGCGCCCGCGATGCCGAAGCCGCCGAGTTCCACAGGCGAGGAGCCGGGTCGCTCACCGGGAAATAGCGGCCCGCGGCTGCGCCCGTCGACCTCTTCGCGTTGCGCGTGGCTCGCGCCAATGCTTAACCGTGCCTGACCA
>JAQGNJ010000084.1 GCA_028291885.1 Ramlibacter sp. | reverse complement strand
TGAAACCCACATCCACCATGGCTATGCGAGCCAGCTTGATGGTCTCGGGATTGGTGGCATTGAGCATGAACATGGCGGCCGCGTTGCCGGGGCGAAAGCTCTTTTTCCCCATCTTGAGCAGCAGGTTGCGCATGTTCATCGACACGTCGCCGAAATCGATCTTCACCGGGCACGGCGATTCGCACTTGTGGCAGACGGTGCAGTGGTCCGCCACGTCCTCGAATTCCTCCCAGTGCTTGATCGAGACGCCGCGCCGCGTCTGCTCCTCGTACAGGAAGGCCTCCACCAGCAGCGACGTCGCCAGGATCTTGTTGCGCGGGCTGTACAGCAGATTGGCGCGCGGCACGTGGGTGGCGCAGACCGGCTTGCACTTGCCGCAGCGCAGGCAGTCCTTGATGCTGTCGGCGATCGCGCCGATGTCCGACTGCTGCATGATCAGCGACTCGTGCCCCATCAGGCCGAAGCTGGGCGTGTAGGCATTGGTCAGGTCGGCGTAGACCGAGGAATCGGAATCCGCCTGCGCATGCCGCAGCAGCTTGCCCTTGTTGAAGCGGCCCTCGGGATCGACGCGCTGCTTGTAATCGGCAAAGGGCCTGAGCTCGTCGTCCGTCAGGAATTCGAGCTTGGTGATGCCGATGCCGTGCTCGCCCGAGATCACGCCATTGAGCGAGCGGGCCAGCGCCATGATGCGTTTGACGGCCTGGTGCGCGCTCTGCAGCATCGCGTAGTCGTCGCTGTTGACGGGGATGTTGGTGTGGACGTTGCCGTCGCCTGCATGCATGTGCAGGGCCACCCAGACCCGGCCCTTGAGCACGCGCTTGTGGATGGCGTTGCACTCGGCCAGGACCGGTCCGAACGCGTCGCCGGCAAAGACGGCCTGCAGCGGTGCGCGGATCTGCGTCTTCCAGCTGGCGCGCAGGCTGTGGTCCTGCAACTGCGAAAACAGCGGCTCCACGTCGTCCAGCCAGCCCTGCCAGAGGGCGCGCACTTCGCGCACCAATGCCAGCGCCTGGGCGACGCGGTCTTCCAGCAGCTCCGCCGACGGGATCTCGTTGGCGTCGTCGTGCTGGCCGAGCGGCAGGTTGCCGCGGCCGAAAAACGCCTCGAGTTCGTCGGCCAGCTGGATCTTGTTGCGCAGGCTGAGTTCGATGTTGATGCGCTCGATGCCGTCGGTGTATTCGGCCATCCGCGGCAGCGGGATCACGACGTCCTCGTTGATCTTGAAGGCGTTGGTGTGCTTGCTGATGGCCGCCGTGCGCTTGCGATCGAGCCAGAACTTCTTGCGCGCCTCCGGGCTGATCGCGATGAAGCCTTCGCCGCTGCGCGAGTTGGCGATCCGGACCACCTCGGACGTCACCCGCGCGACGGCGTCGGCGTCGTCGCCGGAAATGTCGCCGACCAGGACCATCTTGGGCAGGCCGCCGCGCTTGGACTTGGTCGAATAACCGACGGCGCGAAGATAGCGGTCGTCCAGGTGCTCCAGGCCCGCCAGCAGCACGCCCGAGCGCTTCTGCTCGGCGAACATGAAGTCCTTGATCTCGACGATGCTGGGCACGGCGTCGCGCGCGTTGCCGAAGAACTCCATGCAAACGGTGCGCGTGTGGCTGGGCATCCGGTGCACCACCCAGCGGCTGCTGGTGATCAGGCCGTCGCAGCCTTCCTTCTGGATGCCGGGCAGGCCCGAGAGGAACTTGTCGGTGACGTCCTTGCCCAGGCCTTCCTTGCGGAACGTAGAGCCGGGAATCACCAGCTGCTCGGTGCGCACCGGCGTCTTGCCGTCGGCCTCGAAATATTTCAGTTCGAAGCTCGCGACCTCGGCGTCGTGGATCTTGCCCAGGTTGTGATCCAGGCGTGTCACTTCCAGCCACTGCGCCTGCGGCGTCACCATGCGCCACGAAACCAGGTTGTCCAGCGCCGTGCCCCAGAGCACGGCTTTCTTGCCGCCGGCATTCATCGCGATATTGCCGCCGATGCAGGACGCCTCGGCCGACGTCGGGTCGACCGCGAAGACGAACCCCGCGCGCTCGGCCGCGTCGGCGACCCGCTGCGTCACCACGCCGGCTTCGGTCCAGATGGTCGGGACGGGCTGCTCGTGGCCGGGGATGGAGACCATCTCCATTTCCGTCATCGCCTCGAGCTTCTCGGTGTTGATCACCGCGCTCTTCCACGTCAGCGGGATCGCGCCGCCGGTGTAGCCGGTGCCGCCGCCGCGGGGAATGATGGTCAGGCCAAGGGCGATGCAGCCCTTGACCAGGCCGGCCATTTCCGCCTCGGTGTCGGGGGTCAGCACCACGAACGGGTACTCGACCCGCCAGTCGGTGGCGTCCGTCACATGCGAAACGCGCGACAGGCCGTCGAACTTGATGTTGTCCTTGGCCGTGTACTTTCGCAGCACCCGCTGCGTGCCGCGCCGCAGGTCCGCGGCCGCCGTGAAGCTGGCGTCGAAGTTGCGGACGGCCGCGGTGGCGGCCTGGAGCAGTTCGCCGACAACCGCGTCGCGGGACGGGTCGGCCTCGGGCGTGCGGCGCCTTTGCACTTCGGCGAGCCGGTGATGCAGGGCGTCGACCAGCATCCGGCGCCGCTTCGGGTTGTCCAGCAGGTCGTCCTGCAGGTACGGGTTGCGCTGGACCACCCAGATGTCGCCCAGCACCTCGTACAGCATGCGGGCCGAGCGGCCGGTGCTGCGCTCCTCGCGCAGGCGGGTCAGGACGTCCCAGGCCCGGCCCCCCAGCAACCGGATCACGATCTCGCGGTCGGAGAACGAGGTGTAGTTGTACGGAATTTCGCGCAGGCGGGGCGCATCGCCCGGCACCGCGGCCATGAGTTGGGTAAGCGTTGTGGGTGCGTTCATCGGGGAGGGGTTTCAGCCATACGAACAGGCCCGCGGCTGAAGGAAGATGTTACCGCAGTGCAGCATCGCATGCCCGGTGCGCTCCCGCCCGGCCTGAGGGCCGTTGGGTCTTCCGTGCTCATGGAAACCCCGCTTGTTCAGCGCGGCCGAGCCTCTTTTAATCGCCTGTCACAAAACGTTTATATGCTTGCCGCTTTCATCCAGGAGCATCCATGAAATCAAAACTGTGCGCAGCGGCACTCGCCGCCGCGGTGTCCTTCGCCGCCCAGGCGCAGACCGAGATCCAGTGGTGGCATTCCATGACCGCCGTCAACAGCGAATGGGTCAACGACCTGGTCAAGGATTTCAATGCCAGCCAGAAGGACTACAAGGTCGTCGCGACGTACAAGGGTGAATACGACGCGTCGATGACGGCGGCGATCGCCGCGTTCCGCGCCGGCAACGCCCCCAACATCCTTCAGGTGTTCGAAGTCGGAACGGCGACCATGATGGCCAGCAAGGGGGCGATCGTCCCGGTGGGCAAGGTCATGACGGATGCCGGCTACAAGTTCGACCCGGCCGCCTACGTTCCGGCCGTCGCCGGCTACTACACGGCCCCGAACGGGCAGATGCTGAGCTTTCCGTTCAACAGTTCGACGACCATCTTCTACTACAACAAGGACGCGTTCAAGGCGGCGGGCCTGGATCCGAACAAGGCGCCGAGCACCTGGCCGGAGGTCACGCTCGCGGCGGCCAAGCTGAAGGCGAGCGGCCACAAGTGCCCCATCACGCTGGCCTGGCAAGGCTGGACCCAGATGGAAAGCTTCTCGGCCTGGCACAACGTCGAATTCGCGTCCAGGCAGAACGGCCTGGCCGGCCTGGACGCGCGGATGAAGGTGAACTCGCCGCTGCACGTGCGGCACATCGAGAACCTCGGCAACATGGCCAAGCAGGGCCTGTTCATCTACAAGGGCCGCGCCAGCGCCGCGCAGGCGTCATTCACGTCCGGCGAGTGCGCCATGATCCAGACGTCCTCCGGCTACTACGGCGATGTGGCGAAGAACGCCAAGTTCGCCTACGGGCTGGCGCCGATGCCCTACTACCCTGACGTGCCCGGCGCGCCCCAGAACACCGTCATCGGCGGCGCCAGCCTGTGGGTGATGTCCGGCAAGAAGCCCGAGGAATACAAGGGCGTGGCGGCTTTCTTCAACTACCTGTCCAAGCCCGAGGTGCAGTCCGCCAGCCACAAGCGCACCGGCTATCTGCCGATCACCACGGCTGCCTACCAGCTGACCGAGAAATCGGGCTTCTACAAGGAACGGCCGGGGACCGACGTGGCGGTGAACCAGATGATCCGCAAGGTGACCGACAAATCGCGCGGCATCCGCCTGGGCAACTATGTCCAGATCCGCACCATCGAGGACGAGGAACTGGAGCAGGTCTGGTCCGGCAAGAAGAGCGCCAAGGAAGCGCTCGACTCGATCGTCAGCCGCGGCAACGAACTGCTCGCGCGTTTCGAGAAGGCCAACAAGTAGCCTTCGTCTTCAAATGAACAAGGCTCCTGCGGGGGCCTTGCTTGCGGACTGGTCGTATGGAAAAACGGGTTGTCTTTCGCTCCGGCTGGCTGCCGTGGGCCCTGCTCGCACCCCAGATGCTGGTCATCGGGGTGTTCTTTTTCTGGCCCGCCAGCCAGGCGCTGTTGCAGTCGGTGCAGTCCCAGGACGCTTTCGGAACCTCCCCGGCGCAGTGGGTCGGGCTGGAAAACTTCGAGCGCCTCTGGAACGACGCGTCGTACGTCCGCTCGTTCTGGACCACCGCCCTGTTCTCCGCCCTGGTGGCCTTCTTCGGGATCAGCATCTCTCTGGTGCTGGCGGTCTTCACGGACCGCATCGTCCGCGGCGCGATGGTCTACAAGACGCTGCTCATCCTGCCCTATGCGGTGGCTCCGGCCGTCGCAGCGGTCCTTTGGGTTTTCATGTTCTCGCCCTCGCTGGGGGTCGTTGCCTACGCGCTCGGCTACCTGGGGCTGGACTGGAACCACCTGCTCAACGGCCGCCACGCCATGACCTTGATCGTCATGGCAGCGGTATGGAAGCAGATCTCCTACAACTTCCTGTTCTTCCTGGCTGGCCTGCAATCGATCCCCAAGTCCCTGGTGGAGGCGGCGGCAATCGACGGCGCCGGACCGTGGCGCAGGTTCTGGAGCATCCAGTTCCCGCTGCTGTCGCCCACGACCTTCTTCCTGCTGGTCATCAATGTCGTCTACGCGTTCTTCGAGACCTTCGGCATCGTCGACGCCGCCACCCAGGGAGGGCCCGGCGCCGAAACCTCGATCCTGGTCTACAAGGTGTACCACGACGGCTTCAAGGCGATGGACCTGGGCGGTTCGTCGGCCCAGTCGGTGATCCTGATGGTCATCGTCGTCACGCTCACCATCGTGCAATTCCGCTTCGTCGAGAAGAAAGTCCAATACTGATGCGAGTCACCCCTGCCCGGATCGCCGGAGGACACCGTGGTTGAGCGCGACCGGGGGCTGGCCCTGCTGGCGCACGCGGTCGTGATGGTGGGCATCGCCATCGTCGCTTTCCCGATCTACCTGGCCTTCGTCGCCTCGACGCACACCTCGGTCGCGATCGTCCAGGCTCCGATGCCGCTGTTGCCCGGCGACAATTTCCTGCAGACCTACCGCGACGTGCTGTTCGGCGGCGGCCACGGGGCGGTCAGCTTTTCGCCGGTCGGCCACATGATGATCGTCAGCCTCACCATGGCGCTGATCATCGCCCTGGGCAAGATCGCCATCTCGCTGCTGTCGGCCTTCGCGATCGTGTATTTCCGCTTTCCGTTCCGCACATTCTTCTTCTGGGCCATCTTCGTGACGCTGATGCTGCCGGTGGAGGTGCGCATCACGCCGACCTACAAGGTGGTGTCGGACCTCGGGATGCTCAATACCTACGCCGGCCTGACCATCCCGCTGATCGCGTCGGCCACCGCCACCTTCGTGTTTCGCCAGTTCTTCATGACCGTCCCGGACGAACTGGTGGAGGCGGCCCGCATGGATGGCGCCGGCCCCCTGCGCTTCTTCAAGGACGTGCTGCTGCCGCTGTCCAAGACGTCCATGGCGGCGCTGTTCGTGATCCAGTTCATCTACGGCTGGAACCAGTACCTCTGGCCGCTGCTGGTGACGACCACCGAGGACATGTACCCGATCGTGATCGGCATCAAGCGGATGATCGCCCCGGGCGACGCCGGCAACGCCTGGAACATGGTGATGGCCACCGCGCTGCTGGCCATGCTGCCGCCCGCCGTGGTGGTGGTGCTGATGCAGAAATGGTTCGTCAAGGGCCTGGTGGACACAGAAAAATGACCGACGCGGGGAATGCCGCTCGGCGCCTGCCCCCGCCAGACAAGAGAACTACATGGCTGCCATCGAACTGAAGAACGTCGTCAAGCGCTACGGCCACGGCAAGCATGAACTGCAGGTGATCCACGGCGTCAACGCCGAGGTTGCGGACCGCGAGTTCATCGTCATCGTCGGCCCGTCCGGTTGCGGCAAGTCCACCCTGCTGCGCATGGTCGCCGGGCTGGAGGAAATCTCCGGCGGCGAGATCTGGATCGGGGGCCGGGTGGTCAACGACCTGGAACCGGCCGAGCGGGACATCGCCATGGTGTTCCAGAACTACGCCCTCTATCCGCACATGACGGTGTTCGACAACATGGCCTATGGCCTGAAGATACGCAAAATGCCGGCCCCGGAAATCAAGACGCGGGTCGACAAGGCGGCCGGCATCCTGGAGCTGGGCCACCTGCTCGCGCGCAAGCCGCGCGAGCTCTCCGGTGGCCAGCGCCAGCGGGTCGCGATGGGCCGCGCCATCGTGCGGCAGCCGCAGGTCTTCCTGTTCGACGAGCCACTGTCCAACCTCGACGCCAAGCTGCGCGCCCAGACCCGGCTGGAGATCCAGAAGCTGCATCGCGAACTGGGCATCACCGCCCTGTTCGTGACGCACGATCAGGTGGAGGCGATGACGCTGGCGCAGCGCATGATCGTGATGAACGCCGGCGTGATGGAGCAGTTCGGCACGCCCGAAGAGGTGTATCACCGGCCGGCCTCGACCTTCGTCGCCAGCTTCATCGGCTCGCCGCCGATGAATCTGCTCAAGAACGCTCCGGGGGCGCGGGCCGGGACCGTGCTCGGGATCCGGCCGGAGCACATGGATGTGGGCCAGACGGGCTGGCAGATCCGTGTCGAAACCGTCGAACTTCTGGGCGCGGAACGCCTGATCTACGGCCGCCTGGGCGACGAGCAGGTGATCGTCCGGGTCGAGGAAGGCGGGCCCTCGCCGGCGCCCGATTCGATCATCCATGTCGCGCCGCGCGAAGACCGGCTGCACTGGTTCGACGCGGCCAGCGGCAAGCGGGTCTGAAAACCGTGAGCGACTGGCCCTACCCCCGCTGGACCGCCCATCGCGGCGCCGGCAAGCTGGCGCCCGAGAACACGCTCGCCGCTTTCCGGCTCGGCGCCCATCACGGCTACCGCATGTTCGAGTGCGACGTCAAATTGTCCGCCGACGGTGTGCCGTTCCTGATGCACGACGCGACACTCGATCGCACGACCAATGGCCGAGGGATCGGCGGCGATCGCCCCTGGAGCGAGCTGTCGCAGCTGGACGCCGGGGCCTGGCATTCGCGCCAATTCGCGGGCGAGCCGCTCTGCACCCTGGAGAATCTCGCGCGCTTCTGCCTCGCGAACGGCCATTTCCTCAATATCGAGATCAAGCCCACGCCGGGCGCAGACAGGCGGACCGGCGAGGTGGTCGCCGGGCACGCCGCCCGCCTCTGGCACGGCGCCGTCCCGCCCCTGCTCACGTCGTTTCGCGTCGAGGCGCTGGAAGCGGCGCGCGACCAATCGCCGCAGCTGCCTCGCGGCCTCTTGCTGGACAAGCCGACCAGCGACTGGATCGAGACGGCGCTCGCGCTCGGCTGCAAGGCGGTCGTCTGCAACCATGGCTTGTGGGACGCCGCGACCGTGGCCCAGGCGCGCGGCGCCGGCCTGAAGTGCCTGAGCTACACCGTCAACGACGAATGGGCCGCCGATCGTCTGCTCGACCTTTCGAGCGACGGAATCATCACCGACCGGGTGGACCTGTTCGCGCCGGTCTGATCCGCGACCATGCTTGCCGCTGCCCCTGCCTCGCTTCGCATCCTGCATCTCGGTCTTGGCGCTTTTCACCGGGCGCACCAGGCAGCCTACCTGCAGCGGCTGATCGACTCGGGCGACGACCGCTGGTCGCTGGCGAGCGGGAACATCCGTCCAGGCGATGACGCCGGGGTTGCGGCGATGGTGCGCAGCGCCGGCCGCTACACGCTGGAAACGGTGACGCCCGCCGGCGAGCGCAGCTACCAGCGGATCTCCTCGATCGGCACCGTCGTGCCCTGGAAGAGCGGTCTCGCCGAGTTGGTTGCGCTCGGCTCCGATGCATCGACGCGCATCGTCTCGTTCACCGTCACCGAGGCCGGGTACAGCCTCGATGCGGACGACAAGCTTGACCTCGGCACCGCCGAGATCGCCGCCGACCTGCAGTCGGCGCGCGCCGGCCTGGCCGGCAGCACGGTCTACGGCGCCTTGTGCGCGATCCTGCGCGAGCGCATGCGCAGCGACGCCGGCGGCGTGACCCTCCTGTGCTGCGACAACCTGCGCCACAACGGCGACCGCACCCGCCGCGCCTTGCTCCAGTTCATCGAAGCGGCGGGCGACATGGCGCTGCTCGCATGGACCCGCGCCAACACCAGCAGCCCCAACGCGATGGTCGACCGCATCACGCCAAGGCCCACGCCGCAAGTCGTCGCGCGAGTGCAGGCAGCAACGGGAATTGACGATCCGGCCTCACTGATGGCGGAAAGCTTCATCCAGTGGGTCATCGAAGACGACTTCGTCAACGGCCGTCCCGCGTGGGAAGCGGCCGGCGTTCAGATGGTCGGCCTTGTGGCCCCGTACGAGGAAGCCAAGATCCGCCTGCTCAACGCGAGCCACAGCTGCATCGCATGGGCGGGGACCCTGGCTGGCTACAGCCACATCAACCAGGGGACACGCGACGACGAGATCCGCGGCTTCGCTTTCGACTATGTCACGGACGACGCGATCCCCGTGCTGAGCCCGAGCCCGATCGATCTGCCGGCCTACCGGGACGTGGTGCTCGGGCGCTTCGGCAATCCGGTGATCCTCGACACCAACCAGCGCGTCGCCGCCGACAGCTTCGCCAAGATCCCGGCCTTTGTCGCGCCGACCATCCGCGACCGGCTCGGCCGCGGCGAGAGCATCGACTCCACGGCGATGCTGCCTGCATTGTTCCTGGCCTGCCTGCGCCGCTGGCACGCGGGCACCCTGCCCTATCCCTACCAGGACCAGGCGATGGACCCAGCCATCGGCCACGCGATCTGCGCTTCGGCGGATCCGGTGGCGGCGCTGGCGCGGGACCCCGCGCTGTGGGGACATCTCGCGGGGGACGACAAGCTGCTGGCGGCGCTGGGGCGAGCCGCCGCACGCGTGGAGAGCTTCGAGAAGGCGCGGCGAGCCGCTACTTGAGGTCCCCGGCCAGCGAGGCCAGCGTTTCCGCGGCGATGGTCATGTGGGCCGGGTAGTTGCGGTGGTCGCAGCCGATCTTCACGCTCGCGCCTGCCTTGACCGCGGAGGCCATCGCCGGCGTGAATTCGAAGCGCACGAAATGGACCGCTGAAGTCTTCTCGTCGTTCTCACGGTCCAGGTCTTCGTCCGCGATCGCGTAGACCCTCTCGTGTCCTTCGACCTCGACGAACATCCGGTCCTCGACGCCGATCAGCCGGGCCAGCTCGCGCTTGCGCTCGTTGACGTCGGGATACTCGATCAGCATCGTCGCCTTCCAGTTGCCGCCGTCCGGCACCAGCGGCGCGTAGGCCTCGATCTCCTGCTCGATCCCTTCTTCCTCGAAGATCTTCTCGATCCGCAGCATCTCCTGGATCTGGTAGCGGATGGTCAGCTCGCTCTCGAACTGCAGGTTGATGTGGTCGCCCAGCGGGACGCTGCGCAGCTTGCGGTGCGCGATCACTTCCGACTTGCGCTCCTTGCGATACCTGCTGTACGCCTCGAGCGTCATCAGGCTGTCGCGGGTGATTTTTCCTGTCAGTTGCATTTGAAGCTCCCTATTTGAGGCCGTAGGCCATCCGCACGAGGGTGATCGGATGCTCCAGCCTCGGGGTTCCGAGCGCGTTGACGTCGAAGCCCTGGTCGATGTGGTGTCCGCCGAGCGGGCAATCGGAGCTGATGAAATCCGGCTGGCCGCCGGCCGGGTGCTCGGCCATCTTCTTGAACAGCGGCTTGCCGATCTTCATCGCGATCTGGTGCGACGGGACTTTCACGCCGTACGTTCCTGCGTGGCCGGAGCAGCGCTCGTTTGTGTGCACGAACGTGTCCGGCACCATCTTGAGCATCTCCTCGGTCTTCTTGCCGATGTTCTGCACCCGCGTGTGGCAGGGGATCTGGTAGCTGATCTTGCCCAGCGGCTGCGAGAAGTCGGTCCTGAGCAGGCCGTCGCGCTTGCGGGCCATGAAGTACTCGAACGGATCCCACATCGCTTCCTTGACCGCCTGCACGTCGGCGTCGTCCGGGTACATCAGCGGGATCTCCTGCTTGAACATCAGCGTGCAGCTGGGCACGGCGGTGATGATGGCGTAGCCTTGCGCCGCGTACTTCGCCAGCACCGGGATGTTCGCCTCCTTGCTCTCGTTGACCGAGTCGAGATCGCCGAGTTCGAGCTTGGGCATGCCGCAGCACTTTTCCTTGTCGACGATGACATACGGAACCTCGTTGTGCTCCAGCACCTTGAGCAGGTCCAGGCCGATGCCCGGCTCGTTGTAGTTGATGTAGCAGGTGGAAAAGATCGCGACCTTGCCCGGCGTCTTGGCGCCGTTCCTGATGCTGAAGTCCTTCGACCTTGGGGCGCTGGAGCGGAATTTGCGCGTCGCCAGCGCCGGCAGCCACGCGTTCTTGTCCACGTGCATGGCCTTTTCCATCAGCGCCCGGGCCGGCTTGGTCTGGTTCACCGCGTTCGCCACCTGGGTGACGATGGGGATGCCGGCGAACTGGCCGTGAACGTCCGTGGACGACAGGAATTTCTCGCCGAAGTGCATCCCGCCGCTCTTGAACTTGATGGCCTTGGCCCGCAGCATCGTGTGCGGATAGTCGACGTTCCACTCGTGCGGCGGCACGTAGGGGCACTTGGTCATGTAGCAGAGGTCGCACATGTAGCACTGGTCGACCACCTTCCAGTAGTCCTTGCGGTCGACGCCGTCGACCTCGCCGGTCTTGCCCTCGTCGATCAGGTCGAACAGGGTCGGGAAGGAGGCGCAGAGGCTGACGCAGCGCCGGCAGCCATGGCAGATGTCGAAGATGCGCTCCAGCTCGTCGAAGGCGGCTTCCTCGTTGTAGTAGTCGGGATTCTTCCAGGCGATCGGGTGGCGGGTCGGGGCTTCGAGGTTGCCTTCGCGTGCTGCGGCCATGTTCTTGTCTTCCTCAGGAATGCTTGCCATTGGACGCTGCGCGGGCAACGTCCAACAGGAAGCCGACGTCAGTCGACCAGTTCGTTCAACGCGCGGGTGTAGCGGTTGGCGTGCGAGCGCTCGGCCTTGGCCAGCGTCTCGAACCAGTCGGCCACTTCGTCATGGCCTTCCTCGCGCGCGGTCTTGGCCATGCCGGGGTACATGTCCGTGTACTCGTGGGTCTCGCCGGCGACGGCGGACTTCAGGTTGTCGCGCGTCGGGCCGATCGGCATGCCGGTGGCCGGGTCGCCGCACTGCTCGAGCCACTCGAGATGTCCGTGCGCATGGCCGGTTTCGCCTTCGGCGGTGGAGCGGAACAGGGCGGCGACATCGTTCTGGCCCTCGACGTCGGCCTTGTTTGCAAAGTACAGATAGCGGCGATTGGCCTGGGATTCGCCGGCGAAGGCGGCCTTCAGGTTTTCTTCCGTCCTGGAGCCTTTGAGTGCTGCCATGTGGAAATCTCCTAGTGGGTTGATGAATCGGGAAAACGCCTTGAACACGAGGTCGAAGACACATCGAGATTAGCCCTCGCCAGAAGGGCCGTCTAATTGGCTGCGTCAATGCAATGAATTGAGTTTGGCTATCGCTTCGATAGGCTCCATCATTCACGGCTATGCGTCCCGAGGAGCATCGCAGCCAGCCCGAGCGATTACGGTATAGTAAATGCGTTACGCATACGTAAATCGGAGACTTCCATGGCCGCCGTTCTCGAAGACCCGCACGCCCTGCCGGCGCCTGCCCCCATCCACCAGCTGCACCACTACGCCTACCGGGCCAAGGATGCGGAAGAGACGCGGCATTTCTACGAGGACATCCTGGGCCTGCCGCTGTACCACATCATCCAGAGCGACTACGTTCCCAGCACCGGCGAATACTGCCCGTACACCCACTTCTTCTTCCGGCTGCAGGACGGTTCCTTCATCGCCTTCTTCGACCTGGGCGACGACGAGGCCGCGCTGCCGTCGGCGAACACGCCGGCCTGGGTCAACCATATTTCCTTCCGTGTCGATTCGCAGCAGGCGCTGCACGACATGAAAGCGCGGCTGGAGGCCAACGGCGTCGACGTGCTCGGGGTCACCGACCACCACATCTTCCACAGCATCTATTTCTTCGACCCGAACGGCGTCCGGCTCGAGCTGACGGCCCAGCTGGCCGACGAATTCCAGATGCTGCAGGAAAGCAAGACCGCGCACGCGCGGCTGGCCGAGTGGACCGCACGCAAGGAGCAGTGGCGCAAAGACCGTGCCGCAGGCAAGGCGGCTGAGTCCCTGAAGCCGCAGCAGAACGACCGACCGGAAGTGGCGGGAAGAAAATAACATCCGTTCGCGCTGGCTCGTCCGGGCCGGCACAAGGAGACGCCATGGCGGCCACTTACGCCGAGACTGCTTTACGCAACGGCTATGAATTCACGCAGGGCACGGGCTACGTCCTGCCCGAGTACCCCTTTGTCGAGCCACCGGAGGTCCGCTCCGGCGAGGTCGCCCGCCACCCGATCGTCATCGTCGGCGGAGGTCTTGCCGGGCTGACGATGGCCTGCGCGCTGGCCCGCTACGGCGTGCGGGCCGTGCTGCTGGACGAGGACAACACCGTCGGCGTCAAGGGCGCTTCGTCGCGAGGCATCTGCTACACCCAGCGCTCGCTGGAGATCTTCCACCGCCTGGGCGTCTACGAGCGGATCGCGGCCAAGGGCATCCAGTGGAGCGTCGGGCGAACCTTCGCCGGCAAGGACGAGGTCTACTCCTTCGACCTGCGCCAGCAGAGCGGCTACAACCTCTCCAGCCAGCCGCCGTTCATCAACATCCAGCAGTTCTATATCGAAGGCTTCCTGGTCGAGCGCATCGGCGAACTCGGCCATGTCGATATCCGGTGGAGCAACCGGGTCACCGCATTCGAGCAGGACGACGAAGGCGCCACGCTTTCCGTCAGCACGCCGGCCGGCGACTACCGCATCCGCGCCGACCATGTGATCGACGCCACCGGCTCGCACAGCCCGTTCCGCAAATGGGTCGGCGCCTCCGTCACCGCGAAGAAGGGCGACGACCGCTGGTGCATCGCCGACGTGCGCTTCACCAAGCGGCCGCCGACCGAACGCCACACTTGGATCGAGGCGCCGTTCAACGACAACCGCGCCGTCTGGCAGCACCTGATGGGCGACGACGTGTGGCGCATCGACTACCAGATGCCGCCGGACGCCGATCCGGACCAAGTGAGCCGGGAAGACGTCGTGCGCGAGCGGCTGGCGCGCCAGTTCGGCGCCGACACGGAAGTCGAGATTGTCTGGGTCGGTCCCTACGCCTACAAGAGCGAATGCGTGGACCGGATGCGGCACGGCCGGCTGTTCTTCATGGGCGATGCCGCCAAGGTGGTCAGCCCGTTCGGCGCGCGCGGCGGCAACACCGGCATCGCCGACGCCGACAACCTGGCCTGGAAACTGGCGGCCGTGATCAAGGGCCGCGCCTCCGCGGCACTGCTGGACAGCTACCACGAGGAGCGGCACGAGGCCGCGAAGCAGAACGTGCTGGTGACCAACCGCACGGCGCGCTTCCTGCGGCCCGCCGCGGGGATCGAAAAGACCTTCCGCGACGCCGCGCTCAGCCTGGCGCGCCAGCACGTGTTCGCGCGCCAGCTGGTCAACACCGGACGCATGGCGATCGCCAATCCGTATTCGCAATCCAGCGCCTGCGAGCGCACCGGCGGTCTGCCGGTGCAGAACGTCTCCTTCGGCTGGCCCGATGGTTCGCCGGGGACGATGAACCAGCTGCTGCAATGGGCGGACGGCAACCTGCTCGTGCTGCTGTTCGGCGACGCCAGCCCCGGCAGCCTCGAGCGCCTGCAGGCCCTGGCCGAGACCGCCCCGGTCCGTTGCGTGCAGGTGCTGGGCGCCGACGAGCGACCCGGCGCTCTCGAGCACGTCCGCGATCCGCAGGGACACCTGCAAGGCGGCTGCCACGTATTCGGCCATGCTTGGGCCCTGATCCGGCCCGACAGCTACGTCGCCGCGACCGGCGAGAGCATCGACGCGAGCCTGGTGCATGCCGTCGGCCGCTCGCTCGGCACCCAGCTGCAGGGAGAGCAGGAATGAAGACAACGCTGAACTTCCAGGACGCCGACAGCTTCTACGAACAACTGCTGGACGCGCACGAGGGCCTGGACCCGAAGCAGTCCGAGCTGCTGAACGCCCGCCTCATCCTGCTGCTGGCCAACCAGGTCGGCGACGCCAAGGTGCTCAGGGAATGCATAGCGGCGGCGGCGAAAATGCCGGCATAGCACCACGCCCGGTAAAATCGGGACTTCCCCCACCCGGTCATCCAGCGGCACCCACGGGTGCCGCTTTTCATTTCCATTGCACCGCCATGAGCGACACCCCGCAGCAACCCGCCACCAACAGCCCGGAGAAGCCGGCAACGCCATCGCTCGATGCGCTGGCCAAGTCCTTCGAACCTCACGCCATCGAGGCCAGGTGGGGCCCGCTGTGGGAAGAGCGTGGTTACGGCCGCGCCGGCGCCCGCGGGACCGGGCAACCGGCCGAAGGCGAGCCCTCCTTCGCGATCCAGCTGCCGCCGCCCAACGTCACCGGCACGCTGCACATGGGCCATGCCTTCAACCAGACCATCATGGACAGCCTGACCCGCTATCACCGGATGCGGGGCTTCAACACGGTGTGGGTGCCGGGCACCGACCATGCGGGCATTGCGACGCAGATCGTCGTCGAGCGCCAGCTGCAGGAGCAGGGGCTGTCGCGCCATGACCTGGGCCGCAAGAACTTCGTCGCCAAGGTCTGGGAGTGGAAGGAGAAGTCGGGCAACACCATCACCACGCAGATGCGGCGGATGGGCGACAGCGTGGACTGGTCGCGCGAGTACTTCACGATGGACGACAAGCTGTCGAAGGTCGTCACGGAGACCTTCGTCCGCCTCTACGAGCAGGGCCTGATCTACCGGGGCAAACGGCTGGTCAACTGGGACCCCGAGCTCAAGACCGCGGTGAGCGACCTGGAGGTGGAAAGCGAAGAGGAAGACGGCTTCCTGTGGCACATCAGCTATCCGCTGGTGGATGGAAGCGGCGCGCTGACCGTGGCCACCACGCGTCCCGAAACCATGCTGGGCGACGTGGCCGTGATGGTCCATCCCGAGGACGAGCGATACCGCCACCTGGTCGGCAAGAAGGTGAAGCTGCCGCTGTGCGACCGCGAGATCCCTGTCATCGCCGACGATTACGTGGATCGCGAATTCGGCACCGGCGTCGTCAAGGTCACGCCGGCCCATGACGTCAACGACTACGCCGTCGGCCAGCGCCACCAGCTGCCGATCGTCGGCGTGCTGACGCTGGACGCCAGGATCAACGAGAACGCGCCGGCGAAGTACCAGGGGCTGGACCGCTTCGTCGCGCGCAAGCAAGTGGTCAAGGACCTCGAGGCGGGCGGGTTCCTCGTGGAGACGAAGAAGCACAAGCTGATGGTGCCGCGCTGCGCCCGCACCGGCCAGGTGGTCGAGCCGATGCTGACCGACCAGTGGTTCGTGGCGATGAGCAAGGTCAGCGACACGGACCCGACCGGCAAATCGATCGCGCAGAAGGCGATCGACGCCGTCCAGAGCGGAGCTGTGAGCTTCGTGCCGGAGAACTGGGTCAACACCTACAACCAGTGGATGAACAACATCCAGGACTGGTGCATCTCGCGCCAGCTCTGGTGGGGCCACCAGATCCCCGCCTGGTACGACGAGGACGGCAAGGTCTACGTGGCGCGCGACGAGGCGCAGGCGCAGCTGCAGGCGCCGGGCAAGACCTTGCGCCGCGACGAAGACGTGCTGGACACGTGGTACTCCTCGGCCCTGGTACCTTTCTCCACCATGGGCTGGCCGCAGAAGACCAAGGACATGGACCTGTACCTGCCGTCCACGGTCCTCGTGACCGGCTACGACATCATCTTCTTCTGGGTCGCCCGGATGATCATGATGACGACGCACTTCACCGGCGAAGTGCCTTTCCGCCATGTCTACATCCACGGCCTGGTGCGCGATTCGCACGGCAAGAAGATGAGCAAGTCCGAAGGCAACGTGCTGGATCCGGTGGACCTGATCGACGGCATCGACCTGCCGCAGTTGCTCGTGAAGCGGACCACCGGGCTGCGCAAGCCGGAGACCGCTCCCGCGGTTCGCAAGAACACCGAGAAGGAATTTCCGGAGGGGATCCCCGCCTTCGGCGCCGATGCGCTGCGCTTCACCTTCGCGGCGCTGGCCTCGCTGGGCCGCAACATCAACTTCGACGCCAAGCGCTGCGAGGGTTACCGCAATTTCTGCAACAAGCTCTGGAACGCCACCAAGTTCGTGCTGATGAACTGCGAAGGCCAGGACCTGGCGCAAGCCGATGCGTCGCTGACGCAGGCTGACCGCTGGATCATTTCCACGCTGCAGCGTGTCGAGGGCGAGGTTGCGAAGGGTTTTGCCGAGTACCGTCTGGACAACGTCGCGAACACGCTCTACCAGTTCGTGTGGGACGAATTCTGCGACTGGTATCTGGAGATCGCCAAGGTGCAGATCCAGACCGGCGGCGCGGCCCAGCAGCGCGGCACCCGGCGCACGCTGATCCGCGTGCTGGAAGCGATCCTGCGGCTGGCCCACCCGGTCATTCCCTTCATCACCGAGGAGCTGTGGCAGAAGGTGGCGCCCGTTGCCGGCAAGAGCGGCGAGTCCGTCAGCATCGCGCCCTACCCCGTGCCCAACGCCGCGGCGATCGATCCGGCGGCCGAGGCCTACGTGGCCAGGCTGAAAGCGGTTGTCGATGCTTCGCGCACCTTGCGCGGCGAAATGAACGTTTCACCGGCCATTCGCCTGCCGGCGTATGTCGTCGGCGACGCCGCTTTCATGCGCGAGGCGGCGCCCGTGCTGCAGGCTCTGGCCAAGTTGAGCGAAGTGCGGGTGTTCGACGACGAAACCTCCTGGGCTGCTGCCGCGCAAGCTGCGCCGGTCGCCGTCGTCGGCGAGGCGCGCCTGTGCCTGTTCATGGAGGTCGATGTCGCCGCGGAGAAAGCCCGCGTCGGCAAGGAAGCAGCGCGCCTGGAAGAGCAGATCACCAGGGCGAACGCGAAGCTGTCGAACGAAGCATTCGTTGCCAAGGCGCCGCCGGCGGTCATCGAGCAGGAGCGCAAGCGGATCGCGGAGTTCAGCGCCACCCTGGCCAAGCTCAGGGAACAGCTGCGCCGCCTCGGCTAGTACCCACCCAGGCTGGCGGGGCCGCTGATCGGCCCGAGGTTGCTGACCGGGCCATCGAGTTCCATCGGGCCGCTGATCGGGAAGGGCCTGCTCTGCAGCGGGCCGGCGAGCGCTTCATGGATCCGGTGCGCGACGTACCAGCTGGCGCGCACGCGGGCTTCGATCGTGTATGACCCGAGCCGCGGCGTGAGCACCAGGTTGGACATCCCGTGCAGCGGCGATCCCCTGGCCGCGAAATTCGCCTGCGCCCCGTCCAGGACCGCCGCCTCGATCCGGCCGTCGGTCAGCGCCCGGGCGAGAGCCGCGGGATCGAACAGCTGCGAGCGGCTGATGCCGGCCCAGACCTGCCCGGGCCTGCAATGGGCCAGCATCTTGTCGTCGATGAAGCCGCGGTAGCGCGACGCGAACATCACTTGCACCGAGATCGCGTCCGATTGCGACAGCATCTCCTGCACCGTGACCGGCTGGATCTGGAGTTTGGCCCAGATCGGGGCCGCGCTGTGCACGGCCGGGTCGTACCCGACCAGTTTCGCGCCCAGCGCATGCAGCATCGTTGCGAGCGCGTGGGCCGTCGGCGCCAGTCCGAAGATCCCGATCACGCTGCCGTGAAGTTCGCGCCCCGGCTTGATCTCCAAGTGGTGATCTCCGGCCAGGGTTGCGCCGAAACCCCGGCGATAGAGCAGCAGCAGGCCGGCCAGCAGGTATTCCGCATTGGAGCGGACGTTCGCCGTCGTGGCCTGGATGACGCGGATCTTTCGCTCCTTGCAGGCTTCCAGGTCCGTGTTCTCGCTGCCCGCCTGCATCCGGGCCACGGCCTTGAGCATGGGTGCGAAATCGAGCAGTTCGCGGGTGACCGGGAGTTTGCGCGGCAAGACGACGGCGGCCGCCTTGTAGATCGCCTTGCGAACGCCGCTTGCATCGTTGGCCAGGTCGAGACGGCTCTCCACGGGATGGCGTTCTTCCAGCCATGCGTGTGCTTCAGGGACCAGCCGCTCGAGAAGTAAGATGTCCAATCAATGCATCCTGTCTGACATACGGTTCAGCATCGTTCGAGGCACACTGGCGTCGCCCCGTTCGTAATTAAGTTTACATACGCAACGATATCGCTTTTCCTCATCGATGACCCACTTCAGCAAGATCTCCAAAGCAGTTTTCCCCGTCGCCGGACTCGGCACGCGTTTCCTGCCGGCCACCAAGGCCCAGCCCAAGGAGATGCTGCCCGTTGTCGACAAGCCCCTGATCCAGTACGCAGTCGAGGAAGCCTATGGCGCCGGGATCCGGCACATGATCTTCGTCACCGGGCGCAGCAAGCGGGCGATCGAAGACCACTTCGATACGGCTTACGAGCTGGAGACGGAACTGGAGGCCAGCCACAAGGACGATTTGCTGGCGCTGGTGCGGTCGATCAAGCCAGACGACATGGACTGCACTTATGTGCGGCAGCCCCGCTCGCTGGGGCTCGGCCACGCCGTGCTATGCGCCGAATCGCTGGTGGGAGACGACGCTTTCGCCGTGCTGCTGGCCGACGACCTGATGGCCGGCCCGGAAGGCGGCCCCTCGGTCCTCAAGCAGATGGTCGACAAATTCCTGCAAGTGCAGACCTCGCTGCTCGCGGTGCAGGAAGTCCCTCTGGAGCACGTCAATCGCTACGGCATCATTGCCGGCGAATCGGCCGGTGAGCGCCTGACAAAAGTTTCCAGGATGGTGGAAAAGCCGAAACCGGCCGATGCACCCTCCCGCATGGGGGTGGCGGGCCGCTACATCCTGACGCCCACGGTGTTCGACCGGATCCGCAACCAGGACCGCGGCGCCGGCGGCGAGATCCAGTTGACCGACGGCATCGCAGCGCTGATCAAGACCGAAGGCGTGCACGCGCTTCAATACCAGGGCAAGCGCTACGACTGCGGCAGCAAGGAAGGCTTCCTCCAGGCGACGGTTGAACTGGCCCTCAGGCACCCGGAGATCGGGCCGGGGTTCCAGGAATATCTGAAGAGCGTCTCGGTCCGGACCTGAAGCACGGCGGCGATCAGCGCCGCCGCAGGACGTGGATGAATTCCTGGCCGGCGTTCTGCTGCTCGACCAGTTCGTTTCCGGTCTGCTTGGCGAACGCCTGGAAATCCCGCACCGAGCCGGCGTCGGTGGAAATCACCTTCAGCAGCTCACCGGTGTGCATGTCCGTCAGCGCCTTCTTTGCCTTCAGGATAGGCAGCGGGCAGTTCAAGCCCCGGGTGTCGATTTCCTTGTCGATCTTCATGCGTGACTCCTGTGGGGGGCGGACGCCTCGCGGTCCTGGTAATTCGACTCGATCCACTGCCGATAGGCGCCGCTCTGGACGTTTTCGACCCAGGCTGTGTGATCGAGGTACCACTGGACTGTCTTGCGGATCCCGCTCTCGAACGTCTCGGCCGGCCGCCAGCCGAGTTCCTGCTCGATCTTGCTGGCGTCGATAGCATAACGCCGGTCATGACCGGGACGGTCCGCAACGTAGGCGATCTGCTCCCGGTAGCTCTTGCCCCCTGCTGCGGGGCGCAACTGGTCGAGGATGGCGCAGATGCTGTGGACGATCTCGATGTTCGGCTTTTCGTTCCAGCCGCCGACGTTGTAGGTTTCCCCGAGCCGGCCGGACTCGAGCACGCGGCGGATGGCGCTGCAATGGTCCTTCACGTAAAGCCAGTCGCGAACCTGCTGGCCGTCGCCGTAGACCGGCAGCGGCTTGCCGGCAAGGGCGTTCACGATCATCAGCGGAATCAGCTTTTCCGGAAAGTGATACGGGCCGTAGTTGTTCGAACAGTTGGTCGTGACCACCGGAAGCCCGTACGTGTGGTGGTAGGCCCGCACCAGATGGTCGCTCGCGGCCTTGCTTGCCGAGTACGGACTGTTGGGCTCATAGCGGCTGGACTCCTTGAACGCCGGATCGTCCTTGGCCAGGGAGCCGTACACCTCGTCGGTCGAAACGTGAAGAAAGCGGAACCGGCTCTTCTCCTGCGCGTCCAGGGCCGCGAAATAGGCCCGGACGGCCTCCAGGAGTTGGAAGGTCCCGACGACGTTGGTCTGGATGAATTCTTCCGGCCCGTGGATGGAGCGATCCACGTGCGATTCCGCAGCGAAGTTGATCAGGGCGCGCGGGCGGTGCTTCTCCAGCAACCCCCGAACCAGGTCGAAGTCGCCGATGTCGCCCTGCACGAAATGGTGGCCCGGATTGCCCTGAACCTCGGCCAGGTTCTGCAGGTTGCCGGCGTAGGTCAGCTTGTCCAGATTGACCACGGGCTCCTGGCCTGCCGCGAGCCAGTCAAGGACGAAGTTCGAGCCGATGAATCCCGCGCCGCCCGTAACCAGAATCATGCTTCGAACACCTCTGCGTTTGCAAGCTTCACGCCTGCCTTGTCCTTGGCCGAAAGGCTCGGGGGACAGTCGAGCGGCCACTCGATCCCGATCTCGGGGTCATCCCACGCGATGCAGCGCTCGTGCTGCGGCGCGTAGTAGTCGGTGGCCTTGTACAGGAAGTCGGCGGATTCGCTCGTGACGACGAATCCATGCGCGAAACCTGGCGGAACCCACAGTTGACGGTGATTTTCCTCGCTCAACTCGACGCCTACCCAGCGGCCGAACGTGGGCGAGCCCCTGCGGATATCGACGGCCACGTCGAACGCGGACCCGCGCACGACCCGAACCAGCTTGCCCTGGGGCTGCCTGATCTGGTAGTGCAAGCCGCGCAGCACACCTTTGCCGCTGCGGCTGTGGTTGTCCTGCACAAAGGTCGCGCCGACGCCGGCCGCCGCTTCAAAGGCTCGCTGGTTGAAACTCTCGAAAAAAAAGCCACGCGCATCGCCATGGACTTGGGGCTCGACGATCAGGACTTCGGCAATTGCAGTCGGAATTGTCCTCATCCCTTTTTCTCGTCTTTCAGCAGGCGCAGCATGTATTGTCCATAACCGTTGTTGGCCAGTGGCTTGGCCAGCTTCTCGAATTGCTCGGTGTTGATGAAGCCGCTGCGCCAGGCGATTTCTTCCGGGCATGCGATCTTCAGCCCCTGGCGGTGCTCCAGCGTCGCGATGAACTGGCTGGCTTCGAGCAGGCTGTCGTGCGTGCCCGTATCGAGCCAGGCGTAACCGCGCTTCATCATCTGCACATTGAGCTGGCCTTGAGCGAGGTAGATCTGGTTGACCGCGGTGATCTCCAGCTCTCCTCTTGCGCTGGGACGGATCGATCTTGCGATTTCGACCACATGGCGGTCGTAGAAATACAGGCCCGTGACCGCGTAATTGCTTTTGGGCACAGCCGGCTTCTCTTCGATGCTGCTGGCTTTTCCGTCCTGGTCGAAAGCGACAACGCCATAGCGCTCGGGATCGTTCACGTGGTAGGCAAAGACGGTCGCGCCGTCTTCCTGGCGATCCGCCTGCGACAGCAGTTGCACGAAATCGTGTCCGTGAAAGACGTTGTCGCCCAGGACCAGAGCACTCGGACCGTCCCCGATGAAACCGGCGCCGATGATGAAGGCCTGCGCCAGGCCATCCGGGCTGGGTTGGACCGCATAACTCAGGTTCATCCCCCACTGGCTCCCGTCGCCCAGCAGTTGTGCGAACCGAGGTGTGTCCTGCGGTGTGCTGATCACGAGGACGTTCCGGATTCCCGCGAGCATGAGCGTGCTCAGCGGGTAGTAAATCATCGGCTTGTCGTACACCGGCAGCAGTTGCTTGCTGATCGCCAGGGTGGCGGGGTGCAGCCGGGTGCCGGAGCCACCGGCGAGGATGATGCCTTTGCGAGGAAGCATTTTTGGATTCGTTTCTGGCCGAAGCCTTTACTCCGGCACTGACAGGATTTCAGCGAGAACGCGATCGACACCTTGCTGCCACGCCGGCAACGTCAAGCCAAAGACCGCTTGCAGTTTAGCCGTGTCCAGCCGCGAGTTTCGCGGCCGCGTCGCAGCGGTCGCAAAGGCGTCGCTGGTGACTGGCGCCACGTCGACCGCCTTGTGCTCACTTTTCGGCCGGATCCGCCTGGCTTGCGCCAGCACATGCGTCGCATAACCGTGCCATGTCGTTTCGCCTGCGGCAGCCAGGTGATAGATACCCGCCAGTTGCCCAGCTTTGTCGCCCGAGGCGGGCCCCGTCAGCTGGTGAATGGCAAGGGCGGTCACGTCTGCGAGCAACTCCGCGGAGGTGGGCGCGCCATGCTGGTCGTCCACGACGGTCAGTCGCTCGCGCTCCCGCGCCAGGCGGAGCATCGTCCGGATGAAGTTGCTACCGCGCGCGCCATAGACCCAGCTGGTGCGCAGGATCATGTGGCGTTGGCAGTGCGTGGCGACGGCTTGCTCCCCCTCGAGTTTCGTGCGCCCATACACGCTCAATGGCGCGGGCAGATCCGTTTCCGTCCATGGGCGGCTGCCGGAGCCGTCGAACACATAGTCGGTGCTGTAGTGAACCAGCCATGCGCCGAGTCGCTCCGCCTCCTTGGCCAGCAGGGCCGGAGCGGCTGCATTGACGACCGAGGCCATGTCGGGCTCACTCTCCGCCTTGTCGACCGCGGTGTACGCCGCGGCGTTCACGATCACATCCGGTCGCACCTGCCTGACCGTCTCCGCCAACCCCTGGAGATTCGTGAGGTCGCCGCAAAGGTCTTGCGAGCGGCGGTCGAGCGCCACGATGTGGCCCAGAATGGAGAGGCTGCGCTGCAGTTCCCAGCCGACCTGGCCGTTCTTTCCCAACAGAAGGATTTTCATTGGACCAGGCTCTCAGGGCCGCTTGAACTCGATGAACTGGGGCTGGACGCCGCGGCCCCGCAGCCAGTCCGCCAAGGCGTATCCGGTGCCTGCGGGCCAGCACTTCACCGTGTGGTAGTCATAGAGCTTGTAGTCCACCAGTTCCGGCGAAAGCTTCACTTCTCCGTGGGCGACGGCGTGAAAAGCGATGATCACCTGGTTCATGCGCTGGAAATCGTAAACGCCGATCAGGTTGAGTTCGGTCGCATCCAGGTCCGTCTCTTCCTTGATCTCGCGGGCGATCCCCTCCTGCGGCGATTCCCCCGCTTCCATGAAGCCGGTGATGAGGGCGTACATCTTGTGCTGCCAGGCAGCATTGCGCGCCAGCAGGATCTGGTCCCGGTACTCGATGACCGCGGCCAGCACCGGCGTCGGATTGTTCCAGTGAGTCCAGCCGCAGGCGACGCAGCGCAGCCGCTCTTTCTCGCCACCGTCCTCGACCAGGGCCAGAAGTTCGAGCGGCGTTGCGCAGTTCGGGCAGAACCTGAATTCGTGGCTCATGCCGGGAAAACGCCGGTGGACAGATAGCGGTCGCCCCGGTCGCAGACAACGAAGACGATAGTGGCGTTCTCCACTTTCCTGGCGATCTCCAGCGCCACCCAGCAGGCACCCGCCGCCGAGATACCGGCAAAGATGCCCTCTTCGCGGGCCAGCCGCCTGCACATTTCCTCGGCATCGTCCTGGCGCACCGCGACCATCTGGTCGACGGCCGACGGATCATGGATCTTGGGCAGGTATTCCGCCGGCCACTTGCGGATGCCCGGGATGCGCGAGCCTTCGCTCGGCTCCGCCCCGACGATCTGCACGGAGGGATTCTTTTCCTTCAGGAAATGGGAGACGCCGGTGATCGTGCCGGTGGTGCCCATCGCGCTGACGAAATGGGTGATCCTGCCCTTGGTGTCGGCCCAGATCTCCGGGCCCGTGGTCTCGTAGTGGATGCGGGGGTTGTCCTGGTTGGCGAACTGGTCGAGAACCCGTCCCTTGCCTTCGCGCTGCATGTTCTCGGCAAGGTCCCGGGCATATTCCATGCCGCCGCTCTTGGGCGTCAGCATCAGCTCGGCTCCGAAGGCCTTCATGGTCTGGGCGCGCTCGATCGACAGGTCCTCCGGCATGATCAGGATCATCCGGTAGCCTTTGATCGCCGCCGCCATCGCCAGGGCAATGCCGGTGTTGCCTGAGGTCGCCTCGATCAGCGTGTCCCCCGGCTTGATCTCGCCGCGCTCCTCGGCGCGCTTGATCATCGACAGCGCCGGCCGGTCCTTGACGGAGCCGGCCGGGTTGTTGCCTTCGAGTTTTCCGAGGATGACGTTGCCCCGCTTCGCGTTCTCCGCCGCACCGATCCGTTGCAGCGCGACCAGCGGCGTCCGACCGATCGCGTCTTCGATGGTTGGGTAATTCATGGACGTCACTGTGCCATAATTTCTGGCTTCGCTTTTCCGCTGCCGGAGTGGTGAAATTGGTAGACGCAGGGGACTCAAAATCCCCCGGTAGAGATACCGTGCCGGTTCGATTCCGGCCTCCGGCACCAGCATTTCCAGCACGTCTTTTCAGGACGAAGCAAATTGTGGGGCGGAATGAAAGCTGCGTGGTCGGAGCTGGATTCGTCACCCAAAGCGACACAGGGAACCACTCCATTGGCGTCAGAAAAGAATTTCTTCCGACCGACTTCATTCCTTGATAGAGCGCCCGCTCGACGGGTTTGATGGCTTCTGACCCCGAAGACCGCCGCTGTGCCCGTGCCGCAGATGGCCAGCTGAATTGACACGCCCGCGCTTGGACCGGACCCGTCCTTTTCGGCCTCGCGGTTGGGCAGAATGTTAACCGTGGCAGTTGCTCCTCTAATAGGCGCAGCAGAGCCGCTGCGGTAAAATCGAGCTTTTGGGGTTGAAAATGGTGTCCCTGATTTGCCGTGCTTTTTTCATGACGGTGACATTGGCGTTCTGCGCGGTTTGCACCGGACAGACCGTTCAAGGCGCCACCGCCCCCATGTCCAAGCCGATCGACACCCGCACGGGCGTCTTCCGGCCCGCTGCGCCGGACCTGCCGGCCAATGGCGCCGACGGCAGGTCGCCACCCGCTTCCGGCATGCCCCAGATCAGCCTCGGAAAGGACTACCGGGTGGGCCCGAACGACCTGCTGGATATCGAGGTGCTGGACCTGGACAACTCCAAGCGCACCGTCCGCGTGAATGCGGCAGGGGCAATCACCCTGCCGCTGATCGGCGCCGTCACGGTGGCGGGTCTCAACGCCCAGCAGATTGAAGCCCATCTTGCGGCCAAATACAGCGAGAAATACCTCCAGAATCCCCAGGTCTCGGTTTTCATCAAGGAATTCACGACGGAGAGAATCACCATCGACGGGGCCGTTGTGCGGCCCGGCATTTACCCGCTGACCGGGCAGATCACCCTGCTGCGGGCCCTCGCCCTGGCCGGAGGGTTCGGTCCCATCGCGGAGTCGTCCGAAGTGATGCTGTTCCGGGTCAACGACAAGGGGGAGCGGCAGGTCGCCACCTTCGACGTGGACAAGATCCGCGCCGGCAAGAGCGATGACCCGGCAATCAGGGGTGACGACCTGATCGTGGTGCAGCGCGACGCCAACCGGAAGTTGCTGAAGGACTCCTTGTTCCGCGACATCCTGGATTCGATCAACCCGTTCTCCATCTTTGCCCGCCCATGACCCGCTCAGCGCGCGTTCCGGTGCGCCACCGTTTCCCATAAATCGCACCTATGTCCAGCTCAGACCTTTCGCGCGCCGCCCAACCCGACTTCGAGCCGACCGCGAGCATGGCGGTCGCTTTGCGCCAGCCATACCGCTTGCAGACCGCGGTGGAGCGCCAGCAGGAAGACCAGGTCGCAGACGAGTCGCTGACGCTCACGGACCTGCTGCGCATCGTCCTGAAGCACAAGTGGACGCTGCTGACAGTGATGATCCTGGCTTGCGCCGTCGCCGCGGTCCGGACCTTTCTCAGCACGCCGATTTACCGCTCGACAGTCATCATGCAAATCGATCGAGGCGCGCCGCGGGTCGTCAGCTTCAACAACGAGGCCGACAGGGAGCAGCCGGCGGACGACCCGAACTCGCTGACCACGCAGGTCGAGTTGCTGAAAAGCCGTTCGCTGGCCGAGCGGGTGATCGACGAGTTGCGGCTGGACCAGTCCATGCCCGCGGCTGCTCAAGCCAGACCGGACGCCGCAATTCCGGGTGGAGGCGACCGCGCGACTGGCGACGCCGACACCCGCTCGCGGGGCGATTACCTCGAGCGCATCGTGCAGGGATACCGCAAGCTCATGAATCCCTCCACACGCAACACGGAGGTGCTGGGACGCGAAGCGGTGCTCCGCAGCTTTCTGGAAGCGTTGACGGTGGAACCGGTCAGGGGTTCGCGCCTGATCAAGCTCCATGTTGAAAACACCAGCCCCGAACTGGCGGCGCGCATCGCCAACTCGACGGTGCAGGCGTATATCGCCATGGGGCTGGAGCGAAAGATGGAGGCGTCTTCCTATGCGAAGACCTTTCTGGAAGACCAGATCAAGCAGATCAAGGCAAAGCTCGAGGAGTCGGAGCGCAAGCTGAACCGCTATGCGCAGGAAAAGCAGATCCTGACGCTGGACGAGAAGACCAGTGTGGTCAACCAGACCTACACCGACTACGCGGCAGCCCTGTCCAAGGCAGAACAGGACCGGATCAAGATCGAGGCGCTGTACAACGAGATCAGGAAGAACCCGGACAACGTCGCGATCGTCGGAGAGAACAAGACGGTTCAGTCGTACAAGGAACAGAAGGCAAAGCTGGAGATCGAATACCAGCAGAACCTGCGGATCTACAAGCCCGACTTCCCCAAGATGCAGCAGATCAAGGCGCAGATCGCCGAGGTCGAATCCCAGATCAAGAGCGAAATCGGCGCGATCGCGGGCACCATCCAGGCGCAATATCAGTCTGCCCAGCAGCAGGAATCGCTGATCCGTGACAAGCTGAGCCAGACCCGCAAACAGGTGCTGAGCACGCAGGACAGCAGCATCGACCTGAATTTGCTCAAGCGCGAGGTGGACACCAACCGGCAGCTGTATGACGGACTGCTTCAGCGCATCAAGCAGCTGGGAGTTTCGGGCGGAGTCGTCACCAACAACATTTCCGTCGTCGATCCGGCCGAGGCATCCCTGTTCCCTTACAAGCCCAACCTGCCGCGCAACCTGCTGATTGGATTGGCGGCCGGCCTCTTCCTGGGCTTGTGCATCGTGTTCGTGCTCGAATTCGTGGACGACTCGATCAAGTTTCCCGACGAGGTGGAGCGCATCCTGGGCCTTCCGCTCATGGGCATCATCCCCAGGGTGAACCGCAAGCGTGCAGACAACAAGTCTGTCGCGCTGGACGTGCATTCCGACCCCCGGTCGACTCTTGCGGAGGCCTACCGCTCCGTTCGTACAGCGCTGCAGTTCTCCACTCCCGAGGGTGCGCCAAAGCGGCTGGTGGTGACGAGCACGACGCGCAACGAGGGCAAGAGCACGACGGCGCTGGCGCTCGCGATCAACTTCGCTCAAATGGGTCAGCGGGTGCTGCTGATCGACGCCGACATGCGCAATCCCTCGGTCCACAAGCTGCTCGAAATCCCCAACGAATATGGACTGTCGAACCTGTTGTCCAGCGACAGCCGGGGCGAGAAGATGATCATGCGCACGGCTGTGCCGAACCTGTCGGTTCTCACGGCCGGTCCCGTCCCCCCGAACCCGGTCGACCTGTTGATGGGCCCCAAGCTGCTCCTGCTGCTGAACGTCGCAGCGACGCTCGGGATCGAATATGTCATCGTCGACGCTCCGCCGCTCCTGGGAATCGCCGACTCGATCGTCCTGGGCAACCAGCTGCAGAACATTCTCTTCGTCGTTCAAGCCAGCAGAACCCGCAAGAGCCACATCAAGAGTGCCCTTCGGCGCCTGCGCCTGGCGGGGCTGACGCCACGCGGCGTTGTCCTGACTCAGACGCTGCGCGGCTCCCTGCCGCAAGATTACGAGTCCTACTATGGCTACGGGCCGACAGAGGACTCGCCGAAAACCGCACTGGCCTCAGGCGCCTGAACGGTTTCCGCGAACCATGACGCACGATCCCGCCGACGCAAACAGAGCAGCACTTCGGGCAACCTTGCTCGATTACTCCCAGTCTCCTGGCAAGTACCAAGTTGCCCTGCGGCAGCCGCAGTTGTTGTTCGCGGCGTTGCGAGAGGTCTTGCAGATCGCGGTCGGGCGGGAGCCCGAGGGGACGATCGCGGACAAGCAGGAATCGACCTCCCTGCGGGACGCGGCCCGCTTCTTCGTGCGGACGGCGCTGCTCTATCCCGGCGCGGACCATTACGCCCTGCTGGGCCTGGACCGGAGCGCCGAAGGCGCGGACCTGAAAGACCGCTACCGGCTGATGATGCGCCTGCTGCACCCGGATTTTTCCGGCCCAGCCGCGGGCGCCTGGCCGGCGGACGCGGCGGTGCGGGTGAATCGCGCTTACGACACCCTCTCTTCCGCCGTGCAGCGCAGGGAGTACGACGAACGCCTCGCCCAGGTCGCGGGTGCCGGGGCGGCCTATAGCCCGGAACCGAGACGCGTCCGGCCGCTGCCGCAGGCGGTCGAAGGCGACATGCGGCAGTCTCGCTTCAAGCAGCTGGCTGCGCTCAGTGCGCTGGCCGGCGTTGCGGTGCTGGTCCTGAGCTTTTTCGCGACCGGCTCACCGGAGAGGGTGCATCTGGTCCAGCGGACACAGTTGCAGCCAGAGCCAGTCCAGGCCGAAATCAAGGCGCCTGTCGCGTTGCGGCCGCCCGCGCCCGCCAGAACGCCGGAGCTGCAACCGGCACCGCAGCCGGAGGTCGCCACTGCGCCAGTCGGGCTCACCGAGCCACAAATGGCCTTGACGGCGCGCCCGGCCGTTGCTCCCTCAGGGATGGATGCACTGCGCGTGCCAGCGCCCGCACTCGCCGCTCCGCGCCTGGCCGCCGCAACCCGCCCCGTGGTCGCCGAGACGAGGCTGGAACGTGTCAGCGCCCCGAAGCCGGTTATTCAGCTCACCGGCACGCCGCAACCATCCGCTCCCGAGCCCCGCCCAGAGCTCCAGATGGTGGCCGCCGTTGCAGCGCCGGTGACGCCACCGCCGGCCATCGCCGCCCCGATTGCCGCTGTCGTCCCTTCCGTTGCCCCAACGCCGGTCCAGGCCACGGCCCCACCACGGTCGGCGCCCAAGCCCGGCCCCACACTGATGGAAGCCCAGCCCTTGCTCTCCCAACTGCTCCAAGTCATGGAAAGCGGACGCGGCGAGCGAATCCTGAACCTGCTCGACCCGGACGCACGCAGCAAGCCATCCGCACAGGCGCTCTCCCGCCAATACGACATGCTGGTCGACGGCGCCCGGCCTGTTCGGGTTTCTCACGTGGAGTTCAAGGCCGAACCCGGCGACGGGCGGCTCCTGGTGGTGGGCTACTTTCGCGTCCTTGCCGGTGAACAGACGATTGGATCTCTTGGCAAGAAGATGGTGCTCAGGGCCGAATTCGCGTCGCGCGAGGGCAATGTCGTGATCACCGGCCTGAGCGGCGGCGCAGTGAACTGACGATGACGCCCGACGCAGCGCGGCGCCGCGGCTCCCAAGTGCTCTTGCGGCTGGTCGTGGCCGGATTTGGCGTCGCTGTCGCCGCGGGGCTGGTCTGGATCTCGGCAGTGGTGCATCTGGAACGTGCATGTGTCCTGCTGGATACACCGTATCTTCCGCTTTGCGCCGAGGCCGATTCGAAGCCCGCGCGCCAGAGCAAGCTGCGGGCGCGCCTCGCCAGCGCGCCAGGCGACTCCGCAGCGTGGATCCAGCTCACGAACCTGGAAACCGGCGCACTCGAGAAGCCGTTGTTGCACGCTGCGGCGTCGCTGGCTCCCAATGAGCCCAACGTGCTGATGTGGCGCGCCGGCGCCGCGCTGGCCGCGAACGATCTCGAGTCCGCCACCACACTTCTCGTCCAGCTCGTCGAATATCGCGGCAGCGGCCAAGCGGCGGACGCGCTGGCGGTCATCGTCGCATCCGGACAAGCGACGGCCTTGCTGCGTCCGTACCTCGCGACGGCGAGCCGCTGGCTGCCGCCCGTTCTGGCGAGCATGAGCCAGCGGAAGCTCCCGCTGACCACGGCCCTTCCGCTCCTGGCCGAGGCTTCGGCGAAAGCCGCGTTGCCACAGCAGACCATCCAAGCCTATATCCGCTCGCTGAAGGCGGCGGGTCATTGGGCGGACGCCTACGGGTTGTGGAGCGCACAGCAGAAGGGTCCGGCTCCGCTGCTTCACAACGGCGGCTTCGACCAGCCATTCCAGCCCGATGGCTTCGACTGGGAACTGGCAGCCACCCTGCCGAGTCGCGCTGGTGCTTTGGTTGCGCAGCGCGGTGCGGCGAACCGCGGCCAAGTGCTCGACATCGAGTTCACCGGCCGTCCATTGGCCATCCCGATCATCCGGCAGCATGTGTTCGCCGGGCCGGGCAAGTACCAGCTACGCGGCCGCTATATGAGTTCCAGGCTGCGCGTCGAGGAGGGTATGGCGTGGGTCGTGCGTTGCGCGGATGGCAGGCGCGCCGATGCGGTCGCTGGCCGGTCAGGCGGGCTGAAGGATACCGCCGGGAAGTGGGAAACCTTCCAGTTCGGATTCGCGGTGCCGCCCGATTGTGGGCTTGTCATCAGCCTGCAGCTGGAGACATTCGCACCCTCCGAGGCTGCTGCCGGGTTCAAGGGCCGGGCCTCCTTCGATGCCCTCGAACTGGTCCCTGACGGGGTGTAGGACTGCGCCGCGTCAGGGGCTCTTGCGTTGACCGGGAGCCCCTTTTCTAATATAGTCAAACATCCCCGCCTACCCTTGGAGACAGCTGTGTCCGTGAAGCCTTTGTTGATGTTCGGTGCCGTCTTCCTCGCAGCCTCTGCGTTCGCGCAAGCCCCACTCGGGACGGTCGGCAATGTTCAGGGTCTCGTGACTGTGACCGACGGCGCGACCGGCGGCACTGTCGCACCCGGCAGCCCAATCGCCAACGGCATGCGCTTTGTCACCACCTCCAGCGGCAGCGTCACGCTGCAGCTGAACAATGGCTGTACCGTCACCGTTCAACCGAACCAGGCGGTCACCGTCTTGCAGAGCATGACGTGCCAGGAATTGACGGCTGCTGTGCAGCCAGTCGGTGGCGGGATCGCGGCAGGTGGAGCGTTTGGGCGCGGAGCATTTGGTGGCGGTTTTGGCGGCGGCGGAGCAGGCGCTGGCCTGTTTGGCGTGGGGGCGCTGACACTCGCAGGTTTCGCAGTACATCGCGTTATCGTGAGGAACCCGTCGCTCAGCGGACAGTAATCCTTTGAATTCTCGGTCCGCAGGATCGACGCATCACACGGGGCCCATGGGCCCCGTCGCTGTTTCTGCCGCCGCGCTTTTGCTGCTCGCTGCGCCACTGATGCGTGGCGGCAATCGGCAAGTGGCATTGATTGCGCTGGAGGCAGTCGCGCTCTTTTTTCTGCTGAGTCTCTGGCTGCGTGCTGCGATCCGATCCGGCCAGCCCGACTCCCGTTGGCGCGCCACCGCCCTTGAGAAGTGCCTGTTAGCCGTTCTCCTGCTCAGCCCTCTCTGGCTCGCGATCGTCTACTTGGCGCCGTTGCCAGCCACGTTCTGGAGCGGGTTGCCGGGACGAAGCGAGTACCTGGAACTGCTGTCGGGCGCTCGCATCGCTGTCGGCGACCGCATGCCATTGTCGCTCGTGCCGGATGCGACCATGGCTTCGCTGCTCGCCGGCCTGCCGCTGGTCGCGGCCTTCACGGCGGCTTACGTCTCGCGGTTGCCGCAGTTGAAGCTGCTTGTCACGGCCGTCGTAATCATGGGGTTCCTGCAGGTTGGTTTCGGTCTGCTGCAGGCAGCGGGCGGGAGTCAGTCGAGCCTTTACTTCACTACCGAATTTGCTGGACGGCCGTTCGGCACGTTTGCAAACACGAACCATTTTGCCAACTACATCGGTCTGGCGCTCGCCGGCTACATCTGGCTGGCCGGGGACAGTCTGCTACGGCCGCAGTCCCGCTGGGCTGAGGGTGCCGGCTTCGCGCGGCGGCACGCACAGGCCTTCTGGATCTCCGGCGGACTCATCCTGGTCCTCGGAATCCTGATGACCTTCTCCAGAGGCGCGGCAGTTTCGGTCTTGCCTGCGGCAATGTTGGCCGCTGCCGTCGTCTGTCTCTGCGCAGGCGGTTCGCAGAACTGGCGCATGACGCTCATCCTGCTCGCCACCGTGGTCGTGGTTGCAGTTTCGCTCATCGGAGCAGGGGCGCTGCTGTCGCGCTTTGACGTGGGACGGATGGCGGCCGATGCTTCTTTCCGCGGACTGCTCGCCTCAAGCACATTGGCCGGCGCCGGCGAATTCTGGCCTTGGGGCGCGGGATGGGGAACCTATGCTGCCGTGTACCCTCGTTTCCAACCCGTGAGGATCGATGGTTTTGCCGACTACGCTCACCAGGATTACGCGCAAATGCTCCTCGAGGGCGGCGTCTTTTCGGTGGTGCTCGCTGCGGCGTTCCTGTGGTTGGCGATCGGTCGCGCAGCGCGCCTGACCCGCGCAGCACTCACCAAGCGTGGCTTGCAGCCCGACGAGCTAGCTGCCGCTGTCTGCGGCGTGGGGTTATTTGGCTTCCTGTTGCACTCGTTGGTAGAGTTCAACATGCACATTCCGGCCAACGCGATCGTGGCGGCGATGCTGGCAGGCGCCTTTCTGCGTCCCTTGCGTCAAGGGGTGATCGACCAATGATCGATCTCCACAGCCACATCCTGCCCGGCATCGACGATGGTTCGAAGAGCCTGGAAATGTCACTCGCGATGGCCCGGATCGCGGTCGACGACGGCATCACTCTGATGGCGTGTACGCCGCACATCTATCCCGGCCTGTACATGAACGACACCGACGGGATCACGGCGGCGCGCGACCAGCTGCAAACTGCGCTGGACGAGCACGGCATCGCCCTGAAACTCACGACCGGTGCGGACGTTCACCTGGTGCCCGGATTGCTGGAACGCATGCGCGCCGGCGACGTGCCTTGCCTGCACAACACGCGCTACCTTTTGCTCGAGCCGTCTCACCACGTGGCGCCGCCGCGCTTTGCCGAATCTGTCTTCCAGCTGGTTGCCGCGGGTTACGTGCCGGTGATCACGCATCCGGAACGTCTCACCTGGGTCGAAGACAACTTCCAGGTGTTCGTCGACCTGACACGGCAGGGAGCCTGGATGCAGGTTACCGCTGGCGCGCTGACAGGGCTTTTCGGTCCCCGCGCGAAATACTGGGGCGAGCGCTTCATCGGCGAGGGGCTGACGCATATCCTGGCCACCGATGCGCATTCCTCGGGCCGGCGCGTGCCGGTGATGTCCGAGGCCAGGGTCATCGCCCAGCGGCTGTTGGGGAAGGACGAAGCCGCCCTGTTGGTGGAAGGCCGTCAAACCGCCCTACTCGACGACTTGCCTCCGTCGAAGGTGGCTCCGCTGCCCGCCAGGAAAGCCTCGAAAGGTTGGTGGAAGGGGCTCTTCTGAAGTCGCTCTTGCGCGCCTTCACCCTGGCGCTGCTGCTGGCGGGCGCGGGTGCCGATGCGAACGCCAAGGTGGCTGGCAAGGCGTCTGCGAGCGAGTTGCCGATCGTCCAGGGCGGCAAAGCAGTGGCATCCGTTTTCATTGCCGAAGACGCCGGCGAACTCGAAAAAGCCGCCGCGGCGGACTTGCTGAAGTACATCGGCATGATGAGCGGCGCGAGCCCTTCCCTGCTCGTCGTTCAAGCGGGCACTGCAATGCCCACCGGACCAGCGATCCTCCTGGGCAAAGCCGCGGTGCGTGCACGACCTCAACTCACCGCCCTCCTGGCCGGAGCCGCAAAGAAGAAGCCCTTTACCCACGCAGACGCGATCGCGCTGGTGAGGCAGGGCGACCACGTCTACGTGGCCGGCAACAACGACCGGGCGCATTACTTTGCCGTCTCGAAGCTCCTGCAGGAATGGGGATGCAGGTGGTACATGCCGACCGACTTCGGCGAAGTGGTGCCCGAACACCAGTCGCTCTCCATCGGGGAGCTGAACCACGTCCATGGCTCGCCGTTCGAGATCCGCAGCTACTGGCTCAGCTGGCTCGGCGACACCACGGGGCAATTGGACTTCCAGCGCCGGAATTTTGCGGGCGCCGCATCCTTGCCGGTCTCCGGCCACGCGCTGGGCGCCTATACCAAGAACCTGATTCCACCCGGTCAGTCGGCGTTCAACGTTCCACTCTCGGAAGAAACGACAGCCGCCGAAGTCGCGGCCCGAATCGAACAGGATTACGCGAAGGGCGTGCCGTCGATCTCCCTGGCCATCGAGGACGGCATCTATACAAGCGAGTCGCAGAGCGATGCGAACTTGCAGGCGGGCATCTACGACAAGTACATGATGGCGCCGTCCAACACGGATGCAGTGCTGACGCTCTACAACAGGGTCGCGAAAATCCTTCGTGAGAAGTATCCGGACAGCCCGACCCGCCTGGGCGGGCTTGCCTATTCCAACGTCACCCTTCCCCCGCAATGGGTGCTGCGGACCGAACCCAGCCTGGTGATGTGGCTGGCGCCGATCGACATCGACCCGAACCACGGCATGGACGATCAAAACTCGCCGCCGCGGCAGGAGTACAAGGCAATGATGTACCGGTGGGCTGAGGTGATGGAGGGCCGGCTCGCGATCTACGACTACGACCAGGGGCAACTGGTCTGGCGCGATTTGCCGAACCCGTCTCACCATGTCTTCGCTCAGGACGTGCAGCACTACCGCAAGGCCGGCATCCTCGGCATCTCGACGGAGAGCCGCGGAGCAACCGCCACCACCTTCCTGAACCTGTACTTCCGCCTGCAGCTGATGTGGAACCCGGATCTGGACGTGAAGGGTCAGCTGGCCGAGTTCTACCCGGCGTTTTATGGACCTGCAGCGGCGCCGATGGCGAGGTACTGGGGCGCCATTTTCGACGCATGGGAAAAGACGATCGCCACAGAGCACGAGTACTTCGTGGCGCCGGTGATCTACACGCCGCGATTGGTTGCAACGCTGAAGGCCGATCTCGCCGCCGCCCAGGAAGCGGTGGCTTCTCTCCAGACGAAATCGTCCTTGAGCCGGAACGAGAAGCTCTACCTTGAGCGCATGCGGTTCACCGCGCTTTCCTTCGAAGTCATCGAAAACTATAGGGAAATGGTGCGTGCCGGCGCTAGCGAAGCGGATTTCAAAGCCGCAGCAATTGCAGGTGAACGCGCCCTTGCAGCGCGCGAAACGCTCACGGAGATGAACCCGACTTTCACGACGTACAAGAAAATCGGCGAGAAGGGGCCTGCGTGGCTGCCCGGCGAGGTGCAGCAGATGCGCGACTTCGCTGAGCTGATCGATGGAAGCAAAGGCGAGTTGATCACGAGGACACCGTTACAGTGGGCCTTCCGGCGCGATCCGCGCGATACGGGGCTGGCACGCGGCTGGGCCTATACGCCGGCCGATCTGTCGTTGTGGCAGTCGACGGTCGGGAACTTGCCCGCGGAAGACCGCAAGGACGATCCGGATGCGTGGGAAATGCTGCGCACGGACATCTATGCTCAGGGCCAGGGCATTCGTCACTCGGACGGACAGAGCTTCACGGGCTTCTACTGGTATCAGACAGAGCTGGACCTGCGAGCAGACCAAACCGTCGGAGACGCCCGCTTCATGTTCCCGGGCGTGTTCAACGAGTGCTGGCTCTACATCAATGGCGAACTCGTCGCACATCGGCCGTTCCCGGAGCGCTGGTGGCACGCGGACTACCGATTCCAGTGGGACGTGGAGATCAAGAACAAACTCAGGCCCGGAAAGAACCTGATCACACTGCGCGGCCGAAATCCCCATCACTTCGGCGGCTTGTTCCGCCGGCCATTTCTTTA
>JAQGNJ010000065.1 GCA_028291885.1 Ramlibacter sp. | reverse complement strand
GTGGAGATCATCGACAACGCGATCACCTCCACCATCAGCCGCACCATCATCACCCACGGCTCGACCCAGATCATGGTGCTGTCGATGCTGCTGTTCGGCGGCCCCACGCTGCACTACTTCGCGATGGCGCTGACCATCGGCATCCTGTTCGGCATCTATTCCTCGGTCTTTGTCGCGGCCGCCATCGCCATGTGGCTGGGCGTCAAGCGCGAAGACCTGGTCAAGTCGTCCGCACGCAAGGACGCGGATCCCGGCGACCCGAACGCGGGCGCCACCGTCTAGACTTTCAATGGCCTCGCAAACGCCACCAGCTTCCCCCGTGCTCGTCGCGCGGCAGGCGCGTGAGCAGTTCGTGGCCTACCTGGAAGGCGTGCTGCCGGCGCTGTCGGACGCGATCCGGCTCAAGCTGATCGAATTGCAGGACGCGGTGGCGAGCAGCCGCGACATGCAGGACCGGCGCGACGCGATGATGGAGTTCGAGCGGCTGCGGGGCGCCTGGGTGCAGGGCAGCGCCAAGGCCTGGCGCGACGCCGTCGTTCCGCCGGCGGCGACGGCCCGCGCGCGGCCGGCCGCATTGAACCTCGAGCTGATCGGCGACGACGTCGTCGAGAAGAAGATCCTCTCGTCCAGACTGGCGCTCGCCATCCGCGAAAAGGCCAGCTGGGAACTCAACGACCTGAAGGTGCGGATGCAGCACCTGGAGGAAACCGACGACCTGGCGAGCACCGACGTGCTGCAGCCCGAAGCCGTTTCCCAGTTGCTGATCGAGCAGTGGACCGCGAGCGAGCTGCCGCGCCAGAGCTGGACCCTGGTCACCGGCGTGATCCACCAGCAGATCGTCGAGCGCGTGCTGGAAGGGTACCGGCGCACCAACAAATTCCTGGTCGCCAACGGTGTCCTGCCCGAGATCGACCTTGCCAAGAAGGTCAAACGCGGCGCAGCCGCGCCTGGCCGCCGCGGGCAGTCGGGCCAGGGCGACGCGGCGGGCGGCCCGCGCAGCGACTATTCAAGCCTGGGCGGCGGCGGTGGCCCCCGCAGCGACTACTCCAGCCTGGGTGGTGGAGGCGCAGGAGGCGGCGGAGCAGGAGGTGGTGGTGGCCCGCGCAGCGACTACTCGAGCCTGGGCGGTGGCGGTGGCGGTGGCGGCGCGGCCGGGCAAGGCTTCTCGGCCGGCAACACCACTCCCGGTGGCGGGTATGGCGGCGGATCCGCGGGGGGCCAATCCGGCGGGGCCGCTGGATTGCAGGGCCACGGCGGAGCGGGCGCCAGCCGCGGAGCCGGCAACGTGGGTGACGAGACCCGGATGATGACCAGCGGCACGCCGCTGGCGCGGGCCCGGCAGCGCGCCAACGGCGTGCTCGGCCAGTTGCGCCGGCTGCTGACCGAGCGGGTCGCCGGCTTCGACATCAACCACGTCACCCGGCCGTCGCCAGCCCTGGACGAAGCGCTTTCGATCCACCAGATGGCTGTGCAGATCACGGTCGCGGGCTCGATGAACGGCGCTGCCGGCGGCGCGGCGAGCGGCAGCAGCACCGAAGACATGGTGATCTACGACGACGCGCGGGTCGAGCAGGTTGCCGTCGACCTGCGGCAGCGCACCGGCGAGCTGAAGAAAAAAGCCGCCACGTCGACCGAGAAAGCCACCATCGAGATCGTCGCCCTGATGTTCCAGAGCATCCTGGCGGAAGAACGGATTCCGCCGGCGGTGCGGGTCTGGTTCGCGCGGCTGCAGATGCCCGTGCTGCGGGTGGCGATCGCAGAGCCCGAGTTCTTCGGCTCGCTGTCGCACCCGGCCCGCCAGCTGATCGACCGCATGGGCTCGTGCGTGATGGGCTTCGACGCCAGCGCGATCGGCGGCAGCGCCCTGGAAACGGAGATCAAGCGCGTGGTGCAGGTGATCGAGCAGTATCCCGAGACCGGCCGCCGCGTGTTCCAGCTGGTGTACGACGAGTTCCAGAAATTCCTTTCCCGCTTCCTGACCGAAAAAGGTCAGACGCAGCGGCTCGTGAGCGTCGCCCAGCAGGTCGAGCAGAAGGAAACGATGGCGATCCAGTACACCATCGAGATGCGCCGCATGCTCAACGACATGCCGGTGCGCGACGAGATCCGCGAGTTCCTGTTCAAGATCTGGGCCGAGGTGCTGGCGGTGGCCGCGGTCAAGAACGGCCCGCAGCACGAGGAAACGCTGGCGCTCAAGAAGGCGGCCACGGACCTGGTCTGGGCGGCGAGCGCCAAGCCCAATCGCAACGACCGCGCGCGCGTGATCCAGGACCTGCCGGCGCTGCTGCTGAAGCTGCGCCACGGCATGGGGCTGATGGGGATCCACGGCACGGAGCAGGAGGGCCACATCAAGGTGATCGGCGACACGCTGGCCGACGCCTTCCTGTCCAAGACCGAAGCGATCCCGCAGGCGCGCATCGAGGCCATGGCGGCGCGGCTTGCCAACCTGGAAGATTTCGTCGGCGACGACCCGAGCACGGACCTGCCGCTGGACGCGGAAAGCATCGAGCTGATGCTCGGCATCGATGCGTCCATGATCGAGGTCGTGGCGGACGGCGGTTCGCGCCCCACCATCGCGATGGTCGCCTGGGCCCAGGAACTGCAACTGGGCAACTGGTTCACGCTGGACCACAACGGCATCGTCGCGCAGGTGCAGTACGTGTGGCGCAGCGAGCGCAAGCAGCTCCACCTGTTCGCGTCGCCGGAGGGCAGGAGCTACCTGATCCAGGCAAGGCGCATGGCCTCTTACCTGCAGGCCGGCCTGCTGCTGCCCAACGAGGAAGAAGCATTGACGGTGCGTGCCACCCGCGACGCGCTGGCGAAGCTCGATGCCAATCCGGAACGGCTGCTCGGTTAGGGGCCGGGCGTGCGCAAAGACCAAGGCCCGCGAGCAGCGGGCCTTTTTTGTTTCAGGGTATGGGGCAGGTCAGTGCGGCAGGCGCAATTGCGCGTCGTCGCACAACTCGTCGAGCACGAGCGCATCCGGCTCTTCGCCGAAGCTCCAGTACACCATCAGGACGATGATCTTCAGGTCGTCGAGCGACACCGGTGCGCCGGGCGCGGCCATGGCCCGGTCCATCACGATCTCGCGCATCGGGGCCGGCAGCACGCCGGAAGATTCGAGGAAGCTGACGAAGCCCAGGCACTGCGCGCCGAGGTGATCCTGCTCGGCCACCGAATAGATCCGCATGCTGGTGCTCGCCTGGTCGCGCCCGACGGGTGCGGGCTGCGAAAGCTCCTCGGACAATTGGGTGTTCTGGGCTGCGAGGTTCAGGCCGTCCAGCCACACCAGCGCCTCATTGATTTCTTCGGCTTCGAAGCCGTGGGCGCTCAGCTTTCGGCCCAGCTGCTCGAGCTCGGGGCAGGCGTCGCCGCGCCAGTAGTTTTCGTACACGAACACGAGCACTTCAAACATGCCCCAATATAGCCTAGAAAGGCGGTGCCCAGCCGTGTCGCTTTGTGCAGTTTGTCGGTTGCTCAGCCACTGCCGACACGCTGGAACAGGCCGCCCGGCAGGCGGGCGATGGCACCGGCCAGTTCCAGCTCGAGCAGCCGGGCCTGGAGTTCGGCGGTGCTGGTGCCTGTGCGTTCCACGAGCGTGTCCAGGCCGACCGGATCGAAGCCCAGCGCTTGCAGCAGCCGTTTGCCCGCAAGGTCTGCAACCAACCCGGCATCCGTTCGCTCGCCCTTCGCCGGCAGGGTGACGAGCAGCCCTGGCCTCAGTTCCTCGAGCACGTCCTGCGCCGACTCCACCAGCTTGGCGCCCTGCCGCAGCAACGCATGGCAGCCGCGCGACTGTGTCGAGTGAATCGAGCCGGGAATGGCGAACACCTCCTTGCCCTGCTCCGCGGCCAGGCGGGCGGTGATCAGCGAGCCGGATTGAAGGGCCGCCTCGACCACCAGCGTGCCCTCGCTCAGGCCCGCGATGATGCGGTTGCGGCGCGGGAAGTTGGCGGGCAGCGGCGGCGTCCGCAGCGGGTATTCGCTGACCACCAGGCCACGCTCGGCGATCCGCTGCGCCAGCGCGTCGTGCTGCCGCGGATAGACCAGGTCCAACCCGGTGCCGACCACCGCGATCGTCGCCAGCTGCTCGCGGGACGCGCCTTCCAGTGCGCCTTCGTGCGCCGCGCCGTCGACGCCCAGCGCGAGGCCCGAGACGACGGTCAACCCCGCCTGCGCCAGGCTGGCGGCGAACTGGTGGGCGTTGCTTTTGCCCTGCGGCGTGGGATTGCGGCTGCCGACGACGGCGATGGCTGCCGGCCATTGCGCGGGGATCCGGCCCATCGCAAAGAGCATCAGCGGCGGGTCTTCCAGGTTCAACAGCGCCGGCGGATAGCCCGTGTCACCCAGGTGCAGAACCTGGCGCGGCACGCCGGGCTGCGATTGCGCCAGCCAGGCCAGGCTGGCGTCCACCTGGGCCGACAGTCCCTCGGGTTCCTTGGCCAGCGCGGCGGCCTGTGCGGGACCGAGGAACTCCCGCAGGGCCGGAGCCGGTGCATCGAAGACGTCCGATGGCGGGCCGAAGGCGGCCATCAGCTTTCGCGCGGTGTCGTTGCCGACGCCGGGCGTCAGCAACAAGCGCAGCCAGGAGCGAAGTTCTTCCCGCTCCATGGCATGGCCCGTCAGCGGGGATTGACCACCTTGTCGCCGACCTGGACGCCGCCGCTCATCTCGAGGATCAGCGCGTAGGACAGCTTGTCGAAGGTGCGGAACACCATCAGCAGCCCGCTGCGTTCGTCGGGCAGCTTCATCCGGGTCAGCTCGCCGGGCTGGGTGCGATCGATGATCACGGCGCCCGACCTGAGGATCGCCAGCACATGGCCGTTCTCGACGCCGTCCTGGCTGCCCCGGCTGATGACGACCACCTGGTTCTGACCGGCGTTGGAAACGGCGTCCCCGTACATGGAGATGATGCTGCCCTCCACCGGACGTTCCGGCGCGCGCGGCACGTAGCTCAGAAGCTGCCGCGGCGGTTCCGGCACGAGGCGGTCGCCGACCCGCATTTCCTCGCGCGCGACAACGATGTCGATCGTGGCCGGGACCACGGCGCTCTGCAGCTTGCCGCTCTCGTTCAGCACATCGCGCACGGCTTCGCTTCGGGCGAGCTCGGCCTTGCCCAGGTACTGGGCTTCGTAGCCCAACACGCTCTTGGTGACCGGATCCCGCAGTGCCCGCGCATTGCGGAACACGCGGAATTCGTCTGCGTGGTTGGCATCCTTTTCGACCAGCGGCGCGCCGGTGGCTCCGCGCGCATAGGCGCGGTCGCCGCGGGTCAGCAGGACGCGCTCGTCCTGGGCGGCGACGATCCGCGGCGCCCGCTCCAGGGTCAGCTCGTCGACGATCATCCCCTCGGCCAGGAACGGCTCGATCAGGTGAAGCTGCAGGGTCGGCAGGGCCGCGTCCGCCACGGTGTCATAGCGGATCCGCGGCGAAACGCGGATCGTGTCCGTCGGGGCGGTGCCCGGACCGCCCGTGCCGTCGGCGCGCAGGCGCAGCAGCGCCATGCCGTCGAGTTTTTCCAGCACCAGCTGCTGGCCGGGGTAGATCCGGTGCGGATTGCGCACCTGCTCGATGTTCATGCCCCAGAGCTCGGGCCAGCGCCACGGGCTCTTGAGGAACATCCCGGAGATCGCCCACAGGGTGTCGCCGCGCTTGACGGTGTATTGGTCCGGGGCGTTGGGCGCGAGTTCGCTGATCGGGACGCCGGCCCGGGCGACCTGTTGCGCCGTGGAGCGCTGGGCCGGGGTGATCGGGAAGTTCTGGGCCCAGGCCGGCAGCGCGGCGAGCCCGCCTGCCAGCACCGCGAGCGCCGACAAGGCGCGCAAGGCTTGCGAGGTGGATCCAGAAGCTGCCTTTTTTTGCGCCATGATCGGTTTCTTCCTGTGTTTTTGGTCCGGCGGCAGCCTGTCGTCGCTGGCGTGCAGCCGCCGAAAGTCTTGATAAATCACTGGCGATTCTGCGCTCAAGCCCTTGATTGGGCAACGTTTATAGCCAATCGGCCGCGCCCCGAAAGGCAAAAGTGGCGAAAATAGCGACACCTCCGGTGAGATCCCATGGCCCTGTTACCCATTCTTCGTTACCCCGATCCAAAACTGAACACCGTCGCCCGTCCCGTGCAGGCCGTCGACGCCCGCATCAAGGCGCTGATTTCCGACATGGTCGAAACGATGTACGACGCCGAGGGCATCGGCCTGGCGGCGACGCAGGTTGACGTCCACGAACGGTTGATCGTGATCGACGTGTCGGGCGAGCGCAACGCGCCGCTGGTCCTGATCAACCCGGAGATCACCTGGGCCAGCGACGAAAAGCAGATCAACGACGAAGGCTGTCTCTCGGTGCCCGGGGTCTACGACGGCGTCGAGCGCTCCTGCGCGGTCAAGGTCCAGGCCCTGGACGGCGAGGGCCGGATGCGGACCATCGAGGCCGAGGGCCTGCTGGCGGTGTGCATCCAGCACGAAATGGATCACCTGCTCGGCAAAGTGTTCGTGGAATATCTGTCGCCGCTCAAACGCAATCGCATCAAGACCAAGATGCTCAAGGCGCGGCGCGACACCGTCCGGGCCTGAGCCCGTCCAACGAAGGGTTCGTCATGAAAAAACTCCTGCTCGCCGCCAGCCTTGCCGCGCTTGTTGCAGGCTGCGCCGGCAATCCGTTCAGCGGTTCGATCGCGCCCGGTGCGACGCGCGACGAGGTGCTCGCCCGCATGGGCCAGCCGACCGCGCGCGTGACTATCCCCGGCGGCGAGCGGCTGCAGTATTCGCTGCAGCCGTTCGGCCAGTACGCATGGATGGTGGACCTCGACGCATCCGGCCGGGTCGTGCGTTCGCGCCAGGTGCTCACGGCCGCCGACTTCAACCGCATCGAGGTCGGCAAGTGGACGCGCGGGGACGTCGAGCGGGAATTCGGCCGGCCGGCCATGGTGGACGGCGTCGCCAGCTGGGACGGCCCGATCATGACCTACCGCTGGAACGACGGCAGCGACATGTTCTATTACGTCTACCTGGACCGCGCCGACGTCGTGCGGCGCGCCCATCCGGGCATGGAGTTCCACAACGCGCCGAATGAGCGGCAATAGTCCGCCGATGCGGCTGGTTTTCGCCGGCACGCCGGAGTTCGCCCGGACGGCCCTGGAGAGCCTGCACGCGGCGGGTTTCGAGATCGTCCTGGTGCTGACGCAGCCTGACAGGCCGGCCGGCCGCGGCATGAAGCTGCAGGCATCGCCGGTCAAGCAATTTGCCCTGGAGCAAGGGATCGCGGTGGCGCAGCCGCGCAGCCTGCGCCTGGACGGCAAGTTCCCTGACGACGCCGTTGCCGCGAAGGCCGCGATCGAAGCAGCCTCCGCCGATGCGATGGTGGTCGCCGCCTATGGCCTGATCCTGCCGCAATGGGTCCTGGACCAGCCGCGCCTGGGTTGCCTGAACATCCACGCTTCGCTGCTGCCGCGGTGGCGCGGCGCGGCGCCGATCCACCGCGCGATCGAATCGGGCGATCCGGAAACCGGCGTGACCATCATGCAGATGGACGCGGGGCTGGACACCGGCAACATGCTCCTGACAGAGCGCCTGACGATCGAGGCGCGGGAGACGACGGCCAGCCTGCACGACAAGCTCGCGCCGCTGGGTGGGCGGTTGATCGTCGACGCGCTGCACGGGGCGGCGCAAAGCAGGTTGCAGCCTGTGCGGCAACCGGACGAGGGCGTTACTTACGCGCACAAGATCGACAAGGCCGAGGCCTTCCTGGACTGGAGTCAGGCGGCCGCCGTGCTGGAACGCAGGATCCGCGCTTTCGATCCCTTTCCCGGCGCGTCGGCCACGGTCGCCGGCGAGCCGCTGAAGCTGTGGGGCTCGCGGATCGAAGAGGCACAGGGAGCGTCGATCGCCGAGCCGGGCACGGTCCTGGCAGTGGATGCATCGGGCGTCGCCGTCGCAGCCGGCGATGGCGTGCTTCGCCTGACGCAGCTGCAGCGCGCGGGAGGCAAGCGGCTGGCTGTGGCAGACTTCCTGCGCGGCTTCAGCCTCGCGCCGGGCATGGTGTTCGGCAAGCCCCCTGCCTAGTGTTCTTTCTCCGCTCGATCCACCGCCATCCGGAATTCCGCAGCGGCGCCCGCGACATGATTTCGCTGGCGCCGGGCATCGGCGCCTGGGGCCTGATGACGGGCGTGGCGATGGTCAAGTCCGGCATGAGCGTGATCGAGGCGCTGGCGATGACCTTCTTCGTCTATGCGGGCAGCTCGCAACTCGCCTCCATCCCGCTGATCGTGGCCGGCGCGCCGATCTCGGTGATCCTGGCCACGGGCTTTTGCGTCAACCTGCGCTTCGTGGTGTTCAGCCTGCACCTGCGGCCCTACCTGATGCACATGCCGCGCTGGCGCCGCCTCGTCAACGGCTATCTCACGGCGGACCTGAGCTACGCGCTGTTCACGCGGCGCCATCCGCAGCCGGCGACCGGCCAGCCCGAGCGGCTCGCGCAGGAGGCGTACCTCGCCGGCAACTACTTCGTCACCTGGAGCAGCTGGATGGGGATGAGCGTCATCGGCATCGTGCTGGCCAACCTGATCCCCGCGACCTGGGGTCTGGGATTCGCCGGCGTGCTGTGCCTGGTGGGAATCCTCTGCTCCATGGGCAACACGCCGATGCGCCTGCTCTCGGCCGCCATCGCGGGCGCGGCCGCCGTGGCCCTGTATTCGCTGCCGCTCAAGCTCAATATCGTGGCCGCCATCGTGATCGCCGTCGGCGCCTGCTACATGCTGGAAAAGAATTTCCTCGCGAGGCGCCCGCAATGAAGGGCGCGACCGACGCGTGGACGCTGCTGGCGATCGCCGGCCTCGCGGCCATGACCGTGCTCTCGCGCTGCTTCTTCTTCATCCTGGACCGGCACTGGGACCTGCCGGACTGGGCCCATCGCGCGTTGCAGTACGCGCCGGTCGCGGCACTCGCCGGCGTTGTCGTGCCCGAGGTGGTGATGGCCAACGGCCAGCTGGTGACGACCTGGCAGGACGCGCGGCTGTTCGCCGCCCTGGCCGGCGTGGCCGTGTACTTCTGGCGCAAGAGCGTGCTGCAGACGCTGGTGCTGGGCATGGCGGTCTACCTGCCCTTGCATCTCGTCCTGGGCTGGTAACGCGCCTGGGCTGCGCCGCAACCCGGACCGCCGCCGGCTTTTCTACAATAGCCGGCTCGACGCCGCAGCCGTGGCGTGCACTTCACCAGCATCCATGAACATCCTGCGTTTCTCCGATCTGTGCGCCCAGGGCCGTGTCGCCGGCCGCCGCGTTTTCATCCGTGCCGACCTCAACGTGCCGCAGGACGACTGCGGCCGCATCACCGAAGACACCCGGGTCCGGGCGTCGATCCCCTGCATCCGGATGGCGCTGGAGGCCGGCGCGGCGGTGATGGTCACCTCCCATCTCGGGCGTCCCACCGAGGGCGAGCTGCGGCCCGAGGACTCGCTGGCGCCGGTTGCACAGCGGCTGGGCGAATTGCTCGGACGCGCCGTGCCGCTCAAGACCGAGTGGGTCGGCGGCGTCGACGTGAAACCCGGCGAGCTCGTGCTGCTGGAAAACGTCCGCGTCAACCGCGGCGAAAAGAAAAACGATCCGGCGCTGGCGCGGCGGATGGCGGCGCTGTGCGACATCTTCGTCCACGACGCTTTCGGCACCGCGCACCGCGCCGAGGCCTCGACCTATGGCATCGCGCAGTTCGCGCCGATCGCCTGCGCCGGGCCGCTGCTGTCGGCGGAGATCGACGCGATCACCAAGGCGCTTGCCAATCCGAAGCGGCCGCTGGTGGCCATCGTCGCCGGCTCCAAGGTGTCGACCAAGCTGTCGATCCTGCAGGCGCTCGCGTCCAAGGTCGACCAGCTGATCGTCGGCGGCGGCATCGCCAACACCTTCATGCTGGCCGCCGGCCTGCCGATCGGCAAGTCGCTGGCCGAGCCGGCCTTGCTGGACGAGGCCCGCGCGGTGATCGCCGCGATGAAGGCGCGCGGCGCCGAAGTGCCGATCCCCACCGACGTCGTGACGGCCAAGACCTTCGCCGCGGATGCCGCCGCCAGCGTCAAGCAGGCCAGCGAAGTCGCCGACGACGACCTGATCCTGGACATCGGCCCCGACACCGCCGCCCGGCTCGCCAAGCAGCTGATGGCGGCCGGCACCATCGTCTGGAACGGCCCGGTCGGCGTCTTCGAATTCGACGCCTTCGCCAAGGGCACGCAAGCCATTGCCAGCGCGATCGCCGCGTCGCCGGCCTTCAGCATCGCGGGCGGCGGCGACAC
>JAQGNJ010000038.1 GCA_028291885.1 Ramlibacter sp. | reverse complement strand
ACGGCGCGCCCGGCTGCAGGCTCTGCGGCGTGATCGAGCCCAGCATCGCCGGCGGTTCGGTCGGCACCGGCGTCGCCGCCAGCGGCTGCGGCGCCGTGCGGGTATAGGAATTCGGGCGGCTGGGCGGCAGCGGAACCCGCCCCGCGTTTTCGAGCGGCACGTGCGCCGACGCCGGCAGCGCCGCGCTTCCGGTGCTGCGCAGCGACGAGTCGCCATGCTTGGTCTTCCACCACTGCATGGACATCTGCGCTTCGATCTCGTCGATCTTCTTGAGCGTGGTCGCCCGATCGTCCGGCTTGGACGGCATCGAGCTCTGGAAGAACGAGGGGCGAGCCAGGGGGTCCTGGCCGGCCATCACCTCGCTGCGGCGCATCTTGCGCAGCATGTCGAACTCGCGCTTGCGCACGAAATCGTTGCGCCGCTTGCGCTCGATCATCTCCTTGAGCATCTGCTTGGAGTAGTTGCTCTCGCGGTCGGTCTCGGGCTGGTCGAGGTCGGCCCAGTTGGTCGTCGGGTTGCGGACGAACTTGACGACCTTGGACAGCAGACCGTTGTCGTCTTTGGACATTGCTGGCGTCAGTCAGTGCGGTGCGCGGATCGGCCCCCGGGGGGTCTCAGTCCCCGAACATCTTCTGCTTGAGCTCGCGGCGCTGCTGCGCCTCCAGCGACAGCGTGGCCGTCGGGCGCGCCAGCAGGCGGCCGACGCCGATCGGCTCGCCGGTCTCGTCGCAATAGCCGTAGTCGCCGGCGTCGATGCGGGCGATCGACTGCTCGATCTTCTTGAGCAGCTTGCGCTCGCGGTCGCGGGTGCGCAGCTCCAGGGCGTGCTCTTCCTCGATGGTGGCGCGGTCGGCCGGGTCGGGGACGATCACGGTGTCCTCGCGCAGGTGCTCGGTCGTTTCGCCGGCGCTATTGAGGATGTCCTGCTTGAGTTGCGCGAGCTTCAGGCGGAAGAACGCCATCTGCTTCTCGTTCATGTACTCCGAGTCGGCCATGGCCAGGACTTCGGCGTCCGTCAGCTGCTCGACCGGCTTGGTCTTCCAGTTGTTGGCGAGCTTGGGATCTTTCTTGATGGCCACCATGGGCGGGGCGGGGAGGACGGTAGGAGGCATTGTGTGGGTGTAACTTGATTTGGCGGCGGTGGAGGCCACGGACTGCGCCATCGACGGCACCGTGATCTGGGCCAGTCGCGCGGAGGGCTTGGTGGCGCGCGCCGGAGCCCCGGCCTGCACTGTCGGCATCGGTCGGGGAGCGTCCGGGCGAACCGGAGCCGGCGCCTGGGGCGCCGTGCTGGTCTTGGAAGCGGCAGCTTTGCCCGCGGGTGCAGCCTTGGCCTTCGTGGGGGCCGATTTGGCGGGGGCGGGCGAGGTCTTGACGTTCACTGGTTTCTTCACTGCGGGCTTGGCCGCTGTCTTTGCTTTGGCCGCCGGCTTGGCGGCCGGTCCGGATTTCACGGCTGGCTTGCTTGTTTTCCTGGGGGGTGCCTTGGCGGCGGGCTTTGTCTTGGCGGCAGGCCTGGATTTCGCGGCGGGCTTGGCGGGCGCCTTGGCTTTCTTGGCCGGTGCCGGTTTTGCCTTGGCGGCCGTCCTGACGGTTTTGGCCGCAGCCTTGGTTTGGGGCTTCAAGTCCTGTCTCCTCGCGTCGGCGACGGCGTGGGCCTGGGCTGGAACAGCCGGCCTGCCTTGTTCTGGTGGGGGTTCGCCTTCATGAATGCGAGTTATACCCTGATTGCCCTGTTCCCGACCGCCGCGTTAAGGGCCTCGCCCGTGGCTCCACAGCGGCAGCCCGCCAGGGCAGATACACGCAAGTTGCAGAATCGAGACATTCACAGGCTCCCGCCCCAAAAAAAGACCGCGCAAGCCTACCTCAAACCGAGGCCGCTGCGGCACCTCCCGCGAAATTGATTCGAAGCTTGGACTGGCTCATGACAGGCACTGTTCGAGCCCCTGCAGGAAGATCTCCCGGGGCAGGTCGATGCCGATGAAGACCATCTTGCTGTTGCGGGTCTCGCCGGCCGCCCACTGCGGGCCAAGGTCGCTTCCCATCAGCTGGTGGACGCCCTGGAAGATCACCTTGCGCTCGGTGCCCTTCATGTTCAGCACGCCCTTGTAGCGCAGCATCTTCGGGCCGTAGATGTTGACGATGGCGCCCAGGAAGTCCTCCAGCTTGGCCGGATCGAACGGCCGCTGCGACCTGAATACGAAGCTCTTCACGTCGTCGTCATGGTGGTGATGGTGACCGTGCGCGTCGCCGGCGTGCGAGGGATGGTCGCAGTGCTCGCCATGCTCGTGGTCATGGGCGTGGGCGGCGTGGTCGTGCTCCTCTTGCTCCTTGAGGAAGTCCGGATCGATGTCGAGCTTGGCGTTCAGGTTGAAGCCGCGCAGGTCGAACACCTCGTCGAGGCCGACCTCGCCGAAGTGCACCGCCTTGAGCGGCGCCCGCGGGTTCATGTGCTTGAGCCGGTGGATCAGGGCCTCGGTTTCTTCCTTTGCCACCAGGTCGGTCTTGCTGATGAACAGCTGGTCGGCGAAACCGACCTGGCGGCGCGCCTCCTGGCGGTCGTTGAGCTGCTGCGGCGCGTGCTTGGCGTCGACCAGGGTCAGGATGGAATCGAGCAGGTAGCTCTCGGCGATCTCGTCGTCCATGAAGAAGGTCTGCGCCACCGGGCCGGGATCGGCCAGGCCGGTGGTCTCGATGATCACGCGGTCGAAGTCGAGCAGGCCCTTGCGCTTCTTGGCCGCCAGCAGCTGCAGCGCGCCGCGCAGGTCCTCGCGGATGGTGCAGCAGATGCAGCCGTTGCTCATCTGGATGATCTGCTCCTTGGTCTCGGTGACCAGGATGTCGCTGTCGATGTTCTCTTCGCCGAACTCGTTCTCGATCACGGCGATCTTCTGGCCGTGGGCTTCGCTCAGCACGCGCTTGAGCAGCGTGGTCTTGCCGGAGCCCAGGAAACCGGTGAGGATGGTTGCGGGGATGAGGGCCATGGTTCGTCCAGAAAGCGTCGGGGGGTGGGCAGTTTAGCGGTGTCTGCAAGTCGGCGGGGAATACGGACTTGCGGATCCGCCTTTTCCTATTTGCGCACGACGACCAGTCCCTTGAGGTACTCGCCTTCGGGGAATTCGAGCGTCATGGGGTGGTCGGGGGCGCCGCCCAGGCGCTCGGTGATGTAACCGTCGACGCCGGCGTCGGCGCCGGCCGACGCGACGATCTTGTGGAACAGGTCGGCGCTGATGCCGCCGGAACAGGAGAAGGTGAAGAGCACGCCGCCCGGCTCGAGCAGCTTGAGCGCCAGCCGGTTGATGTCCTTGTAGGCGCGGGCGGCGCGCTCGGCGTGGGCCGCCGTCGGCGCGAGCTTGGGCGGATCCAGCACGATGGCGTCGAAGCTGCGGCCTTCCTCGATGAAGCGGCGCAGCGAGGCATTGACGTCCGCGTCCAGGAATTCGGCGCGCGCCGCGTCGAAGCCATTGAGTTCGACGTTCGCCCTCGCCCGCTCCAGCGCCGGCGCCGATGAATCGATCGACGTCACCTGCGCCGCCCCGCCGGCCAGCGCCGCCACGCTGAAGCCGCCGGTATAGCAATAGCAATTGAGCACGCGCTGGAAGCGAAGACGCCGGGCGTGGTCGGCGAACTTGTGCCGGCTGTCGCGCTGGTCCAGATAGAACCCGGTCTTGTGGCCGGCCGCGATGTCCAGCGTGAGCTGCCAGCCGTGCTCGCGGATCGTCAGTCCGGTCGGACCCTCGCCGCGCAGCCAGCCGGCAACCGGCGGCAATCCCTCGAGCGACCGTGAATTGGTGTCCGATCGCTCATACAGGCGGGTCAGGCCGGTTTCCGCCAGCAGCGCGTCGGCCAGCACGGCTTTCCAGCGCTCGACGCCGGCCGACAGGAACTGCGCGACCAGCGTGTCGCCATAGCGGTCGACGATGAGGCCCGGCAGGCCGTCCGATTCGCCGTGGACCAGGCGCATGGAATCGCTCTGGATGTCGAACAGCCGGCGCGCGCGGACCGCGGCGGCGCACTTGGCCGCCAGAAACGCGGCGTCGATGCGCTGCGCCGGCTCGAAGCTCCAGGCCCGGGCGCGGATCTTCGAGCTCGGGCTGAACGCGGCCCAGGCCAGGAACTCGCCCTTGTGCGACTCGACCCGCACCGTCTCGCCCGGATCGGCGCCGCCCCTGGCGATGGCGGAATCGAAGATCCATGGGTGGCGGCGCAGCAGCGAGCGCTCCTTGCCGTCCTTGAGGCGCAGTGTTTTCATGGCGCCTATTGTCCTTGCGCCACGGACCCGGCGCGCACAGCGCGCCGGGATGTCGCCTCAGCGGATCGCGACCGGGTTGACGATGGCCTGCACGCCGCCGGTGATGCGCGGCGCGCCGAGCACGAACATGAACTCCCAGGCCCGGTCGGCCACCAGCGGTCCGGTGTTCATGTTCTCCAGGATGTAGATGCCGTTGCGCGCGAGCAGGATCTGGTGGATCTCGAACACGCCCACGCCCTGCTCGAAGGGAATGGCCTCGACCGCCCAGGTGTCGGCGCCAACCGCGACGACTTCCTTGGACGCGAGGTACAGCGCCCCTTCCTTGCCCAGGCCCGGCTCGCCGGCCAGGAAGCGCTTGTTGTCCTTGCCCTCCAGCGCCTGCCAGCCGGTATGGAACAACACCACGTCGCCGCGCCGGATCGTGATGCCCTGGCGCTGCGCCTGCTCGTCGATCTCCTTGCGGTTGAAGGCCGTGCCTTCCCTGACCAGCGGCGTCCCGTAGTACGCCGCCATGTCCAGGACCACGCCGCGGGTGACGAAAGGCGGCACTTTCTCGATGCCCAGCTTCTTGAGCCCGCTGGCCAGCGCGAAGTCCGCGGACTTGTTGCAGTTGTAGTAGACGTTGTCGACGCCGAGATGGCCGAGGCCATCGATCTGCGAGCCGGTGCCGACCCAGCCCATCCAGATGTCGTCGTTGTAGGTGGTCTTGGTCGGGCCCAGCGTGGTGCCGCCCGCCTGGCCCGGCTGGACCACCGTGATCGACCAGCTGCGCGGCGGATAGGCCGCGGTCCCGGAGTTGGTCTCGAGACCGAGCGCATAGCTCTTGCCGGTCCGCACCAGGCGCGCGGCGTCGGCGGCCATCTGCGGCGTCAGCAGGTTGGCCGCGCCGATCTCGTCGTCGGGACCGTACTTCGACCGGCACCAGTCGGCTTGCGCGATTGCGTTGCCGCTGGCAAGGACGCACAGCGTGGCGGCGAACAGCCAGCGGCGAAGGGATGGATCTGCATTCATGGGGTCTCCTCCTGGGTGACGGTGTCGGGGCGCCCGGTCCGTGCCGGGCCGGGCCGATTTCAATGTAGCGACCGGGTCCGGGCGAGTCACGCCGCCGCGCCGCGAACCACGGGAAAGCCCTAGGCAAAACTGCAACTTTCGAACTCACAGTTGGTTTGTCGGACAAAGTCCGGGGACCTCAATGAACCCTTCAGCCGTGAGCGAAACAGTTCGGGCAGTACCCCGCTTCGAGCGCGTCAAGGTCACGCCCGCCTACAAGGCCGTGTCCGGCGCCGTCGAGCAGCGCATCGTGCGCGGCGACCTCAAGCCCGGCACGCTCATGCCCACCGAGCACAACCTCGCACTGCAGTTCGGCGTGAACCGGTCCACGGTGCGCGAAGCGATCCGCCAGCTCGAACAGGAAGGCCTGATCGCGCGGGACGGTTCCAAGCGGCTCTACGTCAGCATGCCCTGGACAGGCTCTCGGCCCATTACAAGGCCGGGGGGCCACAACAGGCTCGCGCCGATCTCGACATCGAATTCCATGCAATGGTGGCCAGGATCTCCGGCAACCGCGTGCTGATGCTGGCGCGGGAGCCGATCAACTGCTGTACCGCCCCTCGCTGATGCGCCTGCAGCAGGCGCTGCCGCAGAGGGAGCGGCGCAACCTCGAGGCCCATCGGCGCATCGTGCGGGCCATCGCTGGCCACGACGCGCAGCTGGCGAAGGAGACTTGCCATGACTTCACGCTCCCCCGCCTTCCGCCGGTCGCCGCCTGCATCCTGGCGCAAGGCGATCTTCGCCGCCACGCTCCCGCTGGCCGCGCTCCCCGCGATGGCGCAGGAGACTTTCAGGATCGGCATCGTCAGCTTCCTGTCGGGACAGGCGGCGGAAAGCTTCGGCGTGCCGGCGGTCAACGGCGCCAAGGTGCTGGTCGACGCCTTCAACAAGGGCGCCGCGCCGGCGCCGTACAACAAGGTCGGCTTCGGCGGCATGAAGATCGAGGCGGTCTACGTCGACGAGAACGGCGGCGCCACCAAGCAGGTGCAGGAGCTGCGCAATCTCTACGACCGCGAGAAGGTCGACGCGGTGGTCGGTTACGTGGGCTCGGGTGACTGCCTGGCAGTCGCGCCGGTCGCCGAGGAGATGAAGAAATTCCTGATCCTCTGCGACTGCGGCACGCCCCGGATCTTCGAGGACGGCAAGTACAACTACGTCTTTCGCACGGCCGCCCACGCCCCGATGGACAACGTGGCGCTGGCGCGCTACCTGAAGTCGCGCAACATCAAGGTCGAGCGCTACAACATGATCAACCAGGACTACGCCTGGGGCCAGGACAGCCGCAAGGACTTCACGCTGGCGATGGAGCAGTTGTACAAGGGCGCGAAGTTCGACGCCGACCTGCTGCCCAAGTTCGGCGCCGGCCAGTGCGGCACCGAGGTGTCCGCGCTCCTGAGCAAGCCGGCCGACATCCTGCACTCAAGCCTGTGGGGCGGCGACCTGCAGGCCTTCATCCTGCAGGCCGGCGCGCGGCGTGTTCCAGAAGCAGCAGCCGGTGTTCTCGGCGGCGGATCATGTGCTGCCGGGCCTGGGCGAGAAGATGCCCAACGGCGCGATCCTCGGCGCGCGCGGCGCCTATGGACTGATGTCGCCCAAGTCGGCGCTCAACGACTGCCCGAAGTGATGGCGCAACTGCGTGGCATCGGGCTGACGGTGCTGATCAGCCAGTCCGACCTGAACCACTCGCGCAGCCTGCTCGACGCCGAGGTGGTGATCGAGCGGGGCGCCAACGTGGGAACGACGACCGTCCCGGCGGCAGGGTGACGCGCCATTTCTTCACAGGGAAAGCGGCTGCTATTTGCCAGCCGCGGACAGGCTGACGGCCTATTGTCTTGACATCACTCCCCAGGAGACATGCCATGAACACCTGCATCGCCTCACGCCTGTGCACCGTCGCCCGGATCGGCGCCCCCTGGACCGCGTCGGCCGCCTCCACCCTCGGCGCCCCGCCGCAAGAGGGCTTCTCCGAAGCGGCCCGCCACTACCAGACGATGCGCTGGTCCGAGGCCTACGATCACTTCTCCTGGCTGGCGAACCGCGGCGAAGCGGACGCGGCCCGGGTCGCGCTCTTCATGCATCAACACGGACCGCAACTCTACGGCAGCGACTGGCACGCGTCGGACGAGGAGGTCCAGGCCTGGACGCAGCTCTCGGCCCAGGCCAGAGGCCGCCCCTCGATCGACTACCAGCTGGAAGATTAGGGCCTGTTCACGCTATTTCCGGGGGACGCGTTGCTCGTCAAAAAGGTCATGCGCAAGGCGCGAAACGCCGCCGGGGTCGCCCCCCGGCAAGGCTTCGTAACGCGGCGCATGGCCTTTTTGGCCGCAACCCCGCAGGGGAACGAGCCCAATCGGGCGCCACTCGTCGTTACCCGCCTTGCCCGCATGTCGATGCGGGCGGCGGCGTGCGCCTAGATTGACGCCCGATTGAGCGCGTTCGCGCCCCCGGAAATAGCGTGAACAGGCCCTAGCCGGCGCTCACTTGGGCTTGCGTTGCGCGCGCGGATGCGCCGCGTCGTACGCCTTGGCCAGGTGCTGGAAGTCCAGCCGCGTGTAGACCTGGGTCGTGGTGATGTTGGCGTGCCCCAGCAGCTCCTGCACGGCGCGCAGGTCGCCGCTGGACTGCAGCACATGGCTGGCGAAGGAGTGGCGCAGCATGTGCGGATGGACCGGCGTCGCCAAGCCCGCCTTCATGCTGCGCTGCTTGAGCCTTTGCCAGACGGCCTGCGCCGTCAGGCGCGTGCCGTGGCGGCCCGTGAACAAGGCGGGCTGATCGGCCGCCGGCGCGGCAGCATTGCGCAGTGGCAGCCATTGCCCCAGCGCCTGCAGCGCCTTGCGGCCGACCGGCACGCTGCGGCGCTTGCTGCCCTTGCCCAGCACGTGGGCCTCGCCGGCCTGCATGTCGATCCAGCCGCGCGCGGCGCTGCTCGCCACCGCGTCCAGGCCGACCAGTTCGCCGACACGCAGGCCGCAGCCGTAAAGCAATTCGACGATCGCGGCGTCGCGCGCTTCCAGCCAGGGATCGGCGGCCTCGTCGTGCCAGTCCGCCAGCTGCATCGACTCGTCGACGCCAAGCGCCTTGGGCAGCGGCTTGGGGGACTTGGGCGCGCGCACGTCCTGCACGGGATTGCTCTGCACCCGTCCTTCGCGGCCCAGCCAGGTGTAGAAACCGCGCCAGCCGGAGAGGATCAGCGCGATGCCGCGGCCGCTGCGGCCCCGGCCGTGCATCTGCGCCACCCAGCGCCGGATGTGCGCGTTCTGCACGCGCAGCAGTTCCACTTCGGCCGTGGCCGCGAAGTCGCAGAGCTTTTGCAGGTCCAGCGCGTAGAGCTCCACCGTCCGCTGGGCGAGCCGCTTCTCGACCCGCACGTGCTCGAGATAGCGCTCGACCAGCTGCGTGCCGGCGGCATCGCTCACTGGACTACCCTCCGCGCTACGCGCTGCGGGATTCGCCTTGGGGCGGCCCGGCGGGTCACTGGGCTACCCTCCGCGCTACGCGCTGCGGGATTCGCCTTGGGGCGGCCCGGCGGCTCATGGCGTCACTCGTGGCGCAGGCGCGAGAGCGCGGCGCTCGCCAGTTCGGCGATGCGCTCCAGGAAGTCCGTGCCCATGCCGCTCTGGAAACGCTGCGGATCGGGCGACGCCAGCACCAGCATGCCGAACGCCGGTTCGGCGGTGTTGACTGCGCCGTCGCGCAAGGGGATCAGCGCCAGCGACAACGCGGTGGCGCCGTCGTCCAGCCAGTTCACCGCCTCGAAGCCCGAGTTGACGCCGCAGTAAGGCTGGGTGAGGGACGAGGCGAAGCTCTTCGCGTCCTCGCTCACGCCTTCGGCGAAGGCCTCCTGGCCGTAGCGGCTGTGGACATCCCAGACCTTGATCGCGACCTGCGGCACCATGAACTGGTTCTCGATCTCGGTGGCGATGGTCGCCGGCAGCGAGCGCCCGGAGCGCACCTGCAGCAGGTTGCGCGCCCAGCGCTGCAGCCGGTCGGCGATGATCACGTTCTCGTTGCCGTGGCGCACCATGTCCATCAGCCGGTGCTCCAGCGCCTTGATCTTCTCGCGCAGCATCTCGGCCTGGCGCTCCTGCAGGCTGACGGCGCGGTGGCTGTGCGGGCTGGTCAGGTGCACCGCCGCCAGCAGCTCGGAATGGCGGGTGAAGAAGTCGGGCGTGTTCGCCAGGTAATTGGCGATGTCGTCCTCGGTGATCGGGTTCACGGCGTCGTTCGGTTTCATGTGTTCTCGTCCATCAGGTTGATCTCGCCTTCGTACACGGTCACGGCCGGACCCGTCATCAGCACCGGCGCAGCTTCGTCGCCCGCCCATTCGATCGTCAGCATGCCGCCGCGGGTCCGAACGTCGACCCGCCGGTCCAGCAGCCCGAGCCGGATGCCGGCCACCACGGCGGCGCAGGCCCCCGTGCCGCAAGCCAGCGTCTCGCCGGCCCCGCGCTCCCAGACCCGCAAGCGCACGTTCGAGCGGTCCACCACCTGCAGGAAGCCGGCGTTGACGCGCCTGGGAAAGCGCGGGTGGTTCTCGATCAGCGGGCCCTGCGTTTGCACCGGCGCGGTGTCGACGTCGCCGACCACCTGCACCGCATGCGGATTGCCCATCGACAGCACCGCTACAGAAAGAATAGCTGAATGGCCGGCCGACGCAAGCGCGAGCGGCCAGGTCTGCCAGGTCCCCGTGGCTTGCGGCGACAGGCCCTGGGCGTCGAACGGGACCAGCGCGGTCTCGAACACGGGCGGCCCCATGTCCACCGTCACGCGGCCGTCCGGGTTCAGGCGCGGCTCGATCACGCCCGACATGGTCCTGACCCTGACCTTGTCCTTGGCGGTCAGGCCCTTGTCGCGGACGTAGCGCACGAAGCAGCGCGCGCCGTTGCCGCACTGTTCGACTTCGCCGCCGTCGGCGTTGTGGATGGCGTATTCGAAATCGACGCCCGCCTCGGGCGATGGCCGCACCGACAGGATCTGGTCGGCGCCGACGCCAAAGTGGCGGTCGGCGAGCTGGCGGTACTGGTTTGCGCTGAGATCGAGCAGGCCGCGCGTTTCGTCGAGCACGACAAAGTCGTTGCCGGCGCCCTGCATCTTGGTGAAGCGGACCTTCATGCCGCCGTCCGGCCAGGGACGCCGCGGCGCAAGAACGGATATTTCAAGGAGGCTCCTGCTGAATGACTTGCGCCATTTTGGACCAAGCCGGGAGAGCGGACATCCGCGGGGCATCGCCCAGGTCGCGGGTGTTCCACTTTCAGCTGCCTTCTTCTGCCCCCCTCTACCTGCGGAAGTCCGCTCCCGGAGCCGTCTTCAATCCGCCTTGATGTTGTTCTCGCGCACGACCTGGGACCAGACGTCGACCTGCTTGTCGATGAACGCCCGGGCGACATCCGGCGCGCCGCCGATGACGGTGATGCCCTGGCCGGCCAGGCGGGCGGCGACGTCGGGAGACTTCAGCGCCTTGTTCAACTCCTCGTTCATGCGGCGGACGATCTCCGGCGGCGTCTTGGCCGGCGCCAGCACGGCCCACCACGCGGGTGCGTCGAAGCCGGGATAGCCGCTCTCGGCCACCGTGGGCACGTCCGGCAGTTCGGCGGCGCGCTTGCTGGTGGTCACGGCCAGCGGGCGCAGCCGCTTGCTGTCGATGTGCGGCTTGGTCACGAAGACCGAGCCGATCGTCAGCGGGATGTGGCCGGCGACCGCGTCGTTCATCAGCGGCCCGCCGCCCTTGTACGGGACGTGCTGCCAGTCGAGCCCGCTGCTGCGACCGAGCAGCGTCATCGCCAGGTGGCCCAGGCTGCCGGAGCCGATCGAGCCGTAGTTGACCGGCTTCTTCGCCTTGGCCGCGGCGATGACGTCGCCGAAACTTTTGTACTCGGAACCCGAGTGGGTGGCGAGCACCATCGCCGAGGTCCCCACCAGCACCACCGGCGCCAGGTCCTTGCGGGTGTCGTACGGCAATCCCGGGATCAGGGCGGGATTGACGCCGTGGGTGTCGAACACCACGGCGAACGTGTAGCCGTCCGGCGGCGAGTTCACGACGGCCGCGGTGCCGATGGACCCCGACGCGCCGCCCTTGTTGTCGACGATGACGCTCTGGCCCAGCTGCTGCGACAGCGGAACGGCGAGGATGCGCGCCACCTGGTCGACCGAGCCTCCCGGCGGGAACACCGCCACCAGCCTGATCGGCTGCTTGGCGGGCCAGGCCTGGCCTTGCGCGCCCGCCAGCTGCGGCAGCGCCGCGAGGGCCAACACACCCCCCAGGATGGCAACAGTTGTCCAGCGCCTGCTCTTCATTCGGATCTCCGCGAAAAGAAACCAGTATCGGAGCGGCGCCGGGGCGCGCGTGAGCTGGCTTTCACCGACGGGTTTTCCCGAAGTCGCCGGCCGGGCATTGCGTGCTGCGGATAATGCTGCATGGTCCGTTCTTCCCAACTTCTCCACCCGCAACGCGAACCCGCCGCGACCCGATCCGCCGCCACCGTCCTGCTGCTGCGCGACGCTCCGGCCGGCGCCGGCATCGAGGTGCTGATGACGCGCCGCTCCGCGACCGCCAGCTTCGCGCCTGGCGCTTATGTGTTTCCTGGCGGCGGCATCGATCCGGCCGACACGGACGCCCACGGGATCGCGGCGCGCCGCCCCACCCAGGGCGACCTGCACCTGACGCAGGCGATCGCGGCCATCCGCGAGAGCTTCGAGGAGCTCGGCGTGCTGCTCGCCCGCCATGCCGACGGCCGGCCTGCCGACGACTCCGACATCGCGGCGCTTGAGCGAGACGCGCCGTTCGCGGCCCAGTGCGAAGCGCGCGGCCTGACCCTGGCCGCCGACGAGGTCTACGTGCTGGCGCACTGGATCACGGACCGCGACCTGCCGCGCCGCTTCGACGTGCCTTTCCTGATCGCCCGCATGCCGGCCAGCCAGGCGCCGGTCGCCGACGAGGCCGAGCAGTTCGAGCCGGTCTGGGTCCGTCCGGCCGACGCGCTCGCGCGCCACAAGGCCGGTTCGTTCTTCATGATCTTCCCGACCATCCGCACGCTGGAACGGTTGGGCGGGTTCAGCTCGGTCGACGAGGTGCTGCAGGCCTGCGCTAGCGAAGTCCCGCTGTGGACCAGTTGCCCGCGCGCCGGCATGCTGCGCGGCGCCGAAGCGCGGTTCATGGAGCACGAGACACCCTACGGCGAGCTGGAACTGGTGAGTCCGGACGGCCAGATCGTCCACCACCTCGACTGGAACACCAACGAGCCGGTGCGCCTGCTCAAGAACGTCACGCGGCTCACCGCGCCCAACCCCGGCGTGATGACCGGGCCGGGAACCAACAGCTACCTGGTCGGCGACCCGGACACCGGCTACATCGCGATCGATCCCGGTCCGAACGATCCGGAGCACCTGCGCAATCTCTGGCGCGCGGCAGGCGGCGACATCCACATGATCGTCTGCACGCATTCGCATTCGGACCACTCGCCCGGCGCCAAGCCGCTGCAGGCCATGTGCAAGACGCCGCCGCCCATCCTGGGCCTGTCGTCGTTGCCGACGGCGCGGCCGGCCAGCGAGTTCACGCCGGACAAGGAACTCAAGAACGGCGAGCGCCTGTCCATCACCGGCGGCGGCTTGCAGCACACGCTGCAGGTGATCCTCACCCCCGGCCACGCGGCCAACCACCTGTGCCTGGTGCTGCTGGAGGACGGCCTGCTGTTTTCCGGCGACCACATCCTGAACGGCAGCACGACCATCGTCGATCCGCCGGACGGCAACATGACCGACTACCTGGACTCGCTCGATGTGCTCAGCGCCGCCTGCGACCGCGACGCGATCGAGTTCATCCTGCCGGCGCACGGCTATGTGCTCGGCTCGGCCAGACAGGCGATCGCGAACCTGAAGGCGCACCGCCTCAGGCGCGAGGCCAAGGTGCTGAACGCGATGCGGGCGCGTCCCGGCGGCTCGATGGAAGAGTGGGTCGAGCTGGCGTACGACGACCTGCCGCCGCGCATGTGGCCGATGGCGCAGCGCTCGATGCTGGCCCACGTGCAGCGGCTCGAAGCCCTGCAGGGCAATCCATGAGCGAGCCGGTCCGGCTGGCCAAGCGCGTCGCCGAGCTCAAGGGCTGCTCGCGCCGCGAGGCCGAGCAGTACATCGAGGGCGGCTGGGTCTCGGTGGACGGCCATGTCATCGAGGAGCCGCAGTTCCGTGTCCAGGAGCAAGCCATCGTCGTCGACCCGTCGGCCAATCTGATGGCGCTCACGCCGGTCACCATCCTGCTGCACAAGAGCGCCGGTGCCGGGCCCGATGCGCTGCCGAACAAGCGCACCAGGGACGATCCGTCCGGCATCCGCGCGCTCAAGCGGCACTTCAACAACCTGGTGATCCCCACGCCGCTGCCGCGTGAAGCGAGCGGCCTGGTGGTCCTGAGCCAGGACGGCCGCATCCTGCGCAAGCTGACCGAGGACGCGGCGCTGATCGAGCAGGAACTGATCGCGCAGGTGGCCGGCGAGGTGACGCCGCAGCAGGTGCGGCGGCTTTGCCATGGCCTGACCTTCCGCGACCAGCCGCTGCCGCCGATCAAGGTCAGCGTGAACAGCACGGGCGAATCCGAGACCCGCCTGCGCTTTGCCCTGAAGGCCGTGTTGCCGGAGCATGTGCCCGGCATGTGCGACGCCGTCGGCCTGAAGCTTCTCGCGCTCAAGCGCATCCGCATCGGCAAGGTTCCGCTCGGCCAGCTGCCGGTCGGCGAATGGCGCTACCTGATGGGGCACGAGAAGTTCTAGCCGCCGCGTCGGCACGGCGCTCATGCTGGTCTCGATGTCCTTGCGGTGGATCCATCGCCAGGATAAAAAAAGTGTGAAGTCCGCCGGTAAGCCGGATTCTGTGGCGCCGGGGTCGCCCCCGGCGTGACCGCCATTACTCTGGGCTGTCTGTCGCCAGACAGCTCGGTGCTACCTACCCGCACACTCCGGGGGCCCCGTCAACGTGTGCCTACTTGGTATTGCTGCGCGTAGAGATTGCCCGTTTCACCCGCAGCGGTTGCCCGCTGCGACTCGTCTCTGTTGCTCTGATCCTCACCTCGCGGTGGAGAGGTGTTACCTCCTACGCTGCCCTGTGCAGTCCGGACGTTCCTCCAGTGCCGTGTTTCCACGATTGCACCAGCGGCGGTCTGGCGGGCTTCACGCAGCCATTATCGCAGCCACAATGGCGGCTTCGTCCGTCCGCCAAGGAGCCCCTCCCGTGAAAGCCGAAAACATCCTGCAAACGATCGGCAATACGCCGCACATCCGCATCAACCGCCTGTTCGGCGACCGCGCCGTCTGGATCAAGTCCGAACGCTCGAATCCGGGCGGCTCGATCAAGGACCGCATCGCGCTGTCGATGATCGAGGACGCCGAGAAAACCGGCGCGCTCGAGCCCGGCGGCACCATCGTCGAGCCGACCTCGGGCAACACCGGCATCGGCCTGGCCATGGTCGCGGCGGTCAAGGGCTACAAGCTGATCCTGGTGATGCCCGACAGCATGTCGGTCGAGCGCCGCCGCCTGATGCTGGCCTACGGCGCCAGCTTCGACCTGACGCCGCGCGAAAAGGGGATGAAGGGCGCGATCGCCCGGGCCCAGGAAATCGTCGCCGCCACGCCTGGCGCGTGGATGCCGCAGCAGTTCGAGAACCCGGCCAACGTCGAGGTCCACGCCCGCACGACGGCGCAGGAGATCCTGGCCGACTTTCCCGGCGGCATCGACGCGCTGATCACCGGCGTCGGCACCGGCGGCCACATCACGGGATGCGCGCTGACGCTCAAGGCCAGGTGGCCCAAGCTGCAGGTGTTCGCCGTCGAGCCCAGCGCCTCGCCGGTGATCTCCGGCGGCCAGCCCGCGCCGCACCCGATCCAGGGCATCGGCGCCGGCTTCATCCCCAAGAACCTCGACACCAGCGCGCTCGACGGCGTGATCCAGGTCGAGGCCGAGGCGGCGCGCGAGATGGCGCGCCGCTGCGCCCGCGAAGAAGGGATCCTCGTCGGCATCTCCTCGGGCGCGACCCTGGCCGCCATCGCGCAGAAGCTGCCCGACCTGGCGCCCGGCGCGACGGTGTTGGGTTTCAACTACGACACCGGCGAGCGCTACCTGTCGATCGAGGGCTTCCTGCCGGCCTGACAGGCTGGGGTGCGCTGCACCGCCAGCCTACGCAAACGCCGGTAGGCTGGCGGTGAGCGCAGCGCACCCCAGCTCTTCGCGAGCCGGTATCATCGGCGCTCCGCCTGCTTGATCGACACAAGCCGCCGCACCGATGATCCGACTCTCCGAAATCAAGCTCACGCTGGCCGAGGCTGAACAGCCCGAGCCGGTCCTCACCGCCGCCGCCTGCCGCATCCTGGGCCTTTCGCCCCGAGAGATCGCCCGCGTCGACGTCTTCAAGCGCAGTTTCGACGCCCGCAAGGCCGACCTGGTCGCGGTCTTCATCGTCGACGTGGCGCTGGCCGACCCGGCGCAGGAGCCGGCGCTGCTGGCGAAGTTCGCCGCCAATCCCCATATCGCGCCGGCGCCTGACATGATCTGGCGCGCGCCGGTCGCCGCTCCGGCGTCACAGCCGCTGCGACCGGTCGTCGTCGGCTTCGGTCCCTGCGGCATCTTCGCCGCGCTGGTGCTGGCGCAGATGGGCTTCAAGCCCATCGTGCTGGAGCGCGGCAAACCGGTGCGCGAGCGCACCAGGGACACCTGGGGACTGTGGCGCAAGAGCGTGCTGGAGCCGGAGAGCAACGTGCAGTTCGGCGAAGGCGGCGCCGTGACGTTTTCCGACGGCTAGCACTACAGCCAGATCAAGGACCCGCGCCATCTCGGGCGCAAGGTGATGAACGAGTTCGTCAAGGCCGGCGCGCCGCCCGAGATCCTCTACGTCGCGCATCCGCACATCGGCACTTTCAAGCTGGTGAAGGTGGTGGAGAGCATGCGCGAGCAGATCATCGCGCTGGGCGGCGAGATCCGCTTCCGCCAGCGCGTGACCGACCTGCACATCGAGGACGGCCCCGAGGGCCGCCATCTGCGCGGGCTCACGGTCCTGGACCAGGCCACCGGCCAGAGCAGCGAGCTGCGCGCCGACCACGCCGTGCTGGCCCTGGGCCACAGCTCGCGCGACACCTTCGAGATGCTGCACGAGCGCGGCGTCTTCATGGAGGCCAAGCCGTTCTCGATCGGCTTTCGCATCGAGCATCCGCAGGGGGTGATCGACCGCGCCCGCTGGGGCCGCCACGCCGGCCACCCGCTGCTCGGCGCGGCCGACTACAAGCTGGTGCACCACGCCAGCAACGGCCGCTCGGTCTACAGCTTCTGCATGTGCCCCGGCGGCACGGTGGTCGCCGCCACGTCGGAGCAGGGCCGCGTCGTCACCAACGGCATGAGCCAGTATTCGCGCAACGAGCGCAATGCCAACGCCGGCATGGTGGTGGGAATCGAGCCCGGCGACTACCCCGGCGGCCCGCTGGCCGGCATCGCCCTGCAGCGGCAACTCGAATCCCACGCGTTCACCCTCGGCGGCGGCGACTACCAGGCGCCGGGCCAGCTGGTGGGCGACTTCATCGCCGGCCGCGCCTCCACCGAGCTCGGTTCCGTCGAGCCCTCGTACAAGCCCGGCGTCAAGCTGGGCGACCTGGCCGAGGCGCTGCCCGCGTTTGCCATCGAAGCCCTGCGCGAAGCGCTGCCGGTGTTCGGCCGCAAGATCCGCGGCTTCGACATGCCCGACGCGGTGCTGACCGGCGTCGAGACACGCACTTCTTCCCCGCTGCGCATCACGCGCGGCGACGACTACCAGAGCCTGAACGTGCGCGGCCTGTTCCCCGCCGGCGAAGGCGCCAGCTATGCCGGCGGCATCCTGTCGGCCGGCGTCGACGGCATCCGCGTCGGCGAGGCCGTCGCCCAGGACGCGCTCCGAATCCCAACCCCTTCCCTCCAATGACCGACACCGTTTCCACCCCCACCGAAGGCCAGCCGGCCGCGCCGGCGCCCGCGCCCGCCAGGACCCGTCCCAAGCAGCAACAGCGCAAGGGCCAGCCGCGCGGCAAGCCGGGCCATCCGCTGCTCGAGAAACTGTTCGAGCTGTATCCGCAGCTGTTCGGCGCCCAGTTCAAGCCACTGAAGATCGGCGCGTTCGAGGACCTGATGACCCGCCATCCCGACGCATTCAAGCGCGATGAGCTCAAGGTCGCGATGGGCCTGCATGCCCGGTCCACCCCGTATCTCGAATGCGTGGCCGCGGGCCTGCAGCGGCACGACCTGGACGGCCAGCCGGTCGGCCCGGTGGCGCCCGAGCACGTGCATCACGCGATCATGGAAGTCTTCCGGCGCCGCCAGCAGCGCACCAAGGAGGACCTGCGTCCGCGCGTCGTCGCGCGGCTGGTGTCGGCCATCGAGGCTTCGGGCATCCCTGCGCAGGAATACGCGACGCAGATGCGCACGCAGGACGAGTCCGCGAACGCCCTCGTCGACGAGGCTGTCTCGCAACTGGCGCAGCGCGCCGCCAAGCGCGAAGCCCTGAGCCGCGCCTACCAGGCCAGCGGCCTGAGCGTCGAGGCCTTCGCCGAGATGTACGGCATGGATCCCGCCGAAGTCGCGCGGACCCTGGGATAGGCCAGGACTTCCGGCAGCCGTCTTTCTCCAAGCCAACAAAAAGCCGCCCGAAGGCGGCTTTTTTGTTTTCAGGCTCAGGCGGCCTGGAGGCGAGCGATGCGCTCCTCGATCGGCGGATGGCTGGAGAACAGCTTGCCGACGCCGGAGGTGATGCCCATGGCCTGCAGGCCCCTGGGCAGCTCGCCGGGAACCATGCCGCCCAGGCGGGCCAGGGCGTTGATCATCGGCTGCTTGCGTCCGAGCAGGTTGGCCGAGCCGGCGTCGGCGCGGAATTCCCGCTGGCGCGAGAACCAGGCCACGATGATCGCCGCCAGGAAGCCGAGAAGGATGTCCAGCACGATGGTGCTGACGAAGTAGCCGATGCCCGGGCCGGAGCGGTTCTCGCCCTTGCTCAGGAAGCTGTCCACCGCGTAGCCGATCACCCGCGACAGGAACACGACGAAGGTGTTCATCACGCCCTGGATCAGCGTCATGGTGACCATGTCGCCGTTGGCGATGTGGGCCACCTCGTGGCCGATCACGGCCTCCACTTCTTCGCGCGTCATGCCTTGCAGCAGGCCGGTGGAAACCGCGACGAGCGCGTTGTTCTTGAAGGCGCCGGTGGCGAAGGCGTTGGGCTCGCCCTCGAAGATGCCGACTTCGGGCATGCCGATGCCGGCCTTGTCGGCGAACCTGCGGACCGTCTCGACGATCCAGGCCTCGTCGGCGCTCTGCGGCTGGCTGATCACCTTCACGCCCGAGCTCCACTTGGCGATGGTCTTGGACAGCAGCAGCGAGATGATCGCGCCGCCGAAACCCATCACCAGCGCGAAACCGAGCAGCATGCCCAGGTTCAGGCCGTTGGCCGTCAGGTAGCGGTTGACCCCCAGCAGGCTGGAGACGATGCCCAGCACCACCACCACCGCAAGGTTGGTCACTACGAACAGGAAGATACGTTTCATGAACTCTCCGAAAGGGTTGTGAAGTTCCCCCAGCGCACAGATGAGGTCCGGCAAGCGGAAATCAAGAATGCGCGGGTGAATGCAGGTACGGAGTTTTTATCGGGTGTGGCGCCCTGCGGGGCCGGAAGACCTGGGCGTCATCATAGAAGGAAACATCTGCGTTTTCCGGCCACCAGCCGGGAATTCCCAGCAGCGGCAGGGGTGTGAACGGCTTGTCCGCCAGCAGCGCCGCCGTCAGCTGCGCCGCGAGCTGCGCATCGGCCGCCTGGATGGAATCGGTGGCGACCGGCGCCCGCCAGACGTGCGCGGTGAGCGCCTTGCGCGGCGCGACCAGTTTCTCCAGCAGGGCATGGCCGACCACCAGCAGCCTCGCCTGGCTCCAGAGCGGCCGCAATTCGACGAACAGCAGGCGCCAGTCGCGCTCCAGCAGCGCCGACCACAAGGGCTGCGGAGCGTCCAGCAGCGCGCCGTTCTCGTCGAACAGCGTGATCGCGTCGCGCACCGGGCCGCGCGCCGAGCCGACGCCGCGCGCCTCGATCTGCGCCGCCTGCAGCGCGTTCAGCCGCGCCTTGGACGACGGCAACCCCAGCCAGCAGATGCCGTTGAAGAAATCGTGCAGGCCGGGCCGCACCGGGCAGTGGCCGCTGCCGAAGATGAAGTGTTCGTAGGCCTGGCCGGCGGGCAGCGACGACTGCTCGACAAAGCGCACGGGCGAGCGGCCTTCGGCGTTCAGCGCGTCGTGCAGCGCCATCCCCTGGGCGGTGCGGCTGTCGACGCGCTCGCCGGCTTCGCGCCAGGGCGCGAACCAGGGTGCGCTCCAGTCGATCGGCCCTCCGCTCAGCGCCCCGCCCTCTTGTTCCACTGGACATAAGCGGGGTTGCGCTCGGGCGAGAGCCGGAAATCGTCGGCATACCGCCCGAGCAGGGTGGTCGACTTCGCGCTTCGGCCCAGCACCTTCGCGTCCCGCAGCTGCCGGGTGACATCGTTGAGCGGCACCGGCTCGCCGCTGAGCAGCGCCGGCACCGCTTCCAGGATGGCGTCGAATTCGTCGTCGCTTGCGAAGACCTTCCGGCCGGCCGACTTTGGCGCCGGCGCAGCCTTCGCGGCCGGAGCGCGCGCCGGCGTTTTCTTGGCGGCGGCAGCCTTGCGGGCCGGCCGGGGCGCGGGCTCCGCACGCTCGGGGCGCTCGGCGCGCTCGGCGCGCTCCGCGCCATCCAGGTAGACCACCTCGTCGTACACCAGGGCCAGCGCCGCGGCGTCCGCCTTGTCGCGCAAGGCGAAACAGATCATCCGGATCCCGTCCTCGCGCAGCCGCACCGCCAGCGGAGCGAAATCGGCGTCGCTCGAGCCGATCGCCACGATCCCGGGCAGGGCATCGTGGTGCAGCAGGTCCATCGCGTCGATGACCAGGGCCGCATCCGTCGTGCCCTTGCCCTGGTTGACGAAAGAGCGGACCGCGTGCTGGCGCAGCACGTCCTTGATGCCGGCCAGCTTGTCGTGGCCGCCGTAGGCGCGGCGCACCGTCACCGTGATCCCGAGCCGGCGGAAATGCCCGAACACCTGGTCGATGTCGGAAGCCGAGGAGAGGTTGTCGGCGTCGAGCAGGAAAGCGACGTTCATGACGCGACCCTCCAGCCCAGCGTCTCGCCGCCGCGCAATGGCTTGAGTTGCGCTTCGCCGAAGGCATAGCTTTCCGGCACCGTCCAGGTTTCGCGTCTCAGGGTGATGGTGCCGGTGTTGCGCGGCAGGCCGTAGAAGGCCGGCCCGTGCAGGCTGGCGAAGCCCTCGAGTTGGTCCAGCTTGCCGGCGGCGTCGAAGGCTTCGGCATACAGCTCGATGGCTGCGTGCGCGGTGTAGCAGCCCGCACAACCCGTCGCGTGCTCCTTCAGATGCGCCGGGTGCGGCGCGCTGTCCGTGCCCAGGAAGAACCTGGAGCTGCCGCAGGTCGCCGCCTCCACCAGCGCGACGCGGTGGCTTTCGCGCTTGAGCACCGGCAGGCAGTAGTAGTGAGGGCGGATGCCGCCGCTGAAGATCGCGTTGCGGTTGTACAGCAGGTGATGCGCCGTGATGGTGGCGCCGGTGAAGCGGTCGGCGCCGTGCACGTACTGCGCGGCTTCGCGCGTCGTGATGTGCTCGAAGACGATCTTCAGCTCGGGGAAGTCGCGCCGCAAGGGGATCAGCTGCGTGTCGATGAACACGGCCTCGCGGTCGAACAGGTCGATCTCTGGCGAGGTGACCTCGCCGTGCACCAGCAGCACCAGCCCTTCGCGCTGCATCGCCTCCAGCGTCGCGTAGGTCTTGCGCATGTCGGTGACGCCGGCGTCGCTGTTGGTCGTCGCGCCGGCCGGATAGAGCTTGACCGCGACGACGCCCGCTTCACGGGCCCGCACGATCTCGTCGGGCGGCAGGTTGTCGGTGAGATAGAGCGTCATCAGCGGCTCGAAACTCATGCCCAGCGGCACGGCGGCGAGGATGCGTTCGCGATAGGCCGCAGCCTGCGCCGCCGTCGTGATCGGCGGCCTCAGGTTCGGCATGATGATCGCCCGGCCGAATTGCGCCGCCGTGTGCGGCACCACGGCTTGCAAGGCCTGTCCATCGCGCACATGCAGGTGCCAGTCGTCGGGGCGCGTGATCTTGATTTGCTCTGTCATCCGCGCATTTTCCCAGAATGCCGCAGCGGACTGCCGGGCGCGTCCGACAGCAGTCACTCAAGGAAAGCACGTAGAAGCCCGCCCGGCAGCGTCCGCTACCATAGCCCGCTCCCCGGCCCCGCAATCCCAATGTCCCATCCTCCCGAGTCCGGCCCGCTGCTGGACAACGCCGCACCCCCGCCCGAAACCACCGACGAAGCGACCCGCGTCCCGCTGGCGATCGAGGACTGGCTCACCGTCCTGATCATGGCGGCCCTGGCGCTGATCACCTTCGCCAACGTGCTGGTGCGCTACTTCACCAACTCCTCGTTCGCCTGGACCGAGGAGTTCTCGGTGGTCCTGATGATCCTGCTGGCGCTGGTGGCCGGGTCGGCCGCCGTCGCCCGCGACCGCCATATCCGCATCGAGTACTTCGCCGAGGCCGGCTCGCCGGCGCGGCGGCGGCGGCTGGCGCAGTTCGGCGCCCTGATGGTGGCCCTGCTGTTCGGCGTGATCGCGGTGCTGAGCGTGCGCATCGTCTGGGACGACTACAAGTTCGGCGAAACCTCGCCCGGCATCGGCGTTCCCCAGTGGTGGTATTCGATCTGGCTGCCCGTGGTCTCGCTGGCCATCGCGCTGCGCGCTCTCGGCCTGTTCGTGCGGCGCAGCCGCGAAGGCCGGGCGCCATGATCGCGACCCTGCTGTTCGTCTCCTTCATCGTCATGATGCTGGCGGGCGTGCCGATCGGCGCGGCCCTGGGCCTGGCCGGCGCCGCGGCGATCGCGCTGGCGAACGCGGATACCCAGTGGTTCGGCCTGCTGGCCGTGCCGCAGAACTTCTACGCCGGCCTGGGCAAATATCCGCTGCTCGCGATCCCGATGTTCGTGCTCGTGGGCTCGATCTTCGACCGGTCCGGCGTCGCCCTGCGGCTGGTGAATTTCGCGATCGCCCTGGTTGGCCGCGGCCCCGGCATGCTGCCGCTGGTGGCGATCATGGTGGCGATGTTCCTGGGCGGCATCTCGGGTTCGGGCCCCGCCAACGCGGCGGCGGTGGGCGGCGTGATGATCGCTGCCATGTCGCGGGCCGGCTACCCGGCGTCGTTCTCGGCCAGCGTGGTCGGCGCGGCGGCGGCGACCGACATCCTGATCCCGCCCTCGATCGCCTTCATCGTCTACTCGGTCCTGGTGCCGGGCGCGTCCGTGCCGGCGCTGTTCGCCGCCGGCATGATCCCCGGCATCCTGGCCGGCGTGGCCCTGATCGTCCCGGCAGTCTGGCTGTCGCGCAAACACGGGATGGGCCACCTGGAAAGCAGCCTGCCGCGCCCGCCCCTGCTCAGGAGTTTCGTCGACGCGATCTGGGGCCTGGCGGCGCCGGTGCTGATCCTGGGCGGCATGCGCGCCGGCTGGTTCACGCCGACGGAGGCGGCCGTCGTCGCCGTCTTCTACGGCCTGTTCGTCGGCATGGTGATCCACCGCACGATCAAGGTGCGCGACCTCTTCGTCATCTTGCGCGAGTCGGGCGAGCTGTCCGCCGTCATCCTGCTGGTCGTTTCGCTGGCCGGCATCTTCGCCTACTCGCTGTCCACCCTGGGCGTGATCGACCCGGTGACGCGGGCCATCGTCAACTCGGGCCTGGGCGAATACGGCGTGCTGGCGCTGTTGATCCTGATGCTGGTCACCGTGGGCATGTTCCTGGACGGCGTGTCGATCTTCCTGATCTTCGTGCCGCTGCTGATGCCCATCGTCCAGCACTACAAGTGGGACCCGGTCTGGTTCGGCGTCATCCTCACGCTCAAGGTGGCGCTGGGCCAGTTCACCCCGCCGCTGGCGGTGAACCTGATGGTGTCCTGCCGCATCGCCAACGTGCGCATGGAAGAGACCGTGCGCTGGGTCGGCTGGATGCTGGTCTCGATGTTCGCCGTGATGGTGCTCGTCATCGCCTTCCCCGAACTCGCCCTCTGGCTGCCGCGGCGGCTGGGCTACTGAACCCGACGTTTTTTTACCCGAGGAGACTCAAAGCATGAAAGTACGTTCCTTCCTGAAGTTCGCGCTCGCCGCGACGGCCCTGGCGGCTTCGGCCATGGCGCCGGCCCAGACCTACAAGCCCGAATACAAGATGTCGCTGGTGGTGGGCACGGCCTTCCCCTGGGGCAAGGGCGGCGAGCTGTGGGCCGACAAGGTCCGCGAGCGCACGCAGGGCCGCATCAACATCAAGCTGTATCCCGGTGTCTCGCTGGTGCAGGGCGACCAGACCCGCGAATTCACCGCGCTGCGCCAGGGCGTCATCGACATGGCCGTGGGCTCCACGATCAACTGGTCGCCCCAGGTCAAGCAGCTGAACCTGTTCTCCATGCCCTTCCTCATGCCCGACTACGCCGCCGTCGACGCGCTGACGCACGGCGACGTCGGCAGGGACCTGTTCAAGGCGATCGACCAGGCCGGCGTGCTGCCCCTGGCCTGGGGCGAGAACGGCTACCGCGAGATCTCCAACAGCAAGCAGGAGATCCGCAAGCCCGAGGACCTCAAGGGCATGAAGATCCGCGTGGTCGGCTCGCCGCTGTTCCTGGACACCTTCACCGCCCTGGGCGCCAACCCGACGCAAATGAGCTGGGCCGACGCCCAGCCGGCGCTGGCCAGCAAGGCGGTGGACGGCCAGGAGAACCCGCTGTCGATCTTCATCGCCTCCAAGCTGCCGACCGTGGGCCAGAAGTACCTGACGATGTGGGGCTACATCGCCGACCCGCTGATCTATGTGGTGAACAAGGAGGTCTGGGCCTCCTGGACGCCGGCCGACCAGGCCATCGTGCGCCAGGCCGCGCTCGACGCGGCGAAGGAGCAGGTCGCCCTCTCCCGCAAGGGCCTCGCCGAGGCCGACAAGCCCCTGCTCAAGGAACTGGGCGGCATGGGCGTGACCGTCACGCAACTGAGCCCCGCCGAGCGCGAAGCCTTCGTCAAGGCCACCCGTCCGGTCTACGACAAGTGGAAGACCCAGATCGGCGCCGACCTGGTCACCACCGCCGAAAAGTCCATCGCCGCGCGCAAGCGCTGAGAAAGCGGGAGCGGAAGGCGAGTCTGCGCAAGCTGCGCGTCTTCTGCGTCCTTGGTCCCGTATTCAGTGGGCCAGGATCTTGTTGAGGAAATCCTTGGTGCGGGCCTGGCGGTTCTCGGGGTGGGCGAAGAATTCGTCCTTGGAGCAGTCCTCCAGGATGCGGCCGCCGACGTCGATGAAGATCACGCGGCTGGCAACCTTGCGCGCGAAACCCATCTCGTGCGTCACCACCATCATGGTCATGCCTTCCCTGGCCAGCTTCACCATCACGTCGAGCACCTCGCCGACCATCTCCGGATCGAGCGCCGAAGTGGGCTCGTCGAACAGCATCACGATCGGGTCCATCGACAGCGCGCGGGCGATCGCCACGCGCTGCTGCTGGCCGCCCGAGAGCTGGCCGGGGAACTTGTCCTTGTGCGCCATCAGGCCGACCCGGTCGAGCATCTTCAGGCCGCGCTCCTTCGCCTCGTCGGGCGTGCGGTTCAACACCTTGATCTGCGCGATGGTGAGGTTCTCCGTCACCGACAGGTGCGGGAACAGCTCGAAGTGCTGGAACACCATGCCGACCCGGCTGCGCAGCTTGGGCAGGTCCGTCTTCGGGTCGTGCAGGCCGATGCCGTCGACGTAGATCTCGCCCTTCTGGAACGGCTCGAGCGCGTTCACCGTCTTGATCAGCGTCGATTTGCCGGATCCCGACGGACCGCAGACGACGACCACGTCGCCCTTGTCGATGTTGACGTTGCAGTCGGTGAGCACCTGCACCGGCCCGTACCACTTGGAAACGTTCCTGATTTCGATCATGGACATGATTTGTTCCTGACTACCGAATGATGGCGATGCGCATCTGCAGTCGCTTGACCATGAAGGACAGGGCGTAGCAGATCACGAAATAGACGACGGCGGCGAGCAGGTAGGCCTCCTCCGGCCGGCCGTAGATCTTGCCCGCCGTGACGAAGCCCTTGAGCAGGTCGTAGGCGCCGATGGCATAGACCAGGGAGGTGTCCTGGAACAGGATGATGGTCTGCGTCAGCAGCACCGGCAGCATGTTGCGGAAAGCCTGCGGCAGCACGACCAGGCGCATGTTCTGGCCGTAGGTCATGCCAAGGGCCTGGCCCGCGTACACCTGGCCGCGCGGGATCGACTGGATGCCGGCCCGCATGATCTCGCTGAAATACGCGGCTTCGAAGGCGATGAAGGTGATGAACGCCGAATATTCGGCGCGGCTCCCGGTGCCACCGGGCAGGTACGAATAGAACTGGCCCGGAACCAGCAGGTAGAACCACAGGATCACCATCACCAGCGGCACCGATCGCATCCCGTTGACGTAGAAAGTCGCCGGGAGCACCAGGAACTTGCGGCCCGAAAGCCGCATCAGCGCCAGCACCGTCCCCAGCAGGATCCCGCCGACCGTGGCGACGACGGTGAGCGTGAGGCTGAAATAGAAGCCGTTGAGGACGAACTTGCCGATGACGTCCCAGTTGATGAAGGTCAGGTCCAGGTTGCCCATACGCTAGTGGCCCCCGCCCATGCCGCCCGCGACGATGAAGCCCGGGATCTGCACCTTCTTCTCGATGAAGGCGAAGACGCGGTTCACCGCGAAAGCCGACAGCGCGTAGAGCGCCGTCACGCCCAGGTAGATCTCGATGCCGCGGGAGGTCTCCTCCTGCGCCTGCATCGCGAACATCGTGAGCTCCGCGATCGACACCGCGAAGGCGACCGACGAATTCTTCAGCAGGTTCATCGACTCGCTGGTGAGCGGCGGCAGGATGATGCGCACCGCCATGGGCAGCAGGACGTAGCGGTAGGTTTGCGCGGTGGTGAAACCGACCGCCATGCCGGCGTAGCGCTGGCCCCGCGACAGCGCCTGGATGCCGGCGCGGACCTGCTCGGCGATCCGCGCCGAGGTGAAGAAGCCGAGCGCGAACACCACCAGCAGGAAGCCGGGAACCGCCTGCATCGGCGGGAAGATCTTGGGCGCGACGAAGTACCAGAGGAACAGCTGCACCAGGATCGGGATATTGCGGAACAGCTCCACCCAGGCGTTCGCGATGCGCACGATCCAGGGGCTGTCCGGAAGCGTCCTGAGGGTGCCCACCAGGCCGCCCACCAGGATGGCGATGACCCAGGCGCAGGCAGCGACGGAAAGTGTCCAGCCCCAGGCATGGAGCATCCATTCGAGGTACGTGATCTCGCTGCCCTTGCCCAGGCAAGTGGCCAGCACCGTGCCTTCGTCGGTGCTCTTGCAGAAAACCTGCCAATCCCATGCCATAGAGGGTTCCCCAACAAAATCGATCTTGTCGCAGCCGCCGGCGGCGTTGTCGAGCCACCTTGGAGCACAAACCCCGCCCGGGCAAGAGCGGGGGCGGGGTCTTTGTGGGCTGCGCTGCTCTTACTTCTTCAGGTAGTCTTCCAGCGGCTTGTCGTTGGGGTTGGCCCATGCCGCCTTGGTCGCCTCGCTGGCCGGCAGGCCGACGCGCGTGTTCTTGGGCGGGATCGGCTGGACGAACCACTTGTCGTAGATCTTCGCGATCTCGCCGCTCTTCATCAGGTCGCGCAGGGAATCGTCGACGACCTTCTTGAAAGCCGGGTCGTCCTTGCGCAGCATGATCGCGATCGGCTCGACGCTGATCACCTCGCCGACGATCTTGTAGTCCGCCGGGTTCTTGGAGGTCGCGATGTTGCCGGCCAGGATCTGGCCGTCCATCACGAAGGCGTCGGCGCGGCCGGACTCGAGCAGCAGGAAGCTTTCCGCGTGGTCCTTGCCGAACACCTCGTTGAAGTTCACGTTCTGCGCGCGTTCGTGCTTGCGCAGCAACTGCACCGAGGTGGTGCCCGTCGTGGTGGCGATCTTCTTGCCATTGAGCTGGGCCAGCGTGTTGATGCCGGAGTTGGCCTTGACGGCGATCCGCACTTCTTCCACGTAGGTCGTCAGGCCGAAGGCGACGTCCTTCTGGCGGGTGGCGTTGTTGGTGGTGGAGCCGCACTCGATGTCCACCGTGCCGTTCTGCACCAGCGGGATGCGGTTCTGCGAGGTCACGGGCAGGTACTTGACGGTGAGCTTCTTGCCCACGGCCTTTTCCACGTTGCCGACGATGCGCTGGCACAGCTCGTAGTGGAAGCCCGCGTACTTGCCGTCGCCCAGGGTATAGGACAGGGCGCCCGACGAATCGCGCACGCCCATGGTGATCTCGCCCGAGGCCTTGACCTTGGCGAGCGTGTCGCCGGCCTGGGCGAAGGCGCCGCTGGTTGCCGCGGCTGCCAGGGCGAACGCCAACAAATGCTTTTTCATAAAATCTCCTGTGAGGATCGGTCGATGCTGAGCAGCAAATTCTAGGGGCAGGAGATTGGGTGTTTACCCTCCAAATCCCTAGACGGATTGCATGCCATTCCCAAAAGCACGCTTTGTGCCTGCGGGCCCGTTCAGATTTCCGGCCGCAAGGGCTGCGTCAGCTTCTCGGGCACCAGCAGGGCCTCGACTTGAGCGCGGGTCATGATGCCCAGCGACTCCGCGACCTCGTCGATCGGCAGGCCGGTGGCGATGGCGGTCTTGGCGATCATGGCGGCCTTCTCGTAGCCGATGATCGGATTGAGCGCCGTGACCAGGGTGACGGACTCGCGCACGCGGCGCGCCAGCAGCTCGTGGTTGGCCTCGATGCCGTCGACGCAATGGGTCTTGAGCGTGAGGCAGGCGTTGGACAGGTGCTCGATGCTCTTGAACAGGCTCCAGCCCATGATCGGCTCGAAGGCATTGAGCTGGAGCTGCCCCGCCTCCGAGGCCATCGTCACGGTGACGTCGTTGCCGATCACCTCGAAGGCGACCTGGTTCACCACCTCCGGAATCACCGGGTTGACCTTGCCCGGCATGATCGACGAGCCGGCCTGCCGCGGCGGCAGCTTGATGTCGCCGAAGCCCGCCTGAGGACCGCTCGAAAGCAATCGCAGGTCGTTGCAGGTCTTGGACAGCTTGGTCGCCACCCGCTTGAGCACGCCCGACAGCTGCACGAAAGCGCCCGTGTCCTGCGTCGCCTCGACCAGGTTCTTGGCCTTCACCACCGGGATGCCGCTTTCCTGCGCCAGGTGGCGCACGGCCAGCTCCGCGTAGCCGTGCGGCGCATTGATGCCGGTGCCCACCGCCGTCGCGCCCAGGTTGATCTCCTGGATCAGGGCGCGGGCCTCGCGCAGCCGCTCCTCGTCTTCCTCGAGCATCACGGCGTAGGTCGAAAATTCCTGTCCCAGCGTCATCGGCACCGCGTCCTGCAGCTGGGTGCGGCCGATCTTGAGCACGCGCTCGAACTCCAGGGCCTTGGCCTCGAAGCTGGCGCGCAGCGTCGCCATCGACACCAGCAGCCGGTCGATGCCGGACCACAGGGCCAGCCGCACGGCCGTCGGATAGACGTCGTTGGTGCTCTGCGAGGCATTGACGTGGTCGTTCGGGTGGAGCACGTCGTAGCGGCCCTTCTCGAACCCCAGCCTTTCCAGCGCCAGGTTGGCGATGACCTCGTTGGCGTTCATGTTGGTCGACGTGCCGGCCCCGCCCTGGATCACGTCCACCACGAACTGGTCGTGAAAGCGGCCCGCCGCGAGCTGCTCGCAGGCCCACAGGATCGCGAACAGCCGCTTGTCGTCGAGGACGCCGAGTTCGTTGTTGGCGCGGCCCGCCGCCTTCTTCACGTGGGCGAAGGCGACGATCAGGTCGGGCATGGCGCAGATGCGGGTGCCGGAGATCGGGAAGTTCTCGACCGCGCGCGCCGTGTGCACGCCCCAGTACGCGTCGGCCGGGATCTGCTTTTCGCCCAGGAAGTCGTGCTCGATCCGGAAAGTTGTGCTCATGCCGCTCATTTTGCGCCCGCATGCTGCGCAAGGTACGCCCAGAGCGCCTGCGCCGCGCCCTTGGGCGCTTCCTTGCCCATCGGCCGCTCGCGGTAGGCGCGCACTTCCATCGTCAGCTCCAGCCCGGTCATGCCGGCGGGCGCGGCGCTCGCCAGCTTGCGGCTGCGCAGCTCCTTGCGCACGGCGCTGTGCGGCAGGAAGGCGACGCCGTGCCCTTCGAGCGCCATCACCTTCAGGCCTTCGGCCATGTCGGTTTCATAGACCCGGTCCAGGTGGATCGCGGTGCCGGCCAGCTTCAGGATCAGCTCGGTCACCCGCCCCAGGTAGGCGCCCGGCGCGTAGCCCAGGTACGGCAGCGGCTCGCTCGCGCTTCCTGGCAGCCGGAACAGCGGCTGGCCCGCCGCATCGGCCTTGCAATAGGGAGACAGCACCTCCTGGCCCAGCGTCACCATCTGGTAGCGGCCGGGATCGAGCTGCAGCGGCTGGGAAGGATGGTGGTAGGCGATCAGCACGTCGCAACCGCCCTCCACCAGTCGCATCACCGCGTCGTGGACATTGAGCGCGATCAGCCGGCTCTTGATCGGCCCGAACTTCTCGCGCAGGCTCGACACCCAGGCCGGGAAGAAGGTGAACGCCAGCGTGTGCGGGACGGCGAACTCGATCACGTCCTGGGCCGCCGTCGAATAGCCGCGCAGCATGGCGCGGGTGCTTTGCAGGGCCTGCAGCATTTCCAGCGACTGGGCGTACAGCGTCTCGCCGGCCGGAGTCAGCCGCGTCGGATAGGAGCTGCGGTCCACCAGGTCGGTGCCGGCCCAGGCTTCCAGCGCCTGGATGCGGCGCGAAAAGGCCGGCTGGGTGACGTGCCGCAGCTGCGCCGAACGGCTGAAACTGTGCGTCTCCGCCAGGCTCACGAAATCTTCCAGCCACTTTGTTTCCATGGCCGGATTATTGCGGGCCTGTCGTCATCGTCACGCCGCTTGCGAAAAACGCCAGCCCGGCCCCTCGTAGACGTCGACCAGGTGCCTGTCGTCCACGACGTAGTGCAGTTCGGTCGCGACCGGGACGCCCAGCCCCGGGAGCAGCCCGTGCAGCGCCGCACGCCCTGCATCCAGATCGTCGACCTGGACGTCGATGCGATGGAAGGCGACCGGCCTCGAGCCGTCGGCCGTCCGCTCGCCCAGCGAGCTGCCCCAGCCTAGCACCGAGCCCAATGCTCCGGCCGCCAGCGCGCGGTCGATCGCTTCGTCCAGGCTGCGGTCTTCGCTTTCGATGCCGCCTGGGACCGGGATCTTCACGTAGATGAAGGTCGGCGCGTGAAAGCTCAGCCAGGGATCCATTGCGGTGCTCCAGGCCAGCGGGCGAGCGCCGCCGCGGCGTCGAATGTCGATTGCGCAAAAGCCAGCAGGGTCGCGTCCGGATCCCGCGACTCGCGCACCGCGTCGTACGCGAGGACGAACTCGCCCAGCTCCTTGCTGTAGAAGGCTTGCGCAGGCTCCACGCGGGCCTGTGCAAACCCCTGCGGCTCGGGGTAGGCGTAGGAATAGAAGGCGGGGTAGGCAACCGGGCCGCCGCCGGCCCAGAAGCCACAGCTGCTCACCTCGTGCGAATACGCTTCCTGGACCACCCAGTCCGCCAGGTTCGCAACGCCGCCCGGATGCCTGGGCGCCGGCCGGCCCGAGAACCGGGTCACCGCCAGGTCGGGCGCGCCCCAGAAGAAATGCACCGGGCTGCACTTGCCGGAGAAGCCGGCGCGAAAGCGCTTGAGCACCCGGTCGCACTGCACCAGCACGCGCCAGAAGCGGTTCGCATCGGCCGCGTCGTACACGCAATGCACTTCGTCCTGGTCGAAGGGCAGCGGATCCGCGACTTCGCAGGGCCTGCGGCGGATCTCCACATGCAGGTCCATGCGGTCCATCTCGAGCATCAGGCGCGAGTAGAACGCCGCCACCGATTGCGGCTCCAGCGCCATGGTCGCCTCCCGGCCGTCGCTGGCCTGCAGGACCAGCTCGTGGCCGATGAAATCGAAGTCGATCTGGAAACTGCGGTTGCCGTGCGGGATCGGCGAGGTGGTGAGGCCGGGGCTGGTCACATACAGCGCCACGTGCCAGGAATGGTTGGTCCAGGGACTTTGCACCAGCCGGATCTTGCCGACGATCTGGGTCCACATGTGCAGCGTCGCAAGGGTCTCCTGCCACGCTTGCAGCGGCAACGCCGGCCATGGGTCTTGTGCGGGAGAGGTCATGGCGCAAGCGACAGCGACTTCAGGCCGGCGCGGCGCCGGTCTTGCTGGGAAGGACTGCCTCGCTGATCCTGCATGGAGTCACCGGCTTTCCCGCACCGCCGTGCGCAAGAGGGAAAAGTCATGGTTTCACGGAATCCGGGGCCCGCCGGAGCGGGTTTTCCCGAGCGAAGCGGCGCCCTGCACCGTCACATCGGTCACGCACTCCGGCTGCCGCCGCGCGGGCCGGCGCTGCGGCTGCGGGCCTCGATCTCGAAGTGGTTGTCCCAGTAGGCGCGGCGGCCCCGCAGCAGTTGCCAGAGGCTGGACGCGGCATAGGCAACGAAGAAGGCAATGCCCCAGCGCTCGTACTGCTGGACGTGGACCCTTTCGTGCGCCCGCAGGCCGTCGAGCTCCTGGCCGGTGGCGGCGATGATCACGTGGCCCAGCGTGATCGCGCGAAACTGCAGCGAGCGCGCGAGCCGCCCGAGGGCCGCCTCGCTGTCGCGGAACGTCACTTCGAGCGTGCCGCCGGCCGGGCGTGCCCGGCCGCCGAGCAGGAGAACGACTGCCGCGAACACCAGGCCGACGGCCGAACAGGGGCTGGCCCAGGCCAGCTTCGCCAGCCGCCTGGTCACATCGAGCGGCCGTCGAATTGCTGCACCGGGATGCAGGCCAGGTCCACGCCCTCGAGGCAACGGGCGTTGACCGCGGCCATGCGGTTGCCCTTGGGGTCGACGCCCTCGCCGTACGGATGGATGCCGCAGGCGGCACAGAAGCGGTGGCGGATCAGGTGCTTGTTGAACCGGTAGGTCGAGGCGTTCTCGTCGGGCGTGAGGAGCTTGAGGCTGTCGCGCGCGACGAACCACATCAGCGCGCCCTTGCGCGAGCAGATCGAGCAATTGCATTCGGTCAAGGCCTGGATCTCGCCTTCGACCTCGAACGCCACCTTGCCGCAGTGGCAGCTGCCTGTGTACTTCATCGTGATCTCCCGGTTCCACACCGCGCCGCTTCGCTCTCGCGCCGCCCGCAACGATTCTGCCTGAGCGCTCGTCTGGATCAATCCCTGAGCTCAAGCCATCGGCGGCACGAAGCCTGCGAGGCGGCCGAGCCAGAGCGCTTCATCGCCTCAGGACGCAAGCGCCGATCCGCCGATCCGCAAGTCGCCGGTGGAAACGGCGCGAACCCTTGGCCCGAAGCTGCTGATGTTCGCGAGCGTCGCATTGTGGTGCCGGATCACCAGCGCAGCGGACAGGTGCTCGTTGCCCGCGGTCGTGTGCGCGTCCTCCACCAGGACAACCGGATAGCCGAGCGCCAGCGCCCTGCGCGTCGTCGTGTCCACGCAGAACTCCGTGTGCATGCCGCAGACGACGAGATCAGTCACGGCGTGCCGCTTCAGGACAACCTCCAGCTCCGTGCGATGGAAGGAATCCGGGGTGGTCTTGCGCACACGCAAGTCCGTGGGTTCGGTGTGAAGGCCGCGGGCAAGCTGCCAGGCGTCCGTGCCGTACTCGAGGTATCCGGACTTCCCCTCGTGCTGGATGAAGATGACGAGCGCACCCGCGGCACGGGCCTTGCCGGACACCTCGTCGATGCGGGCGATGACCTGCTGCGACTCGAACGCGTCGTTTGGCCCTTCGCACAGGCCCTGCTGGACATCGATGATGAGGAGAGCTGTCGTCATGGCGAAATTCCTGGGTTTGCCGTCGACCTGCTAAGAAGGTGACCGAAGCACCATTGTTGCAAGAACGGCAAGCCGGAACCGTCCGAAGCTGCGCGTTCTCCACACCCTTGAAGAAGCATTTGGGTGGAACGTGGTCAACGGTGTCCGCAGCCCCGACGCCGCAGATCACGCAGATATCGCTCTTCGTGGCTGCACGGTGTTTGCGCCCTCTAGACAAGATGGCTTGACAACTTGAGGAGGCTCGCCTCCAGGACTACCGTGGATTGCGCACCGCAGGTGTGCCGAGCCACAAGGCGGTCCGCCGTGGCGGCCGCATGTTTGTCAAGGAGACGA
>JAQGNJ010000032.1 GCA_028291885.1 Ramlibacter sp. | reverse complement strand
GCGGCTCCGGCGCGCACGGCTTCTTCGAGTGCTACCAGCCGCTCACCCATCTGACCAAGGCCGCCCCCTTCAAGGAGGCCGGCAAGATCACGCCGGTGGTCGTGCGTTTCTCCACGGTGCAGGGCGAGCGCGGCTCCAAGGACACCGCGCGCGACGTGCGTGGCTTCGCCGTCAAGTTCTACACCGACGAAGGCAACTGGGACCTGGTCGGCAACAACATCCCGGTGTTCTTCATCCAGGACGCGATGAAGTTCCCCGACCTGGTCCACGCCGTCAAGCCCGAGCCGCACCACCAGATGCCGCAGGCTGCCAGCGCGCACGACACCTTCTGGGACTTCATCTCGCTGATGCCCGAGTCGACCCACATGATGATGTGGGTGATGTCGGACCGCGCCATCCCGCGCAGCTACGCGACGATGCAGGGCTTCGGCGTCCACACCTTCCGCTTCGTCAACGACGCGAACGAATCGGTGTTCGTCAAGTTCCACTGGACCCCGGTCGCGGGAACGCATTCGCTGGTCTGGGACGAGGCGGTGAAGATCTCCGGCGCCGACCCGGACTACCACCGCCGCGACCTGTGGGAGCGGATCGAGGCCGGCGCCTATCCCGAATACGAACTGGGCGTGCAGGTCTTCTCCGAGGAGCAGGCCGAGCAGTTCAGCTTCGACATCCTCGACGCCACCAAGATCATCCCGGAAGAGATCCTCCCGCTGCAGCCGGTCGGCCGCCTGGTCCTGAACCGCAATCCGGACAACTTCTTCGCCGAGACCGAGCAGGTCGCCTTCTGCACGGCGCACGTCGTGCCGGGCATCGACTTCACCAACGACCCGCTGCTGGCCGGCCGCATCCACTCCTATGTGGACACGCAGCTCACCCGGCTGGGCGGGCCGAACTTCCACGAGATCCCGATCAACGCGCCGATCGCGCCCGTGCACAACAACCAGCGCGACGGCTTCCACCGCCAGGCGATCCACCGCGGCCGCGTCTCGTACGAGCCGAACTCGCTGGCCGGCGGCTGCCCGTTCCAGGCCGGCGCCGCGCAAGGCTTCGTCTCGGTGCCGCTGCGCATGCGCGAACGCGAGCAGGACAAGGTCCGGGCCAAGCCGGAGAAGTTCGCCGACCACTACACGCAGGCCCGCCTGTTCTACGAAAGCCAGAGCCCGGTCGAACAGGACCACATCGCCAACGCTTTCCGCTTCGAGCTGTCCAAGGTGACCGTGCCGGCGATCCGCGAGCGCATGGTGTCTTCGTTGCGCAATGCGTCCGAAGAGCTGGCCAAAAAGGTGGCCGATGGCCTGGGCATGGACCCGCTGCCGGCGCCCATGCCGCTGGCACTGGCCAACCCGGCGGCGCCGGAAGTGACCAGGTCGCCGGCGCTGTCGCTGCTGGCCCGCCCGGGTGACGGCTCGATCAAGGGCCGCAAGGTCGCCTTGCTGATCGCCCCGGGCGTCGAAGGCGAAGCGGTCGCCGCGGTGCAGGCCGCCCTTGCGGAGCAGGGTGCGGTGGGCCGCCTGGTCGGGCCGCGCATCGGTCCGATGAAGACCGCCAGCGGCGAGAGCCTCGAAGCCGACGCCTCCCTGGAGAACGAGCCCGGCTTTCTGTTCGACGGCCTGGTGCTGCCTGACGGCGCCGAAGCCGTCGCCGCGCTGGCCCAGGACGGCCACACGGCGGAATTCATCCGGGACCAGTTCCGCCACTGCAAGACCATCCTCGTGTTCGGCGAATCGCGCGCGCTGCTGGCCCAGGCCGGTGTGCCGGTGAGCATGGACAAGAGCCAGGCGCAGGGCGGGACCGGCCTGATCCTGGCCGAGGCGGACAGCGCGCAGGATGCGGCCAACGCCTTCGTCCAGGCGCTGGCCAAGCACCGCCACTTCGGCCGCGAGATGGACCCTCCGATGGTCTGAGTCCACATGCAAGCCAAACCCACCCAATCCGGAGACACGACCATGACGACCCTTGTGGACAAGGATGCCTGCGAACTGCTCGACGCGGACCACATCGCGGTGAAGCACCTGTTCGTCGAATACGCCCGGCTCGCGTTCGCCGGCGGCGACAGCGCCGCGGCCCAGAAGCTGGCGCTGGCCCAGTCGATCTGCGGCGAGCTGACGGTGCACGCGCAGATCGAGGAGGAGATCTTCTACCCGGCGCTGCGCGAAGCCATCGACGAGCCGCAGCTGCTCGACGAAGCCGAAGCCGAACACCAGCAAGCCAAGGAGCTGATCGCGCAGATCCAGCAGATGCCGGCCGCGGACGCCGCGATGGACGAACTGGTCGCGCAGTTGAACCGCGCGATCGAGCACCACGTGAAGGAAGAGCGCTGCGAACTGTTCCCCAAGGCCCGGATCGCCGAGGTGGACCTGGATGCGCTCGGCGCGCAGCTCAAGGAGCGGCAGCAGGAACTGGTGGCCGCCGCCGGCAAGCCGCCGGGGCGAGCTGCGAAACGCAAATAAAAAAAGGCGCCGCGCGGCGCCTTTTTTTTTCTGCACGCCGGCCGTGCTTATTCGACCTTGGCCTTGGCCCGCAGGTCTTCCTGGAACTTGGTCATCTTGACCTGCTGCAGCTGCTGGGCGATCTGGGGCTTGACCTCTTCCAGCTTGGGCAGCTGGGCCTGGCGGGTGTCGTCCAGACGGATCACGTGGTAGCCGAACTGGCTCTTGACCGGTGCGTCGGTGACCTGGCCCTTGTTGAGCTTGACCAGGGCGCCGGAAAATTCGGGAACGTAGCTGTTGGCGTTGGCCCAGTCGAGGTCGCCGCCGTTCGCGCCGGAGCCCGGGTCCTTGGACTGCTTCTTGGCGATGTCCTCGAATTTGCCGCCCTTCTTCAGGCTGGCGATGATCGCCTTGGCTTCGTCTTCCTTCTCGACCAGGATGTGGCGGGCCTTGTATTCCTTGCCGCCATTGGCGGCGGCGAACTTGTCGTACTCCGCCTTGATCTCGGCGTCGGTCACCGGATTGCCTTTCTGGTATTCGGTGAACAGCTCGCGGATCAGCAGGGTCTGGCGCGCCAGTTCCATCTGCGCCTTGAAGTCGTCGGTGGCGTCGAGGCCGCGCTTTTGCGCTTCCTGCATGAAGATTTCGCGCGAGATCACCTCGTCCTTGATCTGGCCGGTCATCTCCGGCGTGATCGGGCGGCCGGCCTTGGCCAGCTGGCTGGCCAGCACGTCGGCGCGGGCCTTGGGGACCGGCTTGCCGTTCACGATGGCGAGGTTCTGGGCGAACGCCGGGATGGCGGCGCAGAAAGCGGCCGCGGCGACAGCCGTGAGGAGGTGTTTTTTCATGGGATTTTCCCTGGAGGTCGAGAACAAGAGACGGTCAGAACGTTTCGATCGCGAGGGCATGGAGCCCCCGGTCGATGAATTCTTGCAGCGCATCATACACAAGGCGATGTCGCGCCACGCGGGGTTTTCCTTGGAACAGGGGGGAGGCGATCCGCACCCTGAAATGGGTGCCGAAACCGCTGCCGTCCGCCCCTGCATGGCCGGCGTGGGCAGCGCTTTCGTCCAGCACTTCGAGCGAGGTCGGCGCCAGGAGTTCCCGCAGCCGCTGCTCGAGCGCCGCCGCCGTGATTGCGGTGGACATGGCGGCTCCTACTTGGCCGCCTCGTCGGCCTTCATGTACCGGCCCAGGTACAGCGCCTGGCCGACCACGAACACCGCCATCAGGCCCAGCCCGCCGAACAGCTTGAAGTTGACCCAGGTGTCGGTGTCGAAGTTGAAGGCCACCCACAGGTTCAGCAGGCCCATGAGCGTGAAGAACAGAATCCAGCTCCAGTTGGTGACGCGCCAGGCCGCTTCCGGCAGCTGCATCTGCGATCCCATCAGGGACTTCAGCAGGTTCTTGCGGAAGATGAGTTGTCCGGCCGCCAGCGTGCCGGCCATCAACCAGTACAGCACCGTCGGTTTCCATTTGATGAAGGTGTCGTTCTGGGCCACGATGGTCGCCCCGCCGAACAGGACGATCACGCCGAGGCTGATCCACTGCATCGGCTCGACCTTGCCGGTCTTGTAGCGCAGCCAGCCGATCTGGGCGATGGTGGCCACGATGGCGACGGCCGTCGCGACGTAGATCCCCCAGACCTTGAAGGCGATGAAGAACAGGATGATGGGCAGGAAGTCGAGCAGCAGTTTCATGGTTTCTTGTTGTCGGGCGTGAAGGCTAGGGAAGCGGAATTCATGCAATAGCGCAGGCCGGTGTCCGCCGGGCCGTCCGGGAACACGTGGCCCAGGTGGGCGCCGCATTGTGCACAAACGGTTTCGGTGCGGGCCATGCCATGGCTGCGGTCGACGATCTCCTTGATCGCGCCGGGAACCGCCTCGGAGAAGCTGGGCCAGCCGCAGCCGGCGTCGAACTTCGTGGTGGAGTCGAACAGTTTGTTGCCGCAGCAGATGCAGTGGTAGCTGCCGTCCGCCCAGACGGCGTCGTATTTGCCGCTGAAGGGCCTTTCCGTGGCTGCGTGGCGTGTCACCTCGAAAGCGCCGCGTTCGGCGCCCCTGGAAGCCAGGTGGGCTTTCCATTCGGCATCGGTTTTCTGGACAGGGTAGGTCATGACGAGCAGCTGATCTCGATGTTGGAAGCCCAGTCGGGCGGGAATCCGGCAAGCGTCTCGTGCTCCGGATGCTCTTCAAATGGGGATTGAACCAGGCGCAGCAAGCTTGAGACCATTGCAAAGTCGCCAAGTTTCGCCTGCCGGATCGCCAGTTCGCCCAAATGGTTGCGCAGGACGTATTTTGGATTGGTCCTGAGCATCGCGTGTGCCGCGGCGCTGCGATCGCCCGATCCCAGCCGCTGCGAGTAAGCATCGAGCCAGGCGTCCAAGCCTTCCCGGTCGAGGAACAGGTCGCGGACCGGGTCGCCCGGCTCGCCTGCGACATGCCGCGAGAGCATGCGCCAGAAGATCGGGTAGTCGACGCGGTCCTTCGCCAGCAGGCGCAGCACGGCTTCGATCAGCTCCCGGTCGGTATCGGCCGCGGTCTGCAAGCCGAGCTTGGCCCGCATGCGCGCTTCCAGCTCCCGCGGGAAGACGGTCTTGTACGACTCGAGGGCGGCAAGCGCCAGCTCCTGGTCGCCGATCAGCGGCAGCAGGGCCTGGCCGAGGCAGAACAGGTTCCAGTAGGCGACGTTGGGCTGCTTGTTGAAGGCATAGCGGCCCTGCTCGTCGCTGTGGTTGCAGATGTGGCCGGGGTCGAATGCGTCCAGGAACTGGAACGGCCCGTAGTCGATGGTCAGCCCCAGGATGCTCATGTTGTCGGTGTTCATCACGCCGTGGCAAAAGCCCGCCGCCTGCCAGTGCGCGACCATCGCCGCCGTGCGCTCGCTGACCTGCTCGAGCAAGGCGGCGCAGGCATTGCCGGCGAATTTCTCCGTCGTTCGGCAACCCGGATAGAACCGGTCGATCACATAGTCGGCCAGCGCCTTGAGCTGCGCCGTCTGGTCGCGGGCGGCGAAATGCTCGAAATGGCCGAAGCGGATGAAGCTCGGCGCCACCCGGGTGACGACCGCGGCAGTCTCCACTTCTTCGCGCCGCACCGGCGCCGGCGAACCGGTCACGGCAAGCGCGCGGGTCGTGGGGATGCCGAGGCCCTGCATCGCTTCCGACCCCAGGTATTCGCGGATGCTCGAGCGCAGCACGGCGCGGCCATCGCCCATGCGGGAATAGGGCGTGCGACCGGCACCCTTGAGTTGCAGTTCCTGCGGCCCGGCCGCGGTGTCGATCTCGCCGAGCAGGATGGCGCGGCCGTCGCCGAGCTGGCCGGCCCAGACGCCGAACTGGTGGCCGCTGTAGACGCTGGCCAGCGGCCGGCTTCCTTGGGCAATGCGGTTGCCGGTCAGCACGTCGATGCCTTCGGGCGATGTGGGCCAGGCCCGGTCCAGCTGCAGCTCATCCAGCAGCCGCGAGTTCAGTCCGACCAGCCAGGGGGAGGGCAGGGGAGTCGGCCGCAGCTCGGTGAAGAAGGCGGGGCCCAGCGCCGCGAAACTGTTGAGCCAACGCAGGCCGAGCGGGACGTCGGCGGCTTCCGGCGCGATGAGAGCTTCGTCCATGCGCCCATTGTCCCGCGCCGGCCCCCGCGCCGCTCCGGCAGGGACATCGCGTCGGACCGGGGCTCTAGGATCTTCCCTAAGCGCCCGGCAGGGCTTCTTTCCCGAATTGCAAGCAAACTGTGGTTTTCGCGACTCGGGCGGGCTTAACAAAAGACAACCAACCGTTTAATAATTGACGCGAGAAGGCGGCGGATCAGGCCTGACAAGGCCGGCGCCGCACCTGCAGTGAATCAAGGGGGCGTACATAAAATGAGCATGCATCTTCAGGTCGAGGCCAGTTCGGCTTTTCAGGCGCAATCGGCGGGGCCGGCGCTGTTTTCCCAGTTGCTGCAGCCGAAGCTGGTGCAGCGGCATTGCGAGCCCGAGCCGCCGGTGCCGGCAGCCAGGATCGACACGCGGCTCGACGTGCCGCTTTCGGAACTGAGCTTTCGCCATCTCGAGACCGCCGACGAGATCGCCGGCATCGTCCACCTGCGCAACGAGATCCAGCTGGTCGCCGCCTCCGGGGCAGACCCGGCTTTCGTCGCGCGCGAAAAAAAAGAGACGAGGCGAGCTTTGTCGCGGCTTTCGAGTGCCGCGGCGCATTCATCGGCACCATCCGCCTCATTCCGATGAACCAGGGGCTCGCGCCCTGCGAAGCCCTCCTGGACGGACAGTCCCTTCTTCCCGCCCATTGCTACGACGCCAGCTGGGAGGTGGGCCGCCTGGTGCTGGCGCCCGAATACCGCGCCGGCCCCGAGGTGCTCAAGCGCTGCCTGTTCGTCACCCTGCTGCATCTCCTGCGCACCACCCGGATCGAGAACGTGTTCGCCGTCTGCACGCCCGTGCTGGCCCGGCTCTACCGCCGGCTGGGCTGCTCTGTCATCATCAAGGATGCATGCGAAAACGGCGACCAGTCGCTCTCTCTCATCCACGGCAAGGCGTCCGGCGTGCTGATGGCGCTGGCCGGCAACGAGGAAGAAAAGCTGCTGGCGCAGTGTGAACTCGCGGTCCGGCGCGAACCCGAGCTGGAGATGAGTTGATGAACCTGTGGCGCCGGTTGTTCGAGCACTACAAGATCTACCACGCCTACGGGCCGTCGCGCCTGAAATACGTCGGCTACGTCGGCGCGGTGTCGACGCTGCTGTTCTATTTCATCCGCTTCACCAGGCCGGGGGCCAGCATGGCAGACGACCTGGTCGTCAGGGCCGTGGCGCTGGTCCTGTACTCGGGGCTGGCGCTGAAGGAGCGCTGGCCCGAGTCGTGGAAGAAGCACTACATCAGCTACTCCTACGTGGTGCTCGTCACCTGCCTGCCCTGCTTCACGGTGTACACGGCGCTGCTGCGCGGCGGCGGTATGCCGGCGATTTCCAACACCTTCATCATCCTGTCGTTCCTGGTGCTGGTGACCGACTGGCGCAACACCCTGGTCATGCTCGCCCTCGGGACGGCGGCCGCCTCCGCCTTCTACTATGTGACGGCGCCGGTTCCGCGCATCCCGATGGACGTGATCGCGCAGCTGCCGGCCTACGCGCTGATCCTCGTCGGCGGCAACCTGTTCAAGTTCTCGACCGAACAGATCGACGCCGAGCGCAAGTTGCGCGCGACGCAGGCGCTGGCAGGCTCGATCGCGCACGAGATGCGCAATCCGCTCAGCCAGATCCGCCACAACCTGGAGCGGATGCAGCAGGCGCTGCCGCAGCCGAGCACGACGCCGCAGCCGCAAACGCTGGAAGTGCGGCAGGTGGACGCGCTCTATCGCCATCTTGCGGAGAGCGAAGTGGCCGTGAGCAGGGGGCTGCAGGTGATCGCGATGACGCTGGACGAGGTCAGCGCCAAGCCGCTGGACAGCGCGTCCTTCTCCTTCCTGTCGGCCGCCGACGCCACCCGCAAGGCGGTGCAGGAATACGGCTACGAAAGCGACGCGGACCGCGCCCGCGTCAGCGTGGAGGTGATCGAGGATTTCAGCTTCCGCGGCGACGAGACGGCCTACCTGTTCGTGCTGTTCAACCTGATCAAGAACGCGCTGTACTACCTGCCGCTGCGCGACGACGGCCGGGTCACCATCACCATCGACGGCCACCAGGTGCGGGTGCGCGACAACGGGCCGGGCGTGGCGCCGGCGATCCTGTCGCGCATGTTCGAACCGTTCCGCTCGGCCGGCAAGGCCGGCGGCACCGGCCTGGGCCTGTCGTATTGCCAGCGTGTGATGCGGTCCTTCGGCGGCGAGATCAGCTGCGACTCCACCCTGGGCGAGTACACGCAGTTCACCATGCGGCTGCCGCCGATCAGTGCGGCCGAAGCCCAGGCGCACAGCGGCGCCGCGCTGGAGAAGGCCCGCGCGATCTTCCGCGGCAAGCGCCTGCTGGTGGTGGACGACGACGCGGCGCTGCGCACCACGACGCGCCACAAGCTCAGGCTGCTGGAAGTGCAGGTCGACGAGGCCGCCAACGGCAGGCGCGCCCTGGAGCTGCTGGCCCGCCAGAAGTACGACCTGCTGGTGCTGGACCTGAACATGCCGGTGCTGGACGGCTACGCCCTGGCCGAGCGCATCCGCGCCGGCGAGGTGCCGGTCAATCGCGACGTCCGCATCGTCGCCTACACCAGCGAGCCGGCGCACCTGGCCAGCGTCAAGACCCAGAAGGCGGGCATGGACGGTTTCGTCAGCAAGCCCTGCGCCCAGTTGCCTCTGGTGCAGGCGCTGGTCCACGCGATGGAACATCCCGCGTCGCGCGGCGCGTCCGCCGACGCGATGCTGGCGGGGCGCCAGGTGCTGCTCGCCGACGACAACCCGTACAACCGCAAGGCGATGACGGCATACCTGCACCAGGCCGGAGTCCAGGTGACGGAGGCGGCGCACGGCGAGGCGGTGCTCGACCTGCTGCGCAGCCGCGCCGACTGGGACGCGATCCTGATGGACGTGAACATGCCCGGCATGAACGGCCTCGAAGCGGCGCAGGAGATCCGGCGCAGCAACCTGGCTTCGCGCGACGTCCCCATCATCGCGCTGACGGCCCACTCGGACGCGGCGACCGTCGCCGCCGCGCAGGCTGCCGGCATCAACGCCTTCCTGACCAAGCCGGTCGAGGCCGACGTGCTGCACGAGAAGCACCGGCAGCTCCTGAGGGCGGGCCTGGACCGCCCGGCGCCGGCGCCCCTGGCCGACACGCCGGGCGCGGGCGGCGGCGGCAGCGCCGACCTGCTGGACCTGAAGCGGCTGGAAAGCTACCGCCGCATCGGCATGCTGGAGGAACTCCTGAGCGACTATTTCCCCGAAGCGGCGCGGCTGATCGACCGGCTGGACGCGGCGGCGCAGCGCCAGGACCTGCACGACGGCCTGGAGGCGCTGCATTCGCTGCTCGGCATGAGCGGAGAAGCCGGCGCCGCGGCCCTGCACCAGCTGGTGCGGCGCATCTACGTGCCGATGGTCGAAGAGCGCCGCTGGCCCACGGTCGACGGCTGGCTGGCGCAGATCCGGGCGCTGGCCGTGCGGACCGACCACGCCCTGGCCGCATACGGCCGCGAACAATCCCGCACCCCCGCCATTTAGGAGCCGCAGTCCATGGTGCCAGCAGAAGCGCTGCAAGAAGCACGCTCGATTCTTTTCGTCGACGACGAAGCCACCTCGCGCAAATGGTTCGCACTGACCTTCGGCGACGAATTCACGGTCGTCACGGCCAGCGGCGTGAGCGAGGCGCTGTCCCTGCTCGCCGACCGCGGCCATGAGTTCGCGGTCCTGGTGACCGACTACCGGATGCCGGAACAGGACGGCATGAACCTGCTGCGGACCGTGCAGCGCGACTTCCGCCACCTGGTGCGGCTGCTCGCGACCGCCTACGCCGAGAAGGAAGTCGCCATCGCCGCCGTCAACCAGGGCAAGGTGCTGCGCATCCTGGAAAAGCCGCTCGACGAGGCGCCGACCCGGGAGGCGCTGCGCGAAGCGCTGGCGCTGCACCGCTCGCAGGCCCTGGAGCGCGCCCTGAACGAAAGCCGGGTCGCGGCGATGCGGGAAACCCTGGGCTTTCTCGCCCACGAACTGAACACGCCGCTGGCGACCGTGCGCGGTTACGTGAACGCGGTCGCGGTGCGGCACCAGCCGGCCGGGCCGGGGACGCCCGCGGGCATCGTGCAGTTCCAGGAGGACCATCCCGGCCAGCTGATCGCCGCGCTCGAAAGCGCGGAGCGCCGCGCCCTGTATTGCCAGTCGCTGGTGTCGACGTTCGTCCAGTCCGCGCGCGACGCCTATCCGGGCGCCCCGCCGCAAAGCGTCAGCGCCGCGAGCCTGGTGCGCAGCCTGCTGGACGAATACCCGTTCGAGGACGACGAGCGCTCGTGGATCGACAGCGAGCTCGCCGAGGACTTCATGCTGCCCGGCCGGCGCGACCTGCTTTACCTCGTGCTGTGCACCCTGGCCAAGAATGCGCTGCTGGTGCTGCGCGGCCGCCCCAATCCGCGGCTGCGGATCGAGCTCGGACTGGAAACACCGGTGCGCGGGCCGGCCCGGCCCTGGATCCGCTTCGTCGACAACGGCCCCGGCATCGCGCCCGACGTGCTGGCGCGGCTGACGCGCGAACCGGTCACCACGCGCGCGGCTTCCGGCGGCAACGGCATGGGCCTGATGTTCTGCTTTCGGGTGATGCAGTCCATCGGCGGCGCGATCGAGATCGAATCGCAAGTCGGCTCCGGCGCCGCGGTCTGGCTTTACTTCAGCCGCTTCCAGCGTCCGGCCTGAGGCGCGACGGCGCAGGCCCACCTGCGCCGCCGCCGCACTAGGACTTCCACGATTGCGCCGCCGGCGCGCCAGGCGGCACACTTGCCGCGCGTCCGAGCACAATCCGGACTTCCCGACCCACCAGAACATCGAAAAGGAGCACCCCCATGCTGGGACTGATGCAAAACCAACCGCTGTTGATCTCCGGCCTGATCCAGCATGCCGAACGCCACCACGGCGACGCCGAAATCGTCTCGCGCCGGGTCGAAGGCGACCTGCACCGTTCCAGCTGGGCCCAGGTGGCGCGCCGCTCGCGCCAGGTCGCCCACGCGCTGGACGCGACGAACCTGCTGTTCTCCGACCGGGTCGCCACGCTCGCCTGGAACGGCTACCGCCACCTGGAACTGTATTTCGGCGTCAGCGGTTCCGGCCGCGTGCTGCACACGATCAATCCGCGCCTGCATCCGGACCAGATCGCCTGGATCGCCAACCACGCCGAAGACCAGGTGCTCTGCTTCGACCTGACTTTCCTGCCGCTGGTGCAGGCCGTGCACGCGCGCTGCCCGCAGATCCGCCGGTACGTGGCGCTGTGCGAGCCCGACAAGCTGCCCCGCGACAGCGGCGTGCCCAACCTGGTGAGCTACGAAGACTGGATCGGCGGCCAGCCCACGACGTATGACTGGCCGACGTTCGACGAGAACTCGGCGTCGAGCATGTGCTACACGAGCGGCACGACCGGCAACCCGAAGGCGGCTCTCTATAGCCATCGCTCCACGACACTGCACGCCTATGCCGCCGCGCTGCCCGACGTGATGGCGCTTTCGGCCCGAGACGCGGTGCTGCCCGTGGTGCCGATGTTCCACGTCAACGCCTGGGGCATCCCGTACTCCGCCGCGCTGACCGGATGCAAGCTGGTGTTCCCCGGCCCGGCGATGGACGGCAAGTCGATCTACGAACTGATCGAGGCCGAGAAGGTCAGTTACGCCGCCGGCGTGCCCACCGTCTGGCAGATGCTGCTCGGCCACATGAAGCCGAACAACCTGCGCTTCTCCACGCTCAAGCGCACTGTGATCGGCGGCTCCGCCTGCCCGCCGGCCATGATCACCGCCTTCAACGACGACTACGGCGTCGAGGTGCTGCACGCCTGGGGCATGACCGAGATGTCGCCGCTGGGAACGCTGTGCACGCTCAAGAACCGCCACCTCGAGCTGCCGCCCGAGGAGAAGATGAAGATTCGCCTGAAGCAGGGGCGGGCGATCTACGGCGTCGACATGAAGATCGTCAGCGACGACGGCCAGGAACTGCCCTGGGACGGCAAGACCTACGGCAACCTGTATGTGAAGGGGCCGTGGATCGTGCGCGAATACTTCAAGGGCGAGGGCGGCGATCCGCTGGTGGACGGCTGGTTCCCGACCGGCGACGTCGCGACCATCGACGCCGAGGGCTACATGCAGATCACCGACCGCAGCAAGGACGTGATCAAGTCCGGCGGCGAGTGGATCAGCTCGATCGACGTCGAGAACATCGCCGTCGCGCACCCGGCGGTGGCGATGGCGGCGTGCATCGGCATGAAGCACCCGAAGTGGGACGAGCGCCCGGTCGTCGCCGTGGTGAAGAAGCCGGGCGCGCAAGTAACGCGCGAGGAGCTGCTCAAGTTCTACGAGGGCAAGACCGCCAAGTGGCAGATCCCCGACGACGTGATCTTCGTCGACGCCATCCCGCTGGGCGCCACGGGCAAGATGCTCAAGACCCGGCTGCGCGAGCAGCTCAAGGACTACAAGCTGCCCAACAGCTGATGCACGCGCGGCGCACGCGGCGCGTGTGTCGCGTGCGCGATAGCTGCGGGCCTGCTTAGGGGCAATCCCTGAGCGCTGCGATGCACAAAACTTGTACCCTGCGCCTTGTCAGACAACCAAGGAGACATCGATGAAGCGTGCGTTGAAACTGGTGGCCGTGGCCGCCCTGATGGCGGCGAGCGGAATGGCCCTGGCCCAGAAGGGCGAAACGGTCAAGATGGTGCGCATCGACCCGCTGACCGGTCTGCTCGGTCCGGTGGGAGTGAGCCAGGCCAAGGGCTATCAGTTCTTCGCCGAGAAGTTCAGCGGCGCGGGCAATCCGGCGGGCGTGAAGTTCGAGGTCACCACGATCGACAACAAGCTGAGCCCGGCCGAGAGCCTGAATGCGCTGAAGGCAGCCATCGACCAGGGCGCGCGCTACATCATCCAGGGCAACGGTTCCTCGGTGGCCCTGGCGCTTCTCGATGCGATCAACAAGCACAACGAGCGCAACCCGGGCAAGGAGGTGCTGTACCTGAACGACGCCGCTGTCGATCCGGACCTCACCAACAGCAAGTGCAGCTTCTGGCATTTCCGCTTCGACGCCGATACATCCATGAAGATGGAGGCGCTCTCCAGCTTCATGATGGACCAGAAGGACATCAAGAAGGTCTACATCCTGGGCCAGAACTACTCGCACGGCGTGCAGGTGGCCAAGTACACCAAGGACACGCTGGCGCGCAAGCGGCCGGACATCCAGATCGTGGGCGAAGACCTGCATCCGCTGGCGCAGGTGCGCGACTTCGCGCCCTACATCGCCAAGATCAAGGCTTCCGGCGCCGACACCGTGGTCACCGGCAACTGGGGGTCCGACCTGTCGCTGCTGATCAAGGCCGCCAACGAGGGCGGCTTCAACGGCAAGTTCTTCACCTACTACGCCGGCGTGACGGGAACCCCCACGGCCCTGGGCCAGAATGCCGCGGGCCGTGTCTACCAGGTGTCCTACAACCACTACAACATGGGCGGCCAGATGGGCAAGTGGCAGGCCGAGTTCAAGGACAAGTACAAGGACGATTTCTACACCGCCGCGACCATCCGCATCTTCGAGACCCTGGGCGCGGCGATGGCCAAGGCCAAGTCCACCGATCCGGTGAAGGTGGCCGCGGCGATGGAAGGCCTCAAGGTCAAGAGCTTCAACGGCGAAGTCGAGATCCGCAAGGCCGACCACCAGCTGCAGCAGCCGCTGTACGTGACGGTCTGGCAGAAGGCCGACCAGAAGTTCCGGTACAGCCCGGAAAACACCGGCATGACGCTGGCCCCGGTCAAGGAGTATCCGAGCTACGTGTCCAGCACGCCGACCAGCTGCCAGATGAAGCGTCCGTCGGGCGGCTGATCGTCGCGCCAAGCAAAGCCGGGATGGCCCCGCATCCCGGCTTTTTTATGTCTGCATGATTCATGGAAAACGGTTAGCGCATGGAGTTTTTCATCATCTCGATGCTCAACGGGCTGAGCTACGGCCTGCTGCTGTTCATGCTGAGCTCCGGGCTGACATTGATCTTCAGCATGATGGGCGTGCTGAATTTCGCCCACGCCAGCTTCTACATGCTGGGCGCCTATGTCGGCTACAGCACGTCGCGCACGATCGGCTTCTGGCCCGCGCTCGTCGTGGCGCCGCTGGTGGTCGGCGCGATGGGCGCGCTGTTCGAGCGCTGGTGCCTGCGCAAGGTGCACAAATACGGCCATGTCCCCGAATTGCTCATCACCTTCGGCCTGACCTACGTGATCGTCGAAGTGGTGCAGCTTGTCTGGGGACGCATCGCCGTCGAGTTTCGCCCGCCCGACGCCCTGCAGGGGCCGGCGTTCACGCTCGTCAACCATTCGATCAACGGACTGAGCCTGCTCTGGGGCGCGGCTCCCGCCGAGATGTGCAAGTCCGCCGACGCGGCGATCCGCGTCGTCTGCTCGCCGTTCCCGGCCACCCGCGCCTTCATGATGCTGATCGCCCTGGTGATGCTGGTGGCGGTCTGGCTGCTGCTGACGCGCACGCGCATCGGCCTGGTGATCCAGGCCGCCCTGACGCACCCCGAGACCGTGGAGGCGCTCGGACACAACGTGCCGGCGGTCTTCATGCTGGTCTTCGGCGCCGGGACCGCGCTCGCCGCGCTTGCCGGCGTGATCGGCGGCAGCACCTACCTGACGGAGCCGGCGATGGCCGCGACGGTCGGGTCGGTGATCTTCGTGGTGGTCGTGGTCGGCGGCATGGGCTCGCTCAGTGGCGCCTTCCTCGCATCGCTGCTGATCGGCGTGATCCAGACCTTTGCCGTCGCCTTCGACTATTCGATCGGCTCGCTCGCGACGCAACTCGGGATCCCCCTGAGTGCCGAGGCGCTGGGGAATTCGCTGGTCAAGACGACGCTGTCGCAGGTCGCACCCATCCTTCCCTACCTGTTCCTGGTCCTGATCCTGATCTTCCGCCCCAGGGGGCTGCTGGGAACGCGCGACGGCTGAGCCATGAAGAACTACTACGAATTCAAGCCGCTCAACGTCGGCCGCTGGCTGGTCTGGAGCAGCTTCGCCGCCGTTCTGGTCGTGGCGCCCCTGGTCTTCACCAGCGGCCTGTCGCTGACCATGCTGGCCCAGATGGGCATCGCGATCATCGCCTGCCTTTCCTACAACATCCTCCTGGGCCAGGGAGGCATGCTGAGTTTCGGCCATGCCGTCTACACCGGCCTGGGCGCGTTCCTCGCGATCCATGCGCTCAACCGGGTCGCCGGCGGTTCGCTCTCGATCCCGGTGTCCGTCATTCCCCTGGTGGGGGGCGCGGCGGGCATGGCGTTCGCGATCCTGCTGGGCTACATCACGACCAAGAAGTCGGGCACCACCTTCGCGATGATCACGCTGGGCATCGGCGAACTGGTGTTCGCCATGTCGCTGATGATCCCCGAGTTCTTCGGCGGCGAGGGCGGAGTCAACGCCAACCGCGTGATCGGCAAGCCCGTCATGGGCATCAGCTTCGGCCCGGCGATCCAGATCTACTACCTGATCGCCGCATACACCTTCGTCTCGGTGGCCGCGATGTTCGCGTTCACCCGCACGCCGCTGGGCCGGATCCTGAACGCGGTGCGCGACAACCCGGAGCGCGTGGAGTTCATCGGCTACAACACGCAGAAGGTCCGCTACCTGGCCTTCATCATCGCGGGCTTCTTCGCCGGGATCTCCGGCGGGCTCGGGGCTCTGAATTTCGAGATCGTCACGGCGGAGGTGGTCGGCGCCGCCCGTTCGGGGGCCTACCTGCTGTTCACGTTCCTGGGCGGCGCGACCTTCTTTTTCGGCCCCATCCTGGGCGCCATCCTGATGGTGCTGGCGTTCGTCCTGTTCAGCGAGCTGACGGCCGCATGGCTGCTGTACCTGGGATTGATCTTCCTCTTCATGGTGATGTACGCGCCGGGCGGGATCGCGAGCCTGATCATGATGAACCTGCGGATCGCATCGTTCGGCCGCCTCAAGGAGCTGTGGGTCAGCTACCTGGCGCTGGCGGTGACGGCATTCATCGGGCTGCTCGGCGCGGCGGCGATGATCGAGATGGTCTACCACCTGCAGCTGAGCGCGGCGCAGGGCGACCAGGTGAAGTTCATGGGCGTCCTGCTCCATGTCAGGGACGTGGACAGCTGGTTCGGCGCCGGCTTCGTCATGCTCACGGGCGTGGGCCTGTTCGAGCTGACCCGGCGCCACTTCGTGCGCCAGTGGGGCGAGATCCAGGAGTTCATCGAGAAGGAAACCAGGCGGAGGGAAGCCCTGTGAGCAGCGCAGCATCGAATCCCTTGGCTCTGGAACTGAAGGACCTGCGCAAGAGTTTCGGCAAGACCGAGATCATCCGCGGCGCCAGCCTCGCGGTGCAGGCCGGGGAACGGATCGCGGTGATCGGTCCGAACGGCGCGGGCAAGTCGACCCTGTTCAACCTGATCTCGGGCCGCTTCGCGCCCACCAGCGGGCAAGTGCTCCTGAACGGGCACCGGATCGACGGCAAGAAACCGTTCGAGATCAATCGCCTGGGCCTGTCGCGCAGCTTCCAGATCACCAACATCTTTCCCAAGCTGAGCGTGTTCGAGAACCTGCGCTGCGGCGTGCTCTGGAGCCTGGGCTACAAGTACACGTTCCTGAAATTCCTGGCCGACCTCGACGACGCGAACGAGCGCGCCGAGCAGCTGATGGAAATGATCAAGCTGCACAAGAAGCGTGACGTGCTGGCCGTCAACCTGACCTACGCCGAGCAGCGGGCGCTGGAGATCGGCATCACCATCGCCGGCGGCGCCAGCGTCATCCTGCTGGACGAACCCACGGCCGGAATGAGCAAGAGCGAAACCAGGCGCTTCATCGAATTGATCAAGGAAGTGACGGTGGGCAAGACGCTGCTGACGGTGGAGCACGACATGGGCGTTGTCTTCGGCCTCGCCGACAAGATCGCCGTCGTCGTCTACGGCGAGGTCATCGCCTTCGACACTCCCGAAGCCGTTCGCGCCAATCCCCGCGTCCAGGAAGCCTACCTCGGCTCCCACGTGGCCGACGCCCAGGCCGGAGCGCACTGAAAAGCGGACATCCGGACGCAGAACACGCAGAAACTACGCAGAAGACGCAGAAAAGACAATATTGAAATGATTCCCCTGAACCCTTTTGCGTCTTCTGCGAAACCTCTGCGACTTCTGCGTCCTTGACCCCGATCCCGTATTCCTCCCCATGCTGAAGATTGAAAACCTCCACGCGTTCTACGGCAAGAGCCACGTGCTGCATGGCGTGCATTTCGAGGTGCACGCGGGCGAGATCGTGGCGCTGCTGGGGCGCAACGGCTCGGGGCGGTCGACGACGGCCAAGGCGATCATGGGCATGGTGGACTGCACCGGGTCGGTCGAATGGAAAGGCCGGCAGGCCCTGGGCATGAAGGCCTACGAGATCGCCCACCTGGGCATCGGCTACGTGCCGGAGAACCGCGACATCTTCCCCAAGCTCACGGTGCACCAGAACCTGATGCTCGGGCAGAAGGGCAAGGCGGCGGCGAAGAACGCACGCTGGTCCTTCGACGACATGTACCAGATGTTCCCGCGCCTGAAGGAACGCCAGCACACCGAAGCCGGCGTGCTCTCGGGCGGCGAGCAGCAGATGCTGACGCTGTGCCGCACGCTGATGGGCGACCCCGACCTGATCATCATCGACGAGCCCACCGAAGGCCTCGCGCCCAAGATCGTCGAGCTGGTCGGCGAGTACCTCAAGAAGCTCAAGGAACGCGGCGTTTCCGTGCTGCTGATCGAGCAGAAGCTGACCATCGCGATGGCCATTTCCGACCGCGCACTGGTGATGGGCCACGGCAGCATCGTGTTCCAGGGCACGCCCGACACGCTGCGCGCCGACGCCTACACCCGCAAGGAGTGGCTGGAAGTCTGAGCAGCCTGCGGGGACACGAGTCACAGCCGTGACAAACCTTGCGTTGCGGCGCAACATAGCCAATCTACAATCGAAAAAGAACGACCGTTCTTTTATTTTCCGGAGACCCCAGCATGACGGCTGACTACAAAGTTCACGGCGACGTCGCCGTGATCGCCATGAACAACCCGCCCGTCAACGGGCTGGGTCACGCAACCCGCCTGGGCCTGACCGACGGCCTGGCCAAGGCCAACGCCGATCCCTCGGTCAAGGCGATCGTCATCACCGGCGCGGGCAGGGCCTTCTCCGGCGGCGCCGACATCAAGGAGTTCGGTTCGCCCAAGGCGCTGGCCGAACCCAACCTGCTGTCGGTGATCCTGGCGGTGGAGAACTCCGCGAAACCGGTGGTCGCGGCCGTGCATTCGGTCGCGATGGGCGGCGGGCTGGAACTGGCGCTGGGCTGCCATTACCGCATCGCCGCGCCGGGCACCAACGTCGCCCTGCCGGAAGTCAAGCTGGGCCTGATCCCCGGCGCCGGCGGCACGCAACGGCTGCCGCGCGTGCTGGGCGTCGAGACGGCGCTGAACATGATCCTGTCCGGCGACCCCGTCAAGAGCGAGCTGCTGGCGCAGCTTCCGGGCCAGAAGCTGTTCGACAAGATGGCGGCCTCTGCCGAGTCGCTGGCCGAAGAAGCGCTGGCCTACGCGCGCTCGGTGGCCGATGCGCGCCCGCTGCCCCTGGTGCGCAACCTGCCTTGCAAGCATCCGCTGGGCGACGCGTACTTCCAGTTCGCGCGCAACATGGTCAAGGGCATGGCGAAGAACTTCCCGGCGCCGGCCAGGTGCGTCGATGCCGTCGAAGCGGCGACCAAGAAGAAGTTCGACGAAGGCAAGGTCTACGAGCGCGAGATCTTCACCGCGCTGATGTTCACGCCCGAATCGCGCGCGCTGCGCCACCTGTTTGTCGCGGAACGCGCCGCGTCCAAGATCCCCGACGTGCCGGAAGACACGCCCAGGCGCCAGATCAAGTCCGTCGCCGTGATCGGCGCCGGCACCATGGGCGGCGGCATCGCGATGAATTTCCTGAACGCCGGCATCCCGGTGAAGATGCTGGAGATGAAGCAGGAGGCGCTGGACCGCGGCATCGCGACCATCCGCAAGAACTACGAATCGCAGGTCAAGCGCGGCAAGCTCAAGCAGGACAAGTACGACCAGCGCATGGGCCTGCTGTCCACCACGCTGGATTACAACGAGCTCAAGGACGCGGACCTGGTGATCGAGGCCGTGTTCGAGGAAATGGGCGTCAAGCAGAAGGTGTTCGAGAAGCTCGACGAAGTGATGAAGCCCGGCGCGATCCTGGCGTCCAACACCTCGACGCTGGACGTGAACAAGATCGCGTCGTTCACCAAGCGGCCGCAGGACGTGGTCGGCATGCACTTCTTCAGCCCGGCCAACGTGATGAAGCTGCTCGAAGTGGTGCGCGGCGAGAAGACGGCCAAGGACGTGCTCGCCACGGTGATGGCGCTGGGCAAGCAGATCAAGAAGACGGCCGTGGTTTCCGGCGTCTGCGACGGCTTCATCGGCAACCGCATGATCGAGCAGTACAGCCGCCAGGCCGGCTTCCTGCTGGACGAAGGCGCGACGCCGCAGCAGGTGGATCGGGCGATCGAGAAGTTCGGCTT
>JAQGNJ010000338.1 GCA_028291885.1 Ramlibacter sp. | reverse complement strand
GTGGGGCTGCAGACCCGGAACATCTCGCCGAACTGCAGCGCCAGGTTGTCGAAGCCGGCCTGGCCGCGCCGCGGCGGCTCGACCGTGTTGTCCAGCAGGTCCCACAACATGCAGCCCACGTTGTATTCGATGTCGGGGCTGCGCGGCACGTTGGCGTCCCGGACACCCCATTGCATCCCCGAGTAGGCCGGGTTCGGCTCGTCGGGACCGAAGCGGATCGCCAGCGCGACGAAGTGCGCCCAGCCCTCGCTCATCGCCTCGCCCGGACTCGTCGGCGTGGTGATCGAGTGGACCTGGCCCTCGTTGGTGATCTGCACCAGGCTGTGTCCCAGGGTCGCGTGACCCATCTCGTGGTGCAGCGTGTCGCGCATCGCTGCAACGTTCAGCGGTCCGGGCCGCTGCGTGATCTGGATCGAATGGAAGGCGGTGTTGTAGTGGCTCCAGAAGGGGTCCGTCGCATCGTCGGGATTGCCGTGCACCGGAGGGCGGTTGAAGATGTTCAGCGGCCGCAGCGGCGTGCCGATGCTGACGCCCAGGTTCTTCAGCCTCTGGGCCGCGGCGATCGTTTCGGCCTGGATCGCCGGCTCGGCGGTATAGAAGACCAGGTTCAGCTCGGGCACCCGCCGCACCACCGGCATGAGGTGGATGCACGGCGTCGTGATGGTGTCGCCGTTCGGGTGCTCCAGGTGCATGTGGACGCAGGGGATGTTCGGCAGCCCGGGGATCGGGTTGGGATGTCCTCCGGATGGTCCTGGACGAGGTGCGTGCACGGCACGGTGGTGGTATCTCCGTTCCGGTGCTGCTGGCGACGTCGAAGGCCGATGGCAGCCGGCGCTGAATCCGGCTGCGTCCTACAGCTTGCGTCGCGGCCCTTGCCTACGATGAATGTTCCATGAGCACAACTCCGTCCTCGTCCAACGCCCCGCCCGCATCGGCGGGCAGCGGCAATCCGCCGCCGGACCTGTCCCAATCCGTCGCCGGCGAGGAAGACCCGGGCGCATCGGTCGACATGTCGCGGGCCGCTGCGTCGTCGCCCGGCCGGTCGGACCAGCCCGCCGGCCAGGGCGATGGCAAGCAGCCCTCCGGTGCGCAGGCGCCGATGGCGCCGGGCGATGAAGCACCGCCCGGAACGCCCGGCACCGGCGAAGACGTCTGCCCCAGGTGCGGCGGCAGCGGCAAGCTTGCTTCGGGCACTTGCCCCGAGTGCCAGGGCACGGGCAAGGTCACGGTCGGCATCGGCGGCGCTTGACGCTGCTCGACGGTGGGGTGCTGCGGCCCCGGCAGACGGCATGCACCGGATCGGGCACGCTCGAGTACGTGCTGCGCCGCCGCGAGGGCGGGCCGACGCTGGTGCTGATCAACGGCGCGGGCGTGGGATTGAAAGGCTGGTCGGCGCTGTTCCCCGGGATCGAATCCCTGGGCACCGTGTTCGCCTACAACCGCTTGGGCATCGGCGGCAGCGACCGTCCACGCTCGCGGCAAAGCGGCGCGTCGATCGTCGCCGCGCTGCGTGAACTCCTCGCCCATGCGTCGGTCGCGCCGCCTTATGTGCTGGTCGGCCATTCGCTGGGCGGCCTCTACGCCAACCTGTTTGCCCGGTCGCATCCGCAGGAAGTGCGCGCCTGCCTGCTGCTCGAAGCGACGCACCCGAAAGACCGCGAGGCCTTGCGCGAGCACGAGAACCAGTTGCTCAAGGCATTGAGCAACCTGCTCGAGCGGCCGCAGGAGCGCTTTCGCGACAACGTCCATTCGGAACTGAAATGGGTGGACGAGACGGCGGCGCAGATCGACGCTGCCGGGCCTTTTCCCGCCATTCCACTGACCGTCGTGACCGGCGGCCGCGCGCCGCCACGCTGGCTGGTGCCGCAAGAGGCGCTGGCGGCCAAGCGGCGGCACCAGCAGGAACTGGCGCGGCTCTCGCCGATGGGAGAACTGCTGGTCGCGCAGCGCAGCGGCCATTTCCCGCAATCGAGCGAGCCCGAGCTCGTGCTCCAGGCGCTCCAACGCCTGGTGGAGAGGGCTACGACTTCAGGCGCGGTGTGAGCGGCAGGCCCCGGACTCAGGCGGCGGCGTTCGCGATGGCGTTCTCCAGCGCCTGGCCGCCGCCGTAGCTGGCCTGCACCGGCGCCTGGCCGCCGACCGAGACGCGGATCGCGCAGTACTTGAACTCGGGGATCTTGGCGAACGGATCCAGCGCTGCGTTGGTGAGCCGGTTGATCGCGGCCTCGTAGTAGCAGAAGGGCACGAACACGGCGCCGCGCGGCGAGCTTTCGTCGGCGCGCGCATACAGCGCGACCTGCCCGCGGCGCGATTCGATCGTCACCACGTCGCCGGGCTTGCCGCCCAGGGCCGCCAGGTCCAGCGGATGGACCAGCGCCACCGGATCCGGCTCCAGCGCGTCCAGCACCGTGGCGCGGCGCGTCATGCTGCCGGTGTGCCAGTGTTCGAGCTGCCGGCCGGTGATCAGCACCATCGGAAACTCGGTGTCGGGGCGCTCGTTGGCGGGAATGATGTCCGCCGGGACGAAGCGGGCGCGGCCGCCTTCGCGCGGGAAATCCTCGACGAACACGACGGACTGGCCGGGGTCGCCTTCCTTGGTGCAGGGATAGGTGACGGCGTGGTCGCGCTCGAGCCGGTCCCAGGTGATGCCGGCGATGCTGGGCATGCTCAGGCGCATTTCGTCGAACACTTCGCTGACGTGACCGTAGTTCCAGTCCAGGTCCAGCCGCTTGGCGATCTCCTGGATGATCCACAGGTCCTGCCTGGCATCGCCGGGCGGGCTGACGGCCTGGCGGCCCATCTGCACCAGCCGGTCGGTGTTGGTGAAGCTGCCGTTCTTTTCCGGGAAGGCGCTGGCCGGCAGGATCACGTCGGCCAGGTAGGCCGTTTCGGTCAGGAAGATGTCCTGCACGACCAGGTGGTCGAGCGCCGCCAGCGCTTCGCGCGCATGGTTGGCATCCGGGTCCGACATCGCGGGGTTCTCGCCCATCACGTACATGCCGCGGATGTCGCCGTGCTTGATCGCGTGCATCACCTCGACCACGGTCAGGCCCGGCTGGTCGTCGAGCGTGCCGGCCGGCAGCTGCCAGTGGCGCTCGAAGCTGGCCCGCACCTGCGGATTGGAGACGTGCTGGTAATCGGGCAACATCATCGGGATCAGGCCGGCGTCGGACGCGCCCTGCACGTTGTTCTGGCCGCGCAGCGGATGCAGGCCGGTGCCGGGACGGCCGATCTGGCCGGTCATCAGCGCCAAAGCGATCAGGCAGCGGGCGTTGTCGGTGCCGTGCACGTGCTGCGATACGCCCATGCCCCACAGGATCATCGATCCCTTGGAGGTGGCGTACAGGCGCGCCACGTAGCGGATGGTCTCGGCGTCGATGCCGCAGATCGGGGCCATCGCTTCCGGGCTGTAGTCGGCGACGTTTGCCTTGAGCTCTTCGTAACCGATGGTGCGGCTCTCGATGAAGGCCTGGTCGACCAGGTTCTCGTGCACGATCACATGCATCATCGCGTTGAGCATCGCGACGTCGGTGTCGGGCTTGAACTTCAGGTGCCGGTGCGCCATGCGTGTCAGTTCGGAGCCGCGCGGATCGAGCACGACCAGCTTGGTGCCGTTCGCCACCGCATTCTTGATCCAGGTGGCGGCCACCGGGTGGTTGACGGTCGGATTGGCGCCGATGATGAGGACCACTTCGGCCTTGACCACGTCCATCACCGGGTTCGAGACC